>JBBRWZ010000025.1:0-30693 GCA_038248895.1 Candidatus Limnocylindria bacterium | reverse complement strand
CCGAGCTCGGGATCTCGACCGATGACCTCGGCACCGCCGCTCGCGCGGCAGCCGCGTCGACGATTGACGCCGCCGTCGCCGCCGGCGACCTCACCGCGGCGGGCGCGGCGACGCTCAAGCAGCGGCTTGCTGCGGCCGGCGATGGGTGCGCGGCGCTCGCGGGGAGATTCCCCTTTGCCGGACCGCACCGCGGCGGCATGCGCGGGCACCGGCAGCTCGGTGACCTTGTCGGCGCGGCCGCCACCAGCCTCGGCATCGATCGTGCCGACCTGGTACAGCGCATCCGTGGCGGCGAGACCCTTGCCGACGTGGCCGCCGCCGAGGACGTCACCGTTTCGACGGTGACTGACGCGGTGACGTCGGCACTCCAGGCCGCCCTCGACGACGCGGTCGCCGCCGGCACCATCACCCAGGAGCGGGCCGATGCGATCGCGGAGCATGTCGGCCAGGAGCTGGCCGACGGCACCTGGCCTGATCGCGGGAACCGCCGTCACGGCTTCCGTGGCGGCGAAGGTGCATCCTCCCCGGCGGAGGTCGCGCCCGCGACCTGATCTTCGCGACCCCGCCCACGGTCATCAAGGCCGCCCCGATCACGGGGCGGCCTTCGTCGTGCCCATCGTGCCCATCGTGCCCATCGTGCCGGAGCTCTCCGTGGTCCGGCGCGATCGGCGACGAACGTACCCCTGCCCGATGCGCGAATTGGCCTTGACGGGGAGCCGACGCCCTGTATAGTGGCGCCCTGTGGTGACAGATGGGGAGATGTGGGGGATAGTGGGGAACGCTAGTGCAGGGCAGCGCAGGACATGGACCGGTCGACCTATCTGACGGGCGAGTTCCGTCACGCGCTCGACGATCGGGGACGAGTGGCCGTCCCGGTCCGCTTCCGTCCGCGCCTGGCCGAAGGAGCGACGCTCTCGCGCTGGCTCGACGGCTGCCTCGCGATCTTTCCGGGCAACGAGTGGGACGACCTCGCGGCGAAGATTCGCGCGCTGCCGCTCACGAATGCTCGGGCGCGCGAGTTCGCTCGCTTCATGTCATCCGGCGCGGTCGAGGTGGACCTCGACCGCCAGGGTCGCGTGCTCGTGCCGGGCTACCTGCGCGAATACGCGGCCATCGAGAGCGGGGAGGTCGTCGTGGTGGGCGCCCTCGACCGGCTCGAGCTCTGGTCACCCGGACGGTGGCAGCCGTACCGCAGCCAGATCGAAGAGCAGCCGGAGGCGCTGGCCGAGCACCTCGCCGACCTCGGGATCTAGGGACGAAGACGCCATGACGCACGTCGTCGCCCCGCCATTGATGCGTCTCCGGGCCGATCGGCCCGTCATCCGACCAGAAGGGTACGGCAGCCAATGGGAGAAGGGCACCTGCCGGTCCTCGTCGACGAGGTTCTCACCTCGCTCGGCGTGGGGCCCGGCAGTTCCGTGGCTGACGGCACGGTCGGTGGCGGAGGGCACGCCGAGCGGCTGTTGGAGGCGACGTCTCCGGATGGCCGCCTGCTCGGCATCGATGCCGATCGGGCGGCCATCGTGGAGGCGACACACAGCCTCGAGCGGTTCGGGTCGCGCGTCGTCCTGCGCCGCGCGAACTTCGAGTCGATCTTCGACGTCGCGTCCGATGCGGGCTTCGTCCCGCTCGACGCCGTCCTCCTCGACCTGGGCCTCTCCAGCTACCAGCTCGCCGATGAGCGGCGCGGCTTCTCCTTCGCGGCCGAAGCGCCGCCGGACATGAGATTCGATGAAGAACACGGCCTTTCGGCCATCCAGCTCATCGAGCGCGCAACGGAGCGAGACCTCGCCGGAATCCTCGCGACGTTTGGTGAGGAACGCCGTGCAGGCCGCATCGCGAAGGCGATCGTGGCGGCGCGCGCGGAGGGCAGGATCGTGACTGCGGCAGACCTCGCCGGTGTCGTGGCGACTGCGTCCGGCAGCCGCGGCCCCGCCGAGCAGGGACGCATCCACCCGGCCACGCGCACCTTCCAGGCGCTGCGGATCGCCGTGAACCGCGAGGTGGAGGTCCTCTCCGCCGGGCTCGCCGGCGCCCTCGCCGCGCTGCGTCCCGGGGGACGCCTGGCCGTCATCAGCTACCACTCGGGCGAGGACCGCATCGTGAAGCGCTTCATCGCCCGCGAGAGTCGGGACTGCGTCGAAGACCCGCTGCCGCCGGTCTGCACCTGCGGCCATCGCGCCCGGCTCCGCGCCGTCACGAAGGGGATCACCACGCCGACCGCCCAGGAGGTGCGTCGGAACCGCCGTGCCCGCAGCGCCAAGCTCCGGGTCGCCGAGAAGCTCGCCGAGACGGCGAGCACGTAGAGCGCAGGACGAGGAGGGTCCACCATGAGCCGAGGCCGATCACGGCACCAGACGAGCCGCCGCCGGATGTACAGCGCCCGCCAGCGGGAGCTGCGCGAGCGGCGCGTCAACGCTGCGAACGAGGAGCAGTACTGGCTCTCGGATCGCGTCGCCGCGATCGAGGTCGAGGAGGGCCTCGACTTCGAGTCACCGACCTCGTGGGGCGTCCGGATTTCCGGCCGCGCCAGCGCGGCCTGAGTCGCAGGCATGGCTGTTGTCGGCGCACGTCCCGCCACCGGCTTCGGCGTCTTCGGCCGCCGCTCGCGCCCGCGCCGCCGCTCGGTGCAGCGCTCGCGGGGCCGGCGCATCGGTGCCGGGCGGCGCGCGCGCCCGGTGAACGTCACCGGCATGCTCGTCACGGTGCTCGTCGCGGCCAGCCTCTGCTTCTTCTACCTCTCGCAATCGAGCCACGTCGCCGCCACCGGCTACGAGATCAACGTCCTCGAGACGGCGATCCAGCAGGCGCGCCAGGACCAGCAGCAGCTCGTCCTGGCCATCGGCGAGGCGCGGTCACCGTCGCGAGTGGAGGCACAGGCACGCGATTCTCTCGGCCTCCAGCCGATCCCGCAGGAGCGGATCGCGTTCGCTCAGCCATCGAGCGCATCGACCAAGTAGCCCCACGACGACCGCCCGCCCAGGCGGTCATGGAGTAGCCAATGCTCGCCAGGACCGATAGCCGTGCCCGCGCCCTCGTTCTCCTGGTCCTCATCAGCCTGCTCGCGACCGGCATCGGTGGCCGCCTCGTGTGGTGGCACGTGCTCGACACCGAGCAGCTCACCGCCATGGCCCTCGCGCAGCTGAACCAGCAGCACGAGATCCCCGCCGAGCGCGGCGAGATCGTCGATGCCAACGGGGTGCTCCTCGCCACCAGCGTCGAGCTCGAGTCCGTGTTCGCGATACCGCCGCTGACGCGGGAGCAGGATCCCGGCCGCGCCGCGGAGCTGCTCGCCCCGATCCTCGGCCTCGATCGTGACCAGCTCTACGCGACGCTGGCCGGGGACGGTCAGTGGTCCTGGCTGCGCCGACGTGTCAGCACCACCGTCGCCGAGCGCGTGCATGCGCTCGACCTGCCGGGGATCGGGATGCTCCCCGAGCCGAAGCGGGTCTACCCGGTCGAGGGCATCACCCCGGACATGACGATGGCGGCGCAGGTCATCGGCTTCGTCGACAACGACGGCCTCGGGCAGGCCGGCGTCGAGTTCACGGCCAACGAGCGTCTTGCCGGGGTCGCCGGGGAGGTGATCGCGCAGGAGGACGTCGCCGGCCGCCAGATCGCGGACTCGGTGCGCGAGCTGCGCGAGCCGACCGACGGCGCGAAGCTGACGCTCACCATCGACAGCGGGCTCCAGCACATCCTCGAGGCGCGGATGTGGGAGACGTTCGAGAAGAACCACGCGCAGGGCGCGATCGGCCTCGTCATGGACGTCCACACCGGCGCGATCCTGGCGCTTGCCTCCTATCCCTCGTACAACGCCAACGACTTCGCGACCACCGACCCGGCGCTCTACTCGAACCCGGCCGTCAGCCGCCAGTACGAGCCGGGCTCGGTGATGAAGGCATTCACCATCGCCGCCGCGCTGGACGCTGGCGCGATCACCGTCAACGACACGTTCGACGACGACAACAACCTGCGCATCGGCAAGGTGCGCATCCAGAACGCGGATCGCTACACGTTTCCATACGGACACGGGCCGCTGAAGCCCGCCGACGTGCTCAAGCTGTCGAACAACGTCGGTGCGGCGAAGATCGGCCTGACCCTTGGGCCGGCCAAGCTCTACGAGGCCTTCAGGCACTTCGGGTTCGGCAGCTCCACCGGCGTCGATATCGCCGGCGAGGCGTCGGGCACCGTCTGGAATCCGAACGGCCCGAACGGGTCCGGCGAGCTCACCGCCGCGCAGAACTCGTTCGGTCAGGGCCTCTCGCTGACGGCCGTCCAGCTCGTCGCCGGCTACTCGGCGATCGCCAACGGCGGAATCCTGGCCACGCCGCACGTCGTCGCCGGCTGGACCGATGCGAGTGGCACGTACCATGACGCCACGCCGGACCCCGCCGGTCGGATCATGCGCGAGGAGACGGCGAACACGGTGCTCCATCTCCTCGTCGGCGCCATCGACGACGGCATCGCCCAGACGGCCCGCGTGGATGGCTACTCGATCGCCGGCAAGACCGGCACGGCGCAGATCGCGGGCCCCGTCGAGAAGAGCGTCATCGATGGCTACGGCGCGGATGGCAAGCCGATCTACCGCAAGGTGACCGTCAACCAGTACATCGACGGCTGGATCGACAGCTCCTTCGTGGGCGTCTATCCGGCGAGCAACCCGCAGATCGCGACGCTCATCCTGCTCAACCGCCCGGCGACGTGGGGCCGCTACCAGATGGCCGAGCGGCCGGACGACATCTTCGGCGAGCTGGCGCCCCAGATCCTCGACTACCTGGCCATCCCGCCCGACCGGCCGGGTGTCACCGTGGCGACGAAATGAGGCTAGACTCGCCGCGAACCAGCCCAGGGACGTGCGTGCCTCCGTCGATCCGGCTCGATGACCTGCTGGCCGCCACCGGCGGCCGCCTCTTCGCCCCCACCTCGATCTCGGCGATCGCGGGGGCGACCGTCGACTCCCGGGCCATGACGCTCGGCGCCTGCTTCGTGGCGCTGCGGGGCGCTCGCGTCGACGGTCATCGGTTCGCCGCCGAGGCGGTCCGTGCCGGCGCGGCCGCCGTCCTCGTCCAGCACCCGGTTGACCTGCCGGCCGGCGCCGACGTGGCGCAGATCGTGGTGACCGATCCGCTGACCGCGCTCCAGGAGCTTGCCGCGTGGTGGCGCGGCCGGCACGCCGTCCGCGTCGTCGGCATCACCGGATCGACGGGCAAGACCCTCGCCAAGGAGATGGTCGCCGACGTCCTGGGCCGCACCGAACCGGTCCTGCGCAGCCAGGGCAATCACAACTCGGAATCGGGGCTGCCGATCTCGCTCCTCGAGCTGACCGATGCGCACCGCCTGGCGGTGCTCGAGATGAGCATGTATACCGAGGGCGAGATCGCGCTGCTGGCCGAGATCGCGCGTCCCGAGGTCGGCGTCGTCCTCAACGTGCAGCCGATGCATCTCGAGCGCGCGGGGAGCATCGAGGCCATCGCGCGCGCGAAGTCGGAGCTGCCGGCGGCCCTGCCGCGCGACGGCCTGGCGGTGCTCAATGCCGACGACCCTCGCGTGGCCGCCATGGCCGGCATCACGCGCGCGGCGGTGCGCACCTTCGGGATCGGTCCGTCCGCCGACGTGCGCGGCGAGGACGTCGTGTCGCGCGGCCTCGAGGGGACCGAGTTCACGCTTAGCGCGCCCTGGACGACGCGCCGCCTGCGCAGCGCCATGCCGGGCCGGCACCTCGTCCCGCACGCCCTCGCCGCGGCGGCGGTGGCGGAGCACCTGGGCACGCCACTTGACGAGGTCGCCGCCGCGCTCGAGGCCGGCAGCCACGCGGCGCACCGCATGGCACCGCTCGAGGCCGCTTCGGGCGCGACGATCGTCGACGACACGTACAACGCGGCGCCGTGGAGCGTGGCCGCCGCGCTCGACTTCCTGGGCGAGACGCCGCTCCCGGCCGGTCGCCACCGCTACGCGGTGCTCGGCGACATGCTCGAGCTGGGGCACGACGAGGAGCGCCTTCACCGCGAGATCGGGGCACGGGCGGCCCGCGTTGTCGACGGCCTGGTGGCGGTCGGCGAGCGCGGCGCATGGATCGCCGAGGCGGCGCGCGCCGCGGGGCTCGAGCGCGTCAGCGTCGCCCTCGACGCCGACGAGGCTGCGCTGCTCGTGGACCGCGACCTGGCACCCGGTGTCGGCGACATCCTGCTCGTCAAGGCGTCGCGCGGGCTCGAGCTCGACCGCGTGGTGGCTGCGCTCGTCGCGACCGGCCGCGACATCGGTCCATTCGGTGACCCGGCCTGACCATGCCGCAGATCGTCGTGGGCCTCATCCTCGCGTTCCTGGGCGTGGTGCTGCTCGGGCCGATCTACATCAGCCTCCTCCAGCGGCTGGGCTACGGGAAGGCGATTCGAGCCGAAGGCCCGGCCGCGCACTTCAGCAAGGCCGGCACGCCCACGATGGGCGGGATGCTGCTCGTCATCGTGGTGATGTTCCTGGCGATGGCGATGCGGATCGAGGACGCGGCGACGTTGACGCCGATGCTCGCCCTCGTCGGGGTGGGGGTCCTCGGCGCGATCGACGACTACATCAACGTGCGAACCGGGATCGGCATCCGTGGCCGCTGGAAGCTCGTCTGGCAGACGGTGGTCGCGATCCTGGCCGCCTTCTACATCTGGCGTCACAACGCGCTGACGGGGCTGACGTTCCCGTTCATCGGCGAGATCGGGATCGTGCCGATCCTGCTCATCGCCTTCATCGCGTTCGTCATCGTCGGCTCCAGCAACGCGGTCAACCTGACCGATGGCCTCGACGGGCTGGCGGGCGGGGTGCTCATCTTCAGCTTCGTCGCGTACCTGCTCATCGCATCGGTGCAGGAGCAGCCGCATCTCGCGGTGCTCTGCGCGCTCGTGGTCGGGGCGCTGATGGGCTTCCTCTGGTTCAACGTGCACCCGGCGCAGCTGTTCATGGGTGACTCGGGCTCCCTGGGGCTGGGGGCGACGCTTGCCGTCGTCGCGACGATCACCGGCCAGCTGCCGCTGCTGGCGCTGATCGGCATCGTCTTCGTGGCCGTCACGCTGAGCGTCATCATCCAGGTCGCGTCGTTCAAGCTGCGCGGCCGCCGCGTCTTCCGCATCGCCCCGCTGCAGCACCACTTCGAGCTCATTGGCTGGGCGGAGGAGAAGATCACGACCCGTTTCTGGATCGTGGGGGCGCTGGCCGGGCTCCTCGGCTTCAGCGTCTTCGTCGCCGGCATGGGCCAGTTCTGAGCCGATGGCGATGTCGAGACCGATGACACCCGTCCGGACGCGCGACGACCTGCGGGGGCGGCGGGCCGTCGTCCTCGGGCTGGCGCGCTCGGGGATCGCGGCGACGCGGTACCTCGTCGATGCCGGCGCCGACGTCACCGTCTACTACCGCCGCGGCCACCGTGACCTGCGTGACGCGGTGGCAGCCTTCGGGAGCCGGCGCCCGACGCTGCTGCTCGACGTCGATCCGCCCGCGCTCGCCGCCGCCGTCGGCCGTGCCGACCTCCTCGTCACGAGCCCGTCGGTGAGCCCGCAGTTCCCGACCACCGAGCCGTGGCTGCGCGAGCTCCTGTCCGACGCCGATGGACGCGGCATCGAGCGTGTGAGCGAGGTGGAGCTGTTCCTGCGCCTCACCCGCGCCAGGATCGCCGGCGTCACCGGGACGAAGGGCAAGACCACCACCGCCACCCTGCTGGCCTCCATCCTCGAGGTGGCCGGCATGCCGGTCGTGCTCGGCGGCAATATCGGCACGCCGCTGATCGAGCGCGCCGACGAGCTCGACGCGACGACGTGGGTCGTGCTCGAGCTCTCGGAGCTGCAGCTGCCGACGATCTCGCGCGGGGTCGACATCGCGGTCTACACCAACATCGGCGCCGATCACGTCGACCGCCACGGCAGCGTCGCGGCCTACCGGGCCGTGAAGGCGCGCCTCGCGGAGCTGTCGGCCCCGAGCGGCGGCACGGTGATCCTGAACGCCGACGATCCCGGCTGCCGCGAGCTGGCGGAGCGGCTCGACGTCGCCCCGCGCTGGTATGGGACAGCTGGGGCCGACGTGGAGGTGCGCGTCGTAAACGGTGCCATCCAGCTGGCGGGTGCGTCGCTCCTGTCGGTCGCCGATGTGCGGCTGCCCGGTGCGCCGATGCTGCACAACGTCATGGCCGCCGCCCTGGCGGCCCATCTGATGGGGGCGGATCGCGACGCCACGGCCGAGGCGATTCGGGCGTTCCGGGGGGTGGCGCACCGTCTCGAGACGGTGGGGGAGTGGGGCGGCGTGACGTTCGTCAACGATTCGATGGCGACGATCCCGGCGGCCACGGAGGCTGCGCTCGAGGCGTTCGCGGGGCGCGGCATCGTCCTCATTGCCGGCGGCCAGGGCAAGGGACTGTCGCTCGCCGCTGTCGGCGCCGCGATCGCGCAACGCGCGCGCGCCGCCGTCCTCATCGGGGAGATCGCCGATGAGCTGGAAGCGGCCGTCGCCGGACGGATCCCGGTGCGCCGCGCGGCCGGCATGGAGGCCGCCGTGGAGGCGGCCGTGACGCTCGCGCAGCCCGGTGACGTGGTCCTCCTGGCTCCGGCCGCCGCGAGCTTCGACATGTTCGCGGACTACGCCGCGCGCGGTGACGCCTTCCGCGACGCGGCGTCGCGGAAGGCCGCGGCCGGCGCGGCGCAGACGACCGACCCGGCCGACACCTCGCCCCAGCAGGAAGGAGCCTCATGACCGCGGCGACCGCCACGACCACTGCCGCCGGAACGCGCCGCCGCTCGCGGAGCGCGGTGCGACGCGAGCGCGGGCCGGTCGCCTTCCCGCTGCTCGTCGCCGTCCTGGCGCTCGTCGCCATCGGCGTGGTGATGGTCTACTCGGCCTCGAGCGTCCGCGAGTACCTCGGCAGCAATAACCCGGCGGCGGAGGGGCTCCAGCAGGCGCTGTGGGCCGGGCTCGGCCTCGCCTGTCTCTACGCCTTCAGCCGGATCGACTTCCGCTGGCTGCGGCGACTGGCCCTGCCCGGCTACTTCCTCAGCCTCGGCCTGTTGGCCGCGGTGCTCGTCTTCGGCACCGAGGCGTTCGGCAGCCGTCGCTGGTTCGTCATCCCCGGCCTCGGCTCGTTCCAGCCCGCGGAGGCCGCCAAGCTCGCCATCGTCATCTACCTGGCCCATTGGCTCGACCGCCGCGGCCGCAACGCCGGGTCGTTCTGGAACGGCATGGTCCCGTTCGCACTGCTGGTGGTGCCGGGCTTCCTCCTCATCGCGCTGGAGCCGGACCTCGGCACCGCCGGTGTGTATGCCGCCGCCGCGCTGGCGATCTTCTTCATGTCCGGCGCCAACCTGCTGCACCTGGCCCTCATCGGATCCGGAGCGCTCGCCGCGGCGATCGCGTTCGTCACCTCCAACTCGTACCAGATGACACGCGTGGAGACGTTCCTCGACCCGTTCCGCGACCCCCTCGGCTCCGGCTACAACACGCTCCAGGGGCTCATGGCGCTGGCGATGGGCGGGATCACCGGCCTGGGGCTCGGCGCCAGCCGGCAGAAGTACCTCTACCTCCCCGCGCCCTCGACCGACTTCATCTTCGCCATCATCGGTGAGGAGTGGGGCCTGATCGGGACGCTGACCGTGGTGGCGCTGTTCATCGCGATCGCGTACCAGGGCTATCGGATCGCCATCAAGGCGCCCGATACCTTTTCCGGCCTCCTCGCGGCGGGCATCACGACCTGGATCATCGTCCAGGCCTGCATCAACATGATGGTCGTCACCGCGCTGCTGCCGGTCACCGGCATCCCGCTGCCGTTCATCAGCTACGGTGGGTCGGCACTCACCATCAACCTCATCGCGATCGGGATCCTGCTGTCGATCTCGCGCGAGACCCAGACCGAGGAATCGCTGTTCCATGCGGTGTTCGATCTCGGGCGGAGGAACCGGCGGGCACGTCTACCCCGCGCTGGCCGTCGCCCGGGCACTGCTCGACGTTCGTCCCGACGCTGAGCTGACCTACATCGGCGGCGCCCGCGGCTTCGAGCGACGGCTCGTGGCCAGCGACGCGCTATACGATCGGATGCCGTACCACGAGCTCATGGTCCGCTCCCTGCGGTCCGCCGGTCGCGACGTGCACCTGGTCCTCGATCCGCTCCGACTGGCCGGATCGGTGCCGCAGGCCGTCGGTCTGCTGAGCCGCCTCCGACCGCGAGTGCTGTTCACGACCGGCGGCTACCTCGCCCTGCCCCTGGTCCTCGCCGCGCGGACGCTCCGCATCCCGTCGCTGGTCTGGGAGGGGAACGTCGTCCCCGGCCGTGCGACGCGCGCCGTGGGCCGGCTGGCGAGCAGGGTCGCCGTCTCCTTCCCGCCCACGCTCGACGCCTTCGGCGACCACGCGTTCGTCTCCGGCACCCCCATCCGCTCGTTCGAGGGCATCGATCGCGCCGCGGCGCGGGCGGGCTTCGGGGTGGGGACCGATGCGCGCCTGCTCCTCGTTTTCGGCGGCTCGCAGGCGGTCGCCCGTCTCTCCGATGCCGTTCTGGGCTCCCTCGAGACCATGCTCGACGGCTGGCACGTGCTGCACGTCACCGGCGATGCCGGGCTGGCCGCGGCGGCGGCCGCGCGCGACGGACTGCCGCCGTCGCTCCGCGATCGGTACCTGCCCGAGCCGTTCCTGACCCACCGCATGGCCGAGGCGCTGGTCGCGGCGGACCTCGTGCTCGGACGCGCCGGCTCGTCGACGTGTGCCGAGGTGGCGGCCGTGGGCGTGGCGTCCATCCTGGTGCCATATCCCCATGCCGGCGCCCACCAGCGGGCCAATGCCGCCTACCTGGCCGAGCAGGGCGCCGCCATCGTGGTGGCGGACGAGGAGCTCGATGCCGCTCGCCTGGTGGGCCTGGCGGCAGAGCTGGGCGACGATCGGCGGCGCGGCGCGATGGCCGCCGCCGCACATGGGCTCGGCCAGCCCGACGCCGCGCGCCGGCTCGCGGTCGCGCTGGCCGCGATGGCGGATGGGACATGAGCGTGGCTCCCACTGGCGCCGTGGAGCGGCTCGACGAACTCGACCGGATCGCCGCCGACGCCGGCATCGAGCTCGTCGCCGGCGCGCCGCTGGCCCCGTACACGACACTCCGCCTCGGCGGTCCGGCGGATCGGCTGGCGACGCCGCGCAGTCGCGGGGAGCTGCTCGCTGCGCTGGCGGCGGGCCGCGAGGCGGCGGTACCGATCTTCGTCCTCGGCAACGGCAGTGATCTCGTCATCGCCGACGCCGGGGTGCGCGGCCTGGTGATCCGCAATCGGGCCCGCGGGCTGGAGGTGGACGGCACGAGCGTCCTTGCCGACGGCGGCGTCGCGATGGCGCAGCTCGTGAAGCGCTGCACCGCCGCGTCGCTGGCGGGGGTCGAGTTCGGCATCAGCATTCCCGGCTCGCTCGGTGGCGCCGTCTGGGCCAATGCCGGTGCTCACGGCGGCGAGATGGCGGACGTCGTTGCGCGGGTCGAGGCGTGGAATCCGGGCGACGGCGCGGTGCACCAGCTGGCCGGCGCCGACTGCCGCTTCGGGTACCGCGACTCGCGCTTCAAGGAGACGGCCGAGGTCGTCGTCGGCGTCGAGCTCGCGCTGCATGCCGGCGACGGGCGGGCAATCGCCGCGGCGGTGGACGCCCACCAGGCGCAGCGTCGAGCGACTCAGCCACTCGCCGACCAGAATGCGGGCAGCGTCTTCCGTAACCCGGACGGAGACCACGCCGGCCGGCTCATCGACGCGGCCGGCCTCAAGGGCTTCCGGATCGGCAGCGCATCGGTCAGCACCCTGCACGCCAACTTCATCGTGGCGGACCGCGGCGGACGGGCGGTGGACGTGCGTGCCGTGGGCGAGCACGTCCGAGCGCTGATCGCGGAGCGCGACGGGATTCGGCTCGAATACGAGATCGAATTCGTGGGTGACTGGACCGATGCGGTGGTGCCGACGTGACGCGCCGCCTGCGTGTCGCGGTCGTCGCCGGCGGCCGCTCCGCCGAGCACGAGGTGAGCATCGCCTCGGCCGACGCCGTGCTGCGTGCCATCGACCGCGACCGGTACGAGCCCTACCTGCTCTACATCGATCGCGGCGGTCGCTGGCGGCTGCCTGTCGGGCCCGCGCCGGAGCTCGGCGATACGACGCTGGCCGAGCTGCTCGGCGCCGCGACGCCGCTCGGCGTGGCCGGGCGGTTGCGAACGCACGAGGGCCAGCACACCGAGCTGCTCGCGCCGGCCGGCGCCGCGCTCGCCGCGCGGAGCGCCGTCACGTCGCTGGCGGATGCCATCGATGTCGCCTTCCTCGTCGTCCACGGCCCGTACGGGGAGGACGGCACCCTGCAGGGATTCCTCGAGATGGCCGGCATCCCATACGTCGGCGCCGGCGTCATGGCGAGTGCGGTGGCGATGGACAAGGTGGTCTTCAAGGACCTGATGCGCGGCCACGGACTGCCGGTCGTCACCTACACCTGGTTCCGTCACAGCGCCTGGGGCGCCGAGCCGGAGCGCGTGCTGCGCCAGGTCGCCGAGCTGCTCGGCGAGCGGTGCGTCGTGAAGCCCGCCCGGTTGGGGAGCAGCGTCGGGATGACGCTGGTGCACGCCCTCGATGAGCTGCCCGCCGCCTTCGAGGAGGCATTCGCGTACGACAGCAAGGTGATCGTGGAGGCATACGTCGCGCATGCCCGCGAGCTGGAGTGCGGCGTGCTGGGCAACGACGAGCCGATCGTCTTCGAGCCGGGCGAGGTCCGCAGCCACAACGAGTGGTACGACTACGAGTCGAAGTACGTCGACGGATTCGCCGATGTGGCGCCGGTGGCGGACATCGAGCCTGACCTCGCGGCGCAGCTCAAGGAGCTGGCGCTCGCGGCCTACCGGGCGGTCGATGCGGCGGGCCTCGCGCGCGTCGACTTCCTCGTGCCGCCCGGCGAGCTGTTCATCAGCGAGATGAACACGCTGCCCGGCTTCACCGCCACGAGCATGTACCCCAAGCAGGCCGAGGCCGCGGGCATCGGCTTCGGCGAGCTCATCGGACGCCTCATCGACCTCGCCGTCGAGGCCGACGCCGTCGGGCGGGCGCCGGGCAAGCTCCCGGCGGTGATGGACCGATGAAGCTGCCGCGACGGCGCCCCACCGCGGGCAAACGGGAGTCACGGGGATCCGCCACCGGTCGGGGCGCGCCACGCACGCAACAGGTGCGCCCCGCGGCGGCGCTGCGCGCGCGTCGTCGACCCGGCGCGACGCAGGCGCGCAGGCCCGGCCGGCCGCTCCGCCTGCGGCTGCGCAGCCGGCTGCCGTCGCTCGCCCGCCTCGCCGCCGCGACCGGGCTGGCGGCCTGCATCGCGCTGATCGTCATCCTCGCCGGCGGGTCGTGGCTCCGCGTCGGCGAGATCACGACGCTCGGGGCAACGTGGACGTCCACGACGCGCATCGCGGATGCGGTGGAGCCGCTGCGCGGTCAGGCGCTCGTGACCCTCGATCGGCGCGCCGTCGAGGCGCAGCTCGACGCGCTGCCGGCCGTGGCCGCCGCGCGGGTCGAGGCCTACCTGCCCGACCGGGTCGAGGTCACGATCAGCGAGGAGACCGCGGCATTCGTCTGGCAGACGAGCGCGGTGCAGCTGGTGGCCGCGGCCGACGGGTCGATCATCGGCGAGGTGGCACGTGGAGCGGCCCTCCCGGCGGAACTCGTCACGCTGCCCTTCGTCGATGACCAGCGTCCCGCATCACGCAACGTCGTGATCGGTGATCGCCTGCCGGATGCGGAGGTCGCCACCGCCCTGCGCCTGGGTGCCATCGACCCCGCCACGCTCGGCACGCGCTCGACGCGCATGACGGTGCGGATCGACGTCCAATATGGCTTCATCGTCGTGGCGGCCGACGTTGGCTGGAGCGCCGCCTTCGGCCTGTACGGGATCGATCCGCAGCAGGACGACGCCGACGTCGCGGCACGCATCGACGCCCAGGCGGCATCGGTGCGCACCCTCTTCGCGGAGGAGCCGGAGCGGTCGGTGGGGTGGGTGGATGCCCGCAATCCGGGAAGGGTATATTGGCGTGCCAAGAGCTGACGCCGGGCGGGCCCGGCACCCGGGTCAGCCTGGCGAACCGACCCGTATCGGAACGTTTCCGCATGTGGTTTCCGCTCATCGGCCTGGCGCTCGGCGTCGCGGTCGGCCTGCTCCTCAACGTATCGGTCAGTCCCGACCTGGCGCGCTACAGCGCGGTGGCGATCCTCGCCGGTCTCGACTCGGTGCTGGGCGCCATCCGCGCCGAGCTGGACGCGCACTACGACAACCGGGTGTTCATCTCGGGCTTCATCACCAACGCCCTGGTGGCGGTCGCGCTGACATTCGTCGGCGACCGCCTGGGGATCGACCTGTACCTCGTCGCGCTCTTCGCGTTCGGGCTGCGGATCTTCCAGAACGTGGCACTCATTCGCCGCCACTTCCTGTAGGCTCGATGGGCCTGCGGGGTGTCGCGGCCCCATGGAACCATCGGAGGTAGCTTGGACAGGGAGACGGTCCTCGTCGGCATCGACGCCGGCACGACCAAGGTCACGACGCTGATCGGCGAGGTCGGGCGCTCGGGCGATGTCAACATCATCGGCTACGGCATCGGTCCGTCGGTCGGGATGAAGAAGGGAATGGTCGCCAACATCGACCAGACCGTCGGCTCCATCGCCTCCAGCATCGAGAAGGCGGAGCGCCTCTCCGGCTACAAGATCAGCTCCGCGTTCGTGAGCGTCGGCGGCAGCCACATCGCGAGCCAGAACTCGCGTGGCGTGGTGGCGGTGTCCGGGCACAAGCGCGAGGTGAGCCGCGAGGACGTGGCCCGGGCCACCGACGCGGCGAAGGCGGTCCAGGTGCCATCCAACCGCGAGCTGCTGCACGTCCTGCCGCGCGGCTACATCGTCGACGGCCAGGACGGCATCAAGGATCCGCTCGGCATGAGCGCGGTGCGGCTCGAGGTGGAGACGCATATCGTCGCCGGCGCCGCGACGAGCATCAGCAACCTGACCAAGTGCATCAGCCAGGCGAACGTCGCCATCGACGAGCTCGTCATCGGCTCGCTCGCCGCCGCCGAGGCGACGCTGACCGACACCGAGAAGGACCTTGGCGTGCTGGTGGCCGACCTCGGCGGCGGGACGACCGACATCGCCATCTTCAGCGACGGCGCGGTCTTCCACTCGGCGGTGCTGCCGGTCGGTGGCATCAACGTGACGAACGACGTCGCCATCGGCCTGCGGACCAGCCTCAACCTCGCCGAGGAGGTCAAGATCAAGCACGGCTCCGCGGACGTCAGCGACGTCGCGCCGGAGGAGCTGCTCAACGTCGCCGTCCTCGGCGAGGGGAGCGGCCAGACGATCCAGCGGCGGAAGCTGTGCGAGATCATCGCCGCCCGGATGGAGGAGATCTTCGGCCTCATCCGGGAAGAGGTGAAGCGTTCGGGGCATGCCGGGCTGCTGCCGGCCGGGGTGGTCCTCACCGGCGGCGGCGCGCGCCTCGCCGGGTCGGCAGCGCTGGCACGCGAGGTCCTCGAGATGCCGGTGCGGATCGGTTCGCCGCAGGGCGTCGGCGGCCTCATGGACCAGCTCAGCAACCCCGCCTTCTCGACGCCCATCGGCCTCCTGCTGTGGGGTGCCACGCATACCGGTGAGGAGCCGTTCGGGAGCTACAGCCCCGGCTCCCCGATCGGCGCCGCGGGTGGACGATTCATGGACTGGGTGCGGGGCCTCTTCCCGGGCTGATGCCAGGTGCCGCCGCGTCGCCACGTGGACAGGCGGCGTCACCGTCCACCGGTCAACGGTGGGATGTGGATAACTCCTGCCCGAATTGTGGAAAACCGCCGACGCTGCGGCGGCGCCGTCGGTAGAATCGGTCAGACCCGCGCGATCCGGGTTGCCTTCGACCTTTATCGTCACCGCCACCGCGCAGGAGCCTCCGTCATGCCGCTTCATTCGGACTCAGAGAATTTCGCCCTCATCAAGGTCATCGGCGTGGGTGGCGGTGGCAGCAACGCCGTCAACCGGATGATCCGCGCCGAGATGATGGGCGTCGAGTTCATCAGCGTGAACACCGACGCGCAGGCGCTCCTGCAGAGCGACGCGCCGCACAAGATCCGCATCGGCGACAAGCTGACCCGCGGCCTTGGCGCCGGCGCCGATCCGGGCGTCGGTCAGCGAGCCGCCGAGGAGGACAGCGAGAAGATCTACGAGGCGCTCAAGGACGCCGACATGATCTTCATCACCGCCGGCATGGGCGGTGGCACCGGCTCTGGCGCGGCGCCGGTGATCGCCGAGATCGCGAAGGACCTCGGTGCGCTCACGGTGGGCGTCGTGACGAAGCCGTTCAGCTTCGAGGGGATGCGCCGCAAGCTCGTCGCCGAGCAGTACACCGAGGCGCTCAAGGAGAAGGTCGACACCCTCATCACGATTCCCAACGATCGCCTGCGCGAAGTCGTCGACAAGAAGACGAGCATCATCGATGCGTTCCGGGTCGTCGACGACGTGCTGCGCCAGGGCGTCCAGGGCATCAGCGACCTCATCACCGTGCCGGGCCTCATCAACCTCGACTTCGCTGACGTGAAGACGATCATGCGCGACGCCGGCTCGAGCATGATGGGCATCGGCACGGGGACCGGCGAGAACCGAGCCATCGAGGCGGCGCGCGCGGCCGTCATGAGCCCACTGCTCGAGGTCAACATCCAGGGCGCGCGCGGCATTCTCTTCAACGTCACCGGCGGCAGCGACCTGGGCCTCTTCGAGGTCAACGAGGCGGCCGAGGTGATCAAGGAGGCCGCCGATCCGGAGGCGAACATCATCTTCGGCACCGTCATCGACGACCGGATGCGTGACGAGGTGAAGGTGACCGTCATCGCCACCGGCTTCGACGGCACCAAGAAGGTGCGACCGGGCAAGGGCCAGCACGCCGCGGCGGGCGCGGGCATCGAGTCCAATCTCGACGAGCGCAGCCGCGAGATCCTCGCCGAGATCGAACGGGAGCGCACGGAACGCGCATCGCTCAACGACCAGCTGGGGGAGCCCTCGCCGTTCGCGCGATCGACCAATCTCGAGCCGACCGAGATCCGGTCCGCCGAGCGTGAGCCGCTGCCGGTGCGAACGAGCCTGGATCGTCCGTCATACGGCGAGACCGACCTCGACATCCCGTCGTTCCTGCGCCGCAAGAACGACTGACCGGGCGGACCACCGCCCGTCATGGACCGATGAGACCCGGCGCTCGCGCCGGGTCTCGCTGCGTGGCATGACCGGTGACCGCGGGACCATCGCCGAGCGCGCGGCTCGTCTGCGCGCCGCCATCGCCGCCGCCGCCGAGCGCGCCGGCCGCGACCCGGCCGGCGTGCGGATCGTCGCGGTAACGAAGACCCGGTCCGCGTCGGCGTGCCGGGATGCCGTCGCGGCCGGTCTCACCGACCTCGGCGAGAACCGCGTGCAGGAGGCGCTGCCGAAGATCGCCGACCTCGCCACCGCGACGTGGCACCTCGTCGGTCACCTGCAGTCGAACAAGGCGCGCGTCGCGGCGCGGTCATTCGCCTGGATTCACGCGGTCGACGGCGCCGCCCTCGTACGACGGATCGAGGACGCCGCCCACGACGCCGGCAGCAGCCCGCGACTGCTTCTCCAGGTGAACGTCACGAACGAGCCACAGAAGGGCGGCCTGGCCCCGGCCGACCTTGCCGATCCCGAGGTCGTGGCCGCGGTCGGTGCGCTGCGCCATGCCCGGCTGGTGGGGCTCATGACCATCGCGCGCCGCGGCGACGATCCGCGGCCGGCATTCGTGACGCTGCGCCGGCTTCGCGACGCGATGGAGCAGCGCATTGGCGCGGCGCTGCCGGAGCTGTCGATGGGCATGAGCGCCGATGTGCTCGAGGCCGTCGAGGAGGGCGCCACGCTCGTCCGTGTCGGAACCGCCCTCTTCGGGGCGAGGGTGGGGCCGGGCACCTGAGCCGCGCTCGCGCTATCCTCGGGCGACGATGGCCGTAGTGCTCGCCAACTTCGTCTTCCTGCTCGCGTCCGTGCTCACGCTCCTCATCCTGGCACGCGTGATCATCAGCTGGGTCATGCCCGGCAGCGGCGGCGGGTTGGTCGCCTTCGTCTACGCCGCCACCGAACCCATGCTCGCGCCTATTCGGAAGCTGCTGCCGGCCGCCGCAGGACTCGACTTCTCGCCGCTGATCGCCATCCTGGTCCTGCAGGTGATCACGCGCATCTTCGGCCAGCTGCGCTGAACGCCGTGGGGCGCCGGCCGATTGAGGGGGCGGGGCACCTTGGCTATACTGGCGACCCCGCGACGGGCGATTGGCTCAGTGGTTAGAGCACACGGTTCACATCCGTGGGGTCACTGGTTCGAATCCAGTATCGCCCACCACCTCCTCACCGGATGAGCGACCACAGCAGCGACCCGCTGCCATCGAGCGGCAACGCGGCCGACCCGGCCGGCGTGAGCGCCATGTTCGACGCGTTGGCCCCCATCTACGACCTCATGAACAGCGTCATGACCGCCGGCGTCGATGGTCGTTGGCGCCGAGCCGCCATCCGGGCCGCTCAGATCACGCCGGGGATGCGGGTGCTCGACGTCGCATGCGGCACCGGTCGCCTGACCGAGGCAGCGGCGCGGCGGGCGGTGCCGGGCGGGGACGCGGTTGGGATCGACGCGAGCCACGGCATGGTGCGCCGGGCGCGCCGCGGGGGGCGCCGCGGGGCCCGAAGCCCCCTCGCCACCTCGTACCGGCATGCGGACGCCCTGGCGCTTCCATTCGCCGCCGACGCGTTCGACGTGGCCACCATCGGCTTCGGGCTGCGGAACCTGCGCGATTACCGCGCCGGCCTCGACGAGATGGTGCGCGTCGTGCGGCCCGGTGGGCGCGTGGTGGTGCTGGAGCTCGCGCGACCGCCCGGCGGGCCAGGCGCCTGGCTGTTCGATACGTGGTTCCGGCGCGTGGTGCCGGTGCTGGGACGCATCGTCCGCCGGTCCGCCGCCTACGCCTACCTGCCCGCAAGCGTGCTCGCGTATCCAACGCCCGCATCGGTGGCGGATCTGATGGCGGCGTGCGGCCTGCGCGACGTCCGCTGGCGGCGGCTCACGACCGGCCTCGCCACGTTGCATGTCGGCACCGTGCCGGCGGGGGAGCACCGACCATGAGCGGGTCGCCGCTGCGGGTTCTCATCGTCGCCGAGACGGCACTCCCGTATGTCTCCGGCGTCACCGTCGCGACCGATGCGCTGGCTCGCGGCCTCGGTGCTGCCGGTCACCGGGTGATGCTCCTCGCCCCGCGCCCGCCGCACGGCACCCCGCCCGCCGACGCCGGCACGAGTGGTCCGCCGCCGGAGATGGCCTGGCTGCCGTCGCTCCAGCTTCCGCCGCCGGCACCGCCGGCGTATCGGATCCCGGTGCCGGTCGCCGGCCAGCGCGCAATGCGCGCGGCGCGGGCGTTTGCTCCCGACATCGTCCATGTCCAGTCACCGTTCGGTGCCGGACTTCGGGGGCGGCGCCTCGCCCGCCGCGCCGCCGTGCCACTCGTCTTCACGCACCACACGCGCTTCGACGACTACGCGCACTACCTCGGGCGCCTCGCCCATCCCGGCGCCGTGACGCTGGATCGCTGGCTGGCCGCCTTCTGGGCCAGCTGCGACGCGGTGATCGCGCCGGGCGAGGACCTCGGTGCCGAGATCGTGGCCCAGATGCCGGCCCACGCGCGCACCGTCGTGCGCGTGATCCCGACCGGCGTCGATGTCGCGGCGATTCGCGCGCTGGCGCCGTTCGACATTCGCGCCGCCGCGGGCTGGCCGGTGGAGGCGGTGGTGGCCGTGACGCTCGGCCGGCTCGCCCCGGAGAAGAGCGTCGACGATGTGCTCGACGCCGTGGCGTGCGTCGGCGAGCTCCGCTTGGCCGTCGTCGGCGGCGGGCCATCCGCGAATGCGCTGCGCGCGCGTGCGGGACACGATGACCTGCGCGGCCGCGTCTGGTTCGCCGGGTCGCTGCCGCGTCCCGACGCCCTCGCCATCGTCCGCGGCGCCGATCTGTTCGTGACCGCGTCCCGCACCGAGACCCAGGGACTGGTCGTCGCCGAGGCGCTCGCCGCGGGCGTGCCGGTCGCAGGGCTCGATGCGCCGGGGACGCGTGACGCGGTGCGATCGGGGCTGGACGGGCACCTCGCGGCGCCGGAGCCGCGGAGCGGCCGCGCCGAGCGCCTGGCGGCCGCCATCGAGCAGGTCGCCGCGCACCGCGCGCGCCTGGCCGCTGCCACCAGCGCGGGTGCCGAGCGGCGGGCGTTGCCGGTACGCGCGGCGGAGGTGGCCGACCTCTACCGGGAGCTGATCTCGCGGCGGCGCCCGGGCCGTGGCGCCTGACCGGTTGCGCGGCGACCGGCCGCGCGTACAATGCCTCCCATGCGCGTGAGTGTGGTGGCCCGCTTCGTTTCGCACCCCAACATCGAGTTCGGTGCCGGAAGCCGTGCGGCCGGGAGTGCCCGACGGCTCGGTTTGCCCCGCACCCGGACCGTGTTCCACCCGCGGCGCAGCTCAGGCTCGCTGACGATTTCGGCGCTGCGTCCGGCCACGAGCCGCTTCCGGTTTCCCACCGTCGGCCGGCTGGGCCAGCGCGTCAGGCGTCCCGAGCCCTCGCGCGCCCGCCGCGCGTAGCCGGGGCGTGCCGGGCCTGCGCAACGCGCGCGCCGTCAGTGCCGGCGGCGTGGTCCACCGGTCGCAGGGCAATTGCACCGAGGTCGCCATCGTCCACCGTCGCCGCCCCCCGCTGTGGGCGCTGCCCAAAGGAACGCCGGACGCCGGGGAGACCCTGATCGAGACCGCCCTCCGCGAGACCCGGGAAGAGACCGGGCTGGCGGTCGAGCTCGAGACGCGGCTCGACGCCATCACCTACTTCTTCGTCCGCGGGCAGACGCGCTTCCACAAGACGGTGCACTTCTACCTGATGCGCCCGGTCGGCGGCAGCATCCACGAGCATGACCACGAGTTCGACGAGGTGCGCTGGATCCAGGCGGAGGAGGCGCTCGGACTGCTGACGCATGCCACCGAACGCTCGATCCTCGAGCGGGCCATCGCTGCGATCGCCGCGCAGCGCGCAGGCGCCACCGCATGACGTCGCCCGCCACGCTGCTGCAGACCCCGCTCCACGACCGCCACGTGGCCGCCGGCGCGCGGATGGTCCCCTTCGCGGGGTATGACATGCCGGTCCAGTACCGATCGATCCTCGAGGAGCACCGCGCGGTGCGGACCGCAGCCGGCCTCTTCGACCTCTCGCACATGGGCGAAATTGGAGTCAGTGGCTCCGAGGCGGTCGCCTTTTTGCGGTATGCGCTCGTCTCCGACCCCGGGGCGCTCGAGCCCGGCCAGGCGCAGTACTCGATGGTGTGTGCCGAGGATGGTGGGATCATCGATGATCTCATCTGCTATCGGACCGAAGCCGGCTATCTCGTCGTCTGCAACGCGGCGAACCACGAGGTGGTGGTCCGCCACCTCGGGGCGCTGCTCGCGCGCGGCGACTTCGACGCGGATATCGACGATCGTTCGGACCGCACCGCGCTCGTCGCGCCGCAGGGCCCCCGCGCCGCGGAGGCGCTGGCGACGCTCACCGACGCGGATCTCGACGGGCTCGGCAACTACCACGCCGTGCGCGGTACGGTCGCCGGCATCGAATGCCTCATCGCGCGCACCGGCTACACCGGAGAGGACGGGTTCGAGCTGTTCGCCAGCCCGCGCGCCGCCGCGCGGCTGTGGGACGCGGTGCTGGCGGCGGGCGAACCGCTCGGCATGATCCCCGCCGGCCTCGGAGCGCGCGACACGCTGCGGCTCGAGGCGGGGATGCCGCTCTACGGCAACGAGCTCGATCGGGCCACGAATCCGTTCGAGGCGAACCTGGGCCGGGTGGTGAAGCTCGACAAGGGGGAATTCGTCGGCCGCGCGGCGCTGGCGCAGGTGCAGCAGACGGGCCCCGCGCGCAAGCTGATCGGCCTGGTGATGCGCGACAACGCCATCGCGCGCGGTGGCTACGAGGTTCGCCACGCCGGTGCCGCGGTCGGCCAGGTGACGAGCGGAACCGCCTCACCGACATTGGGCGAGAAGGTGGCGATGGCGTATGTCCCCGCGGAGCTGGCGTCCATCGGTACGGCCTTCGAGGTCGTCGTGCGCGACCGCCCCTATCGGGCCGAGCAGGTAAAGTTGCCGTTCTACAAGCGCCCGCGCCAGGAGTCGTAGCAGCAGATGAGCCACCCCGGGGACCTTCGCTACTCGAAGGAGCACGAATGGGTCCGCATCGACGGGTCGATCGCCACCATCGGGATCACGAGTTTCGCGGCGGATGAGCTCGGTGACATCGTCTTCGTCGAGCTGCCGGAGGTGGGCGCCACGTTGAGCCAGTTCGGCAGCTTCGGCGTCGTCGAGAGCGTCAAGGCGGTCAGCGACCTGTACGCGCCGGTGTCGGGCTCGGTCACCGAGGTAAACCCCGCGCTGGCCGATCAGCCGGAGCTGCTCAACAGCGATGCCTACGGCGATGGCTGGATCGCGCGCGTCGAGCTGTCCGACACCGCCGAGCTCGATGCGCTCATGGATGCGGACGCGTACGCCGAGCTGACCGCATAGCGCGGCTGCGCTCATGGCCTACACCCCGCACACCGATCCCGATCGTGCCGCGATGCTCGCCGCGATCGGTGTCGCCGACGTGGACGCGCTGTTCGAGGACATCCCGGCCGCGGTGCGTGCGGCGGGGTGGGAGATGCCGGCCCCGCTGACCGAGCAGGAGCTCCGCGCGGAGCTGAGCCGCCTCGCCGGTCGCAACCGCATCCCGGACGTCACCTTCCTCGGCTACGGCGCCTACCGGCACCTCGTGCCGTCCGTGGTCGGCGAGGTGATCGGGCGGGCCGAGTTCAGCACCGCCTACACCCCATATCAGCCGGAGGTCAGCCAGGGCACGCTGCAGAGCATCTACGAGTTCCAGTCCCTGATCTGCGAGCTCACCGGCATGGAGGTCGCCACCGCATCCCACTACGACGGCGCGACCGCCACCGCGGAGGCGGCGCTCATGGCCTGCCGCCTCACCCGGCGCGACGTCGTGGCGGTGTCGACCGCCGCCCATCCCGAGGTGCGTCGCGTCCTCGCCACGTACTGCTCGGGGCCGGGGATCGAGGTCGTCGAGGTCCCGGCCGAGCTGGCGGCCGGCGCATCGGGCCAGACCGATCCGTCCCGGGTCGCGGAGCTGCTCGGTGACCAGGTTGCCTGCTTCGTGGCGCAGCAGCCGAACGCGTTCGGTGTCCTGGAGCCGATGCGCGAGCTCGGTGAGGCGGCACACGCGGTCGGTGCGCAGTTCGTCGCCGTGGTCGAGCCGACAAGCCTCGCGGTGCTGGAGTCACCGGCCGGGTACGACGCCGATATCGTCGCCGCCGAAGGACAGCCGCTCGGCATTCCGATTGCCTTCGGCGGGCCGTGGGTCGGGCTGATGGCGGCCAGCATGAGCGCCGTGCGCCAGATGCCCGGTCGTCTCGTCGGCGCCACGCGCGACGGCGCCGGCCGTCGCGGCTACGTGCTCACCCTCCAGGCGCGCGAGCAGCACATCCGTCGCGAGCGGGCGGCGAGCAACATCTGCACGAACCAGGCGCTCTGCGCGCTGGCGGCGACCGCCTATCTCACCGCCGTCGGGCCGGAGGGATTGCGCGAGGTGGCCGAGCTCGGCGCGACGCAGGCACGACATGCGGCCGCGGCGCTCCGATCGGCCGGGTTGGCCGAGCGCCGCTTCAGCGGTCCGTACCTCGCCGAGGTGGCGATGACGCTTCCGGACGCCGGGCGGCGCCACGCCAGCCTCACCGAGCGCGGCATCGTCGCCGGCGCGCTGCTGGAGCGCGACTATCCCGAGCTCGCCGACACCATCCTGCTGGCCGCCACCGAGCTGACGACTGATCACGACATCGCGCGCCTCGTCGGCGCGCTCGGGGACGTGGCGTGAGCATCGTCGACGAGCGGCACCCTGCGGCCGCCGGGGATCCGTCGGGTCGCGGGTCCGCCTTCGCGTCGCCGTCCGCCGGCGCGGAGCTGACGATCGTGGAGCCGACGATCTTCGAACGGTCGCGTGCCGGCCGCCGAGGGGTGCGCTTTCCGCAGCCATCCGCGGCCGCGCGTGCCGCGGCGGATGACGAGCCCGGACTCCCCGAGGCGGCGCGGCGGCGCGTCGCCCCCCGGCTGCCGGAGGTCAGCGAGCTCGAGCTGCTCCGTCATTTCAACCGCCTCAGCCACCTCAACATCGCGATCGAGACAGCGTTCTACCCGCTCGGGTCGTGCACCATGAAGTACAACCCGAAGGTGAACGAATGGGCGGCGCGCCTGCCCGGCTTCACCGATTCACATCCGCTTGACCCGGAGGTGCTGGCGCAGGGCAGCCTCGAGCTGCAGTGGCTCCTGGCGGCACTGCTGCGCGAGATCAGTGGCTTCGCCGCGGTCAGCCTGCAGCCCGCCGCCGGCGCCCACGGTGAGCTGACCGGGATGCTGATGACGCGCGCCTTCCATCGGTCCAACGGGGAGGGAGGGCAGCGCACCAAGGTGCTCGTCCCCGACAGCTCGCATGGCACCAACCCGGCGACGGCGACGATGGTCGGCTACACCACCGTCACGATCCCGTCGAACGAGCGCGGCGGTATCGACCTCGGGGCGTTGCGGACCGCACTCGGCCCGGACACGGCGGCGCTCATGATCACCAACCCCTCGACGCTGGGCATCTTCGAGGACCAGATCGACCAGGTTGTCGCCGCCGTTCGCGATGCCGGTGCCATCGCCTACATGGACGGCGCCAACCTGAACGCGATTCTCGGGCGCTTCCTGCCCGGGGCGGCCGGCTTCGACGTGATGCACTTCAACCTGCACAAGACGTTCTCGACGCCGCATGGCGGCGGGGGACCCGGCGCCGGTCAGGTCGGCGTGTCGGCGCGGCTCGAGCCGTTTCTCCCGAGGCCGTTGCCGGTGCTCCGCCGCGGCGACGCCGCCGAGGTGCTGCGCAACGCCTGGAACGGTCGCGCCACCGACGGTGCCACGTTCGGTCTCGACTGGGACCGGCCGCGCTCGATCGGCAAGGTCCGCAGCATGTTCGGCAACTTCGGGATGCACCTCCGTGCGTACGCCTACATCCGGGCCAACGGCGGGGACGGGCTGCGCGGCGTCAGCAACGATGCGGTGCTCGCCGCAAACTATCTCCGCGTCCGCCTGGCGGATGCGTTCGACCTGCCGTTCGACCGCATCTGCAAGCACGAGGTCGTGTTCAGCGGCCGGCGGCAGAAGCGCCAGAACGGGGTCACCACGCTCGACATGGCAAAGGGGATCCTCGATCGGGGCATCCATCCGCCCACGATCTACTTCCCGCTCATCGTCGACGAGGCGCTCATGATCGAGCCGACGGAGACCGAGAGCCTCGAGACGCTGGACCGATTCGTCGAGATCATGCACGACGTCGCTCGCCAGGCCGCCGAGGATCCCGCATCGCTCCGGGCCGCACCGACGACCACGCCGGTCGGCCGCCTCGACGAGGCCGGCGCCGCTCGACGCCCGGACCTCCGCCACCGATTCGGAGTGGCGCCGGTGCCAGGCGGCACCCCCGCCGACTGAACCCCCTGCCGCGGCCGGGGGTAGTATGCGTACCGAGCCGCGGAACAGCTACACAGGTGCCAGTTGGTGTCGACGCAGCCGGAAGGGCTGATCGAACGCATCCAGTCGGGAGATCTCGACGCGTTCGAGGAGTTCTTCAACACATACAAGCGACCGATCTTCACGACCGCGTTCGCGATCACGCGCGACCCGTGCCTCGCGGAGGAGATCCTCCAGGATTGCTTCGTCAAGGCCTATCGGGTACGGCACCGACTGCGGCGCGACGTCTCGCCGCTGCCGTGGCTGCAGCGCGTCACCACCAACCTCTGCTACAGCCGCATCGCGCGGCGGCGCGCCATCGCCGAACCGATCACGCAGCTAATCACGAACCTGGTCGCCGACCTCACCAGCCGTCCCGACCAGGTCGCCGAGTCGCGCGAGATCATGGAGGTGCTGCAGCGCGGCATCGACGCGCTGCCACCGAAGCAGCAGACCGCCGTCATCCTCTACTACCTGCACGGCTACTCGCTGGCCGAGGCGGCGGAGATCGCGGTGTGCAACGTCGGGACCATGAAGTCGCGGCTCCACTATGCCCTCAAGGCCCTCCGCTCACGCCTCCCGGCCGAGCGTCGGGCGCCATCGCTCGCGCGGGCGAGGCTTGCTGCCGATGAGCTGTCGTAGGGTCCGCCGCGAGCTGCTCGAGCGCTTCCGGTTCGGGGAGCTGGACGGGCGGTCGGCACCGCACCTCGACCACCTGCGCCTGTGCGTCGCGTGCCGTGACGACGTGGGCCTGGATCGGACCGTGGTGCGCCACCTCCAGGTCGCGCTCGCCGCACGCATCGCCGATGCCGCCCCGAGCCCCATGGCCTTCGAGGGGGTTCGTCGCCGCGCACTCGAGCCTCCGTCGATCAGCTGGACGGATCGCCTCTGGCGCTGGGCGCGGGTCGTGCCGGCCGGCGCCGCGGTGATGCTCGTCGCATTTGCCATCATCGGCGGCACGCCGTCGGGGCTGCCACAGGCGGCCTCGCCGCGCAGCGTCACGTGGCCCGGCCTCCAGGAGCGGGCCCCGTACGACCCGACGCCGCCCGAGGCGCAGTACTGGTCGGAGGGCTTCCTCCTGCCGTCGAGTCCGGCATCGGGGCTCAACGCCTGGATCGACCACCCGCTCCGCCGGCCCTCGCCGGTGAACCCGGGCATCACCCGCTGATGAAGCGCCACCCCGCAACGGGGCGGCGTGCGCTCATCAGCCTGCTGCTCCTCGTCGTCGCCGGCTGCACGGCGGTCCCCGCCGGGACCTCGGTGGCCCCCACCACGGAAACGGCGGGTCCGACTGTCGGGGGATCCGCCGCGCCGATCAGCATGGAGGTGGAGGTGCCGCCGGTGCCGGGGCCGGTGAAGCCGTTCCGGGGCGCGTCGACGCAGCGCGTCTACATCCGCGACGGGATGATCAGCATGTACTTCGAGCTGCGCAACATCGGCGACGAGCCGATCACGTGGCTCAACACGCTCTACGACTACGAGCCGCAGCAGCTCTACACCCCGGTCGTCCAGCTCGAGTGGCAGGAGGGCGGCCGGGCCGTCTACACGCGAAACGGGCGCTTCTTCCCCAGCCCGGCGATCATCCAGCCCGGCGATTCCGCCGTCTACCTGATGGGCGGGCAGCCGGTGCAGGGCAGCGGGACGCCCGGCGATCTGCTGACCCATATCAAGTACTGTCCGACGCGCGGCATGGACGACACGCCGGGCATCCCGGTCCCGGTCGAGGACGTGGCCTGGCACGGCAACCCGGACGGCACCATCACCGCCACCGGAACGTTGGTCGCGTCCGCCGGCTCGCTGCGCGCGCGCGCGCCGCAGATCGGTGTCGCCTTCTTCGATGCCGCGCAGCAGTTCATCGGCGCGGTGGTCTCGCCGGCCGACGGCGACGCGCTGACGGCGAACGAAGCGCGGCCGTTCGAGATCAGCGGTGGCGGCGTGGCCGTCGACGATGTCGCGACCGCGCGGGCGTGGGCACTGATTCCGTGACACTTTTGAACCTTTGCCGATGGCGAACGGTAGTGTTCGATAACCCACCCGCGTGAACTCGGAGGTTGCACGTCCTTGACGTGAGCTCAGTCATCGGTCAATCTTGGGCCGCTTCCCGAGATTGGCCCTCGCGGTGCGTTCGCGCGCTGCGCCGACAACACGTCGGGCCGTACCCCGCGCACTCGTGGGGCGCACGGTGAAGGAGGAGAGGAGGTCAGCACCGCGACGATCGCTTGTTCAATCCCGGCATGACCGTGCCAGTGGCTCGTACGAGCCAGTGGGGCGACATGGCGGAAACACCGATCAGCCGCGACTGCGGCTTCGCTCTCACTGACGCCGCAAGGCGAAAGGAATGAGGTCTATGTGGTTTAAGAAGTTTCTCGGCGTGTTCGTGACGCTCGGACTGGTCCTCGCGGCCTGCTCCGGCGGCGGCAGCACGCCGTCCCCGTCGGCTGGGGGCACCGGTGGCGAGTCCACCGCCCCGACGACGGGCACCGCGGATCAGGTGTTCCGCGTCGACCTGGGTGGCGAGCCGCCGACGCTCGACCCGACCCAGGCGACCGACAGCCAGTCGATCAACGTGCTGCGCAGCATCACGCGACCGCTGGCCTACTTCGACGCGAACCTGGAAGTCGTTCCCGGCCTCGCCGAGTCCTGGAAGGTCAGCGACGACGGCCAGACGATCACCTTCACCCTCAAGGACGGCATCACCTACAGCGACGGCTCGCCGATCGTTGCCGCTGACTTCGTCTATAGCTGGAAGCGCCTGATCGACCCGCGCGAAGCGGCCGGCTATTCGTACGTCATGGCCGACGTCGTCGGTGGCGAGGATCTCCTCGCCGTCGACACGGCGACCGCTTCGGATGCCGACATCACTGCGCTTCTTGACGCCTTCGGCGTGAAAGCCCCCGACGACAAGACGTTCGTCGTGAACCTGGCCCGCCCGGCGGCGTACTTCGTGTACATCGCCACGCTGTGGGTCACCGTCCCGCAGAAGGAAGGCTCCAACTTCGCCGAGGCGGACGGCTACGTGGGCTCCGGCCCGATGGCCATGACCAGCTGGGATCATCAGTCCCGCATCGTGCTCGAGCCCAATCAGAATTGGACCGCCGGCGATGCGCCGACGATCGATCGCATCGAGATGAGCATGATCCAGGACCCGGCCGCCACGCTGGCCGCCTACGAGGCGGGCGAGCTTGACATCGCCGGCGTTCCGACCCAGGAGATCCCACGGATCCAGGGCGATGCCGACCTCAGCACCCAGGTGCTGCAGGGCGACGTCCTCTCGATCTACTACTTCGGGTTCGACCTGAAGAATCCTGACGGACCGTTCACGAACAGCGTGCTGCTGCGGCAGGCGTTCAACGAGGCGGTCGACAAGCAGACGATGATTGCCACCACCTTCTCGGGTATTGGCACCGCGGCCAACAGCCTGGTTCCGCCCGGCATGCCGGGTCACCTCGACACCGACTTCTACCCGTACAATCAGGAGAAGGCCACCGCCGACTTCAATCAGGCGATGTCGGATCTGGGAACCACCGCTGCGGACCTGAAGCTCGAGGTCGGCTTCAATACGGATGCCAACCACGAGGACAAGGTGGCGTTCCTGCAGGAGCAGTGGCGCCAGGCCTTCGGCATCGATGTCACCCCGGTCGGCCTGGAGTGGGGCGCCTATCTCGATCGGCTCAGCAGTGATCCGTTCGACATCTTCCGCCTCGGTTGGGGCGCGGACTATCCGCACCCGAACAACTTCACCACCGACCTGATCAGCTGCTCGAGCGGCAACAACAACATGGGGTACTGCAACCAGGACGTGGATGCGCTCCTCCAGCAGGCCGCTGTTGCTCCGACGCTGGACGAGCAGGTCCCGATCTACGACCAGGTGCAGGAGATGGTGATGGCGGATGCGCCGATCATCCCGCTCCGCTTTGGTTCTCGTTTCACCCTGGTCAAGCCGTGGGTCCAGAACCTGACGGCCACCGCCCAGGACAGCAGCACCGGCGAGCTCTTCTACGACCAGGTGTCGATCGCCGCGCACGACTAGACGTGTCGACGAACGTCCCCGTTCGATAGGGGAACAAGCCACGGGGTGGGCCGGTCCGCCGGCCCACCCCGACGGCCACGGCGCTTGATCGCGAAGCCGATCGAGCCCCGTGGCCGTCGGGTAGACTTCAGCGGATCAGAGGAGGCGTCGGCGTGCTCGGCTACATCATTCGAAGGGTGCTTTGGATCATCCCGGTTCTCTTCTTCGTCTCGATCATCACGTTCGCCCTCATGAAGGCGACGCCGAGCGGTCCGTTCGACTCGTTCGGGGGTGGCCGCATCGCCGCTCCGGGCGTGGTGACCGCGCTGAACGAGCGGTACGGCCTCAACGACCCGGCCCCTGTCCAGTACCTGCGCTGGGTGGGCAACCTCCTCCGGGGTGACCTCGGTCCCTCCTACAAGTACCGCGATCGCACCGTCAACGACATCGTCGGTGACGGCATCGGTGTCACCGTTCAGCTCGGGGTGATGGCCTTCATCCTGGCCGTGCTGGTCGGGATCCCGCTGGGAGTGATCGCCGCGCTGCGACACAACGGCATTCCCGACTACCTGGCGACATTCGTCAGCATGATCGGCATCGCCACGCCCAACTTCGTGCTGGCGATCCTCCTGCTCGTCTTCTTCAGCGTCACGCTGCGCTGGTTCCCGTCACAGTCGGCGCAGTGGTGGTCGAACCCATCGACATGGGTGCTCCCGACCGTCGCGCTGGCCGGCTTCCCCATCGCCCAGGTGGCGCGCTACACGCGCGCCAGCATGCTCGAGGTGACGCGCAAGGACTACGTCCGCACGGCGCAGAGCAAGGGCCTCCGCGAGCGGACCATCGTGGCGATCCACATGGTCCGCAACGCGCTCATCCCGGTGGTGACGATCCTGGGCCCGACGCTCGCCTTCCTCATCACTGGCAGCTTCATCGTCGAAACGATCTTCGGCGTGCCGGGGATCGGGCGCTACTACATTCTCAGCATCGCCCAGCGCGACTACGGCGTGATCATGGCCATGACGATCCTGTATGCGGTCGCCATCGCAACGCTCAACCTCGTGG
>JBBRWZ010000024.1:0-30866 GCA_038248895.1 Candidatus Limnocylindria bacterium | reverse complement strand
CCAGCACTGTTGACGATGATCCTCATGCCGCTCACCTACGACATCACGGTCGGCATCGGCGCCGGCTTCATCAGCTGGGTGCTGATCAAGCTCGTTCGAGGGAAGCTCGCGGAGATCCACTGGCTGATGTGGGTGGTCTCGATCGCCTTCGTCATCTTCTTCGCGCAGGACTGGATCACCTCCCTCCTGACCGCCTAGGACCGATCGCGCCCGGCCGGCTCGTCCGGCCGGGCGCTACGCTGTCCGGCACCCATGGACGTGCCACACGCCGACGCGCGACTGCGCGTCGATGACTTCGAGTACGAGCTGCCGGAGGCGGCGATCGCGCAAGTCCCGGCGGAGCCTCGCGACAGCTCGCGCCTCCTCGTGCTGGATCGCGCCGCCTCGTCACCGGGGCGGCCGGCGCTGTCGCACGCCACCTTTCGCGACATCGGAAAGTGGCTGCGAGCGGGGGACCTGCTGGTCGTCAACGATAGCCGCGTCATCCCGGCTCGCCTCCCGGCCACGAGGGTTCCCGGTGGGGGAGCGGCCGAGGTCCTCGCGCTGCGGCCCGTCGCGGATGACCCATGCACGTGGGAGGCGCTTGTTCGCCCGAGCCGGCGGGTCGCGGTGGGGGCGCGCCTCCGCCTCGCCAGTGGCGACGTGCTGGTCGTCGGCCAACACCTCGGGGACGGGACCCGTCGGGTGACCTTCCCGCGCGACCCCCTCCTCGTCCTGGCGGCGGCCGGCGAGACACCGCTGCCGCCCTACATCCACGACCGCACGTCGCCGGCCGACCGATACCAGACCGTCTACGCCGACCCGGCTGGATCGGCGGCGGCGCCCACCGCCGGCCTCCACTTCACGCCCGAGCTACTCGCGGACCTCGCGGCACGGGGTGTGGAGCGGGCGGCGGTCACCCTCCACGTGGGGCTCGACACCTTCCGGCCGCTGGAGGGCGTCTTCATCGACGAGCACCGCATCCACCGCGAGTGGTACGAGGTGCCGCCGGCGACCGTTGATGCACTGGCCGCTGCGCGCCGGGACGAGCGCCGGACCGTGGCCGTGGGGACGACGAGCGTGCGCGTGCTGGAGACGGCGGCCCGCGACGGCGCGGGGCGCGGGTGGAGCGACCTCTACATCACGCCGCCATATCGGTACGCGGCGGTGGACGCGCTCGTCACCAACTTCCACCTGCCGCGGAGCTCGTTGCTGCTGCTCGTGACCGCGTTCGTCCAGGCGGGGATGCGCGGCAGCGATGCGCGCGGTGCCCGCGACACGCTCCTGGCGTCATACCGGGCGGCAGTGGACGCCGGCTACCGGTTCTTCAGCTTCGGCGACGCGATGCTGATCGTGTGACGCGTGCGGGGCGCTCAGGGAATGAGCGGCCCGCGGAGTCCCAACGGGTCCGGGTCGTAGTCGTCGAGGTTGATCGGCTCCTCCCCGGGTAGATATGCCCCGAGGTCGATCGCCTCCTCGCCCGGCTGGATCGTGTCGGCCGTCCGGGTCGCGGCAGCCGCCTCTGGCACGTTGGCGAGCGACGCCGGTGCGTCGGCGGCCGGGGCGATCGCAGCCGTCCCATTCCCCTCGGCGTGATCGCGTTCGCGGCGTGACTCGCGACGTCCGGTGAGTCCGCCGAGACGGGTGAGAGCGCCCAGCGGTCCGGTCGATGCCTCGTCGTGGTCCGCCCCCGCGTCGACGGCCATCGGCACCGGCTCGCCGACCGGCTGCGCGGCGGAGCGCTCCGGGCTCGTATCCGCCTCCGGCGCCCGCCCGTGCGCTCGATCCTCAATCTCTTCCTCGGCGACGAACTCCTCCGGCAGGACATCCGGCTCCGCCTCGTCCGGCTCCGCCTCGGCGGCGGCGGCGGCCGACGCCGGAGCGGCTGGCGCAGGAGCGGCTGGCCCAGACGTTGGCTGCTCGGGGGGGTCGACGCCGGGAACCGACGGCGCCGGAGGCGGCGTGGCCACGGGCGACTCTGCGGACCCGGCGGCCGCGTCCGCTGTCGCTGCGACTTCCGATGGCGGCATGGTCAGGAGCACCATCGGCGGCGGAACGGCCGGACGGCCGGTGGGCGTCACCGCCTCGACATCGGTCCCGGCCTCGGCGGGCACATCGGTTGGGGCCGGCAGCGCGCGCAGGCCCTCGCGGCGGATCAGGACGTCTTCCTGTGCAGCCTGCCAGCCCGCCGGCTCGGCCATGACGGCGCAGACCTTGGCGAGGTCGCACAGGGCCGCACCGAGCTCGGGCTGATCCGTTTCCGACTCGAAGGCGGGGCGGGCGATCCGCAGCCACCAGCGTGTCCGGTGCTCGAGCGCCCAGACACGGTATGTCTCGCCGCGGAGGTCCACCCCCCGCACTGCCTGCCACGGCCACAGGCGCGCGGTGAATCCATATCGCGCGGATGATCCGCCGCGTGGGGCGTACCAGCCATCGATCAGACCGATCTCGGTTGCGACGAGAATCCGCCGCTCCTCGTCCTGTCCGCGCTGGGGGTCGACGGCATAGACGGCGATCTCGTCGACGCCCAGCGTCGCGAGGTGCGCCGCGATCCATTCGCGCAGCTCGTCGTTCAGGTATGGCATCCGCGGCCAGGCGGCCAATCGCACGCGCTCGGTACCTCGTGGTGAGAAGGGAAAGCCTATCCTCTCGCCGATGACCGCGCATCCCCCAAGTGAACCGTCGGTGGCAGGCACTCCGGTGCGCTTCACCGCCACGGCGACCCGCACGCGGCGCGCCCGTCTCGGGCGCCTCGAAACGCCACACGGCACCATCGACACGCCGCAGTTCATGCCGGTGGGGACGCAGGCGACGGTCAAGGCGCTCACGCCCGGTGACCTCCGCGCTGCCGGCGCCCAGGTGATCCTCGGCAACACGTACCACCTTGCGCTGCGGCCCACCGCGGAGGTCATCGCTCGCCTCGGCGGCCTGCATCGGTTCATGAGCTGGGATGGACCGATCCTCACCGATTCGGGCGGCTTCCAGGTGTTCAGCCTCGCGCACCTGCGCCGCATCGACGACGACGGCGTCACGTTCGCCAGCCATCTCGACGGCAGTGAGCAGCGGCTCACGCCCGAGCGCGCGATCGAGATCCAGGAGCTGCTCGGCAGCGACATCGCGATGACCTTCGACCAGCCCGTCGACCCGGCGCTGCCGCACGCCGAGGTGCAGACGGCGATGGAGCGCACCCACCGGTGGGCGGCGCGCTGCATGGCCGCCCATCGCCGTGTCGACCAGGCGCTGTTCGGCATCGTCCAGGGTGGCACCGATGCCGCTCTCCGCCGGCGCTCGGTCGCCGCGATCGCCGAGCTGCCGGTGGACGGCATCGCCGTCGGCGGCCTCTCGGTCGGCGAGTCGAAGGCGGCGATGGCCGCGACGCTCGACGTGGTGGCCGATGCGCTCGGCGACGACCCCCGCGTCCGCTACCTGATGGGCGTCGGCAGCCCGCTGGACTTCTTCATCGCCGTGGAGCGCGGGATCGACCTGTTCGACTGCGTCCTCCCCACCCGGGTCGCGCGCAACGGGCAGCTGTGGACGTCCGAGGGACGGCTGAACCTCCGCAACGCGCGCTTCGTTGAGGACCCCGGACCGATCGATCCGGACTGCGCCTGCGAGGCCTGCCGAAACCATTCGCGCGCGTACGTGGCGCACCTCTTCCGGGCCGATGAGCTGCTCGCATATCGCCTCGCATCGGTCCACAACGTCACCTATACTCTGGCCTTGATGGCGAACATCCGTTCGGCTCTGGCGGATGGATCGTTCGACGCACTGCGCGAGGTCGTGGCGGCCCGCTACCAGCGTCCCGAGGCGCCGGATAAGCCACTGCTAACGCAGCGGTAACCGCCTGCGGGCACGATGCAGCGGCCTCGGCCGGCCACCACAGGAGATGGAGGTTGACCAATGGGGAGTCGAGATCGCCCCCGCCACCAGGAGAAGCGCAAGCCGAAGGGCGGCGTCAAGGCGGCCAAGCAACCCCCGACCCCACCGGCATACGAGCCGCCGGCCTCGGTCGAGGTGATCAAGCCCCGGCGAAAGCCGCGCAGTGTAGAGCCGAGCGTCGAGGAATAGCCCCCTCGCCGCCGGTCCAGACATGGAAGGAGCCCACAGACCCATGGACGCCCCGGCGGCAACCGCCAAGGCCCCCACCCCGGCACAGCAGAACGGTGAGCGTGCCCCCCGCTCCGGCGAGCGCGGCCGGGCGGTGGATGCCGCCATTCTGCAGATCGAGAAGCAGTTCGGTCGCGGCGCGATCATGCGCCTCGGCGACCGCGCCGCGCAGAACGTGGAGGCGATCTCCACCGGTTCGGTCGCCCTTGACCTCGCTCTCGGCGTGAGCGGCGTGCCGCGCGGACGGATCACCGAGATCTACGGGCCTGAATCGAGCGGCAAGACGACCCTCTGCTACCACGTCATCGCCAACGCTCAGCGCGGCGGCGGCGTGGCCGCCTTCATCGACGCGGAGCACGCGCTCGACCCCGGCTACGCTCGCAACGTGGGCGTCGACGTGGACGAGCTTCTCGTCAGCCAGCCCGATACCGGCGAGCAGGCGCTCGAGATTGCGGAGACGCTCATCCGCTCCGGCGGCGTCGACGTCGTCGTCATCGACTCGGTCGCGGCCCTCGTGCCACGGGCAGAGATCGAGGGCGAGATGGGGGACAGCTTCGTCGGCCTCCAGGCGCGGCTGATGAGCCAGGCCCTGCGCAAGCTGACCGGCGCGGTGAATCGGTCGAAGACGGCCCTCGTCTTCACGAACCAGCTGCGCGAGAAGATCGGCGTCATGTTCGGCAATCCCGAGACGACCCCAGGCGGGCGCGCGCTGAAGTTCTACGCGAGCGTGCGTATGGACATCCGGCGCATCGAGACGCTGAAGACCGGGACCGATGCCATCGGCTCGAGGACGCGCGTCAAGGTGGTCAAGAACAAGGTGGCGAGCCCGTTCCGGATCGCCGAGTTCGACATCATGTACAACGAGGGCATCAGCCGCGAGGGCGGCCTGCTCGACGTTGGGATCGCGGCCGGCGTGCTCAGCAAGACCGGGGCGTGGTTCAACTACGGCGACACGCGACTCGGCCAGGGCCGCGAGAACGCGCGCGAGTTCCTCAAGAGCAACCCCGAGGTCGGGCAGAAGATCGACGACGAGATCCGCGGCAAGGTCTCGAGCATCGAGGTCGGCGTCGAGGGCATCACCGAGGCCGAGTGATCGCCACGCCGCGGGTTCCACGCTCCATGGCCGGGCGCCCCGCGCGACGACCGAAGGACGCAGCCGAGCCACCCGGGCCGAACCAGGCTGTCGAGATCGCCGCCCGCTTCCTGGCGACGCGCCCCCGAAGTGCATGGGAGGTCCGTCGTCGACTCGAGCGGGCAGCTGCCGGCGCCGCCGTCGTCGAGGAGGCGATGGCACGCCTCGAAGCCCTCGGTCTCGTCGACGACATCGCCTTCGCGCGGTGGTGGCGCGAGCAGCGGGATCGCCACGCCCCGCGGGGCAGGCGGATGCTCGAAGCGGAGCTGCGGACGAAGGGCGTGCCGCGCGACGTCATCGCGATCCTGCACGACGAGACCCCGACGCGCCTCCCCGAGGAGGCAGATCTGCCGGCGACCGAGGCTGATCGCGCGCGGGAGGCGCTGGATGCCCATCTTCGCGGCCGCCCCGTGCCCGTCGACCGGCGCGGCGAGCAGCGACTGGGCATGTTCCTTGTCCGCCGCGGGTTTGATCCGGCGACGGCCCGCGATGCGATCCGCGAACGAGCTGCGCTCGAGGCAACAAGCCTGGACGGGGCGGAGGACGCGCCGTAGGCGGGATACCGCACCCCTCTGCGCGCGGTCGCTGACGGAGGGCATCCGACCCCCGGTCGGCCCGAGCCGCTAGGCTGTGGCGATGCGGTACGTCCTGATGTCGGAGCCTCAGCAGGGCCTGAGCTACGAGGAGATCCTGGCCCTCGCGCGCGCCGTCGAGTCAGCGGGGATCGAGGCGTACTTTCGCTCCGATCACTACAACTCGTTTCCGGGGCCCGAGGGACGCCCCACCACCGATGCCTGGATCACGCTCGCCGGGCTGGCGCGCGAGACGACACGCGTCGGGTTGGGCACCCTGGTGAGCCCCGTCACGTTCCGAATTCCCGGCCAGCTTGCCAAACAGGTCGCGACGGTGGACGAGATGAGCGGCGGCCGCGTCGAGCTGGGCCTCGGTGCGGGGTGGCACGCGGAGGAGCACGCCGCGCACGGCATCCCGTTCCCCAGCCTAGGCGAGCGCTACGACATGCTCGAGGAGGACCTTGCCATCATCCATGGCCTCTGGACCGAGGGCGATGGATGGTCGTTCGAGGGCTCGCACTGGCAGGTCCGTGACTCGGCCTTCCGGCCAGCCGTGGCCCGCAACGGGCGACCACACCCGCCGATCATCCTCGGTGGCGAGGGCGGCACCCGCTTCGCGTCCCTCGCGGCGCGCTACGCGGATGAGGTGAACATCGTCTCGGCGTCGCCGAGCAAGGTGCGCGGAGCCTACGCCCGGGTGCGAGCGGCGTGTGTCGCGATCGGGCGCGACCCCGACGAGCTGACATACTCGGCGATGACCGGCGTCCTCGTCGCCGAGTCCGCATCCGACCTCGCCGCCCGCACTGCCGACCAGCTGGCGCTCACCACCACCGACGGCGGCGGCGGTGATGCGGAGGCGTGGCTCCTCGAGCGACGCAAGCGCTGGATCATCGGCACGGCCGACGAGGCGCGCGCACGGGTCGACGAGCTGGCGGCGGCGGGAGTGCAACGGATCATGCTCCAGGACTTCCTGCCGCGCGATCTCGACATGGTGCGGGCGATTGGCACGATGCTCGCCGACTGACCGGCCAACCGGGCCACGGCGGGATCTGGGGTACACTCCGCGCCTCGGGACCGCACGGCGGTCCACCGCTCTGCAACGTACCAGGCGGCCCGCGCCGGGCCGATCACCGTCCGCCCATCCCGGGCTCCATCGAGTGGGAGGGAGCCATGTCAGATCCCATCGTCATCATCGTGGCCGTGGCCGCACTCCTGGTTGGGGCCGTCGTCGGCTATGCCGTGCGGCGCGTGGTGGCGGCCAGCGCCGTCAAGCATGCCGAGTCCTACACGGCGCGCATCGTGGCCGAGGCGCGCGCGAAGCAGAAGGAGATCGTCCTCGAGGGCAAGGACGAGGCGCTCAAGCTGCAACGCGCCGCCGAGGACGAGGCCCGTGAGAAGCGTTCCGACGTTCAGCGCCAAGAGCGCATGCTACTGGATCGCGCCGAGTCGCTGGAACGCAAGATCGACACCCTCGAGCGTCGCGAGGAGGCCCTCGAAGGACGGCAGCGTGAGCTCGACGATGGCCGGCAGCGCCTCGCCGAGCTGCACCAGCAGCAGCTATCCGAGCTCGAACGGGTCAGCGGCCTCTCCGCCGCCGAGGCGCGGCAAACGCTCATCGCGCAGATCGTGGACGAGGCGCAGGCGGAGGCGAGCCAGCGCGTTCGCGACATCGAGCGCAGCGCCGTCGAGGCGGGGGAGGACAAGGCTCGCCGCGTGCTGACCACCGTGATGCAGCGGATTGCGGCTGACCACACCTCCGAGGCGACCGTCACCGTCGTGCATCTGCCCAACGAGGAGATGAAGGGCCGGATCATCGGCCGCGAAGGTCGCAACATCCGGGCGCTCGAACAGGCGACGGGGGTGGACCTCATCATCGACGATACGCCGGAGGCGGTTGTGCTCTCCGGGTTCGACCCGGTGCGGCGGGAAGTGGCACGGATGACGCTCACCAAGCTGATCAGTGACGGCCGCATCCACCCGGGCCGGATCGAGGAGACGGTGGCCAAGTGTCGCGCCGAGATCGAGGTGGTGATGCGTCAGGCGGGGGAGCAGGCGGCGTATGACGCCGGCGTCCCGGGACTCCACCCCGAGCTCATCAAGCTCCTGGGCCGGCTGAAGTACCGCACCAGCTACGGTCAGAACGTCCTCAACCACTGCATCGAGACGGCGCGCCTCTCGGGACTGCTGGCAGCCGAGATCGGCGCCCACATCGCCGACAGCAAGAAGGGCGGACTGCTGCACGACATCGGCAAGGCGGTCGATCACGAGGTGGAGGGCCCGCACGCCGCCATCGGCGCCGATATCGCCAGCCGGCTCGGCGTCAACGCCTCGGTGTGCAATGCGATCGCTGCCCACCACCAGGAAGTGGAGCAGGAGACGACCGAGGCGACCGTGGTGCAGATCGCCGATGCGATCAGTGCCTCGCGGCCGGGCGCCCGTGGCGAGAGCCTCGACAACTACGTCAAACGCCTCGACGACCTGCAGCAGATCGCGCTCAGCTTCCCGGGTGTCGAACGCTGCTTCGCGATCCAGGCGGGCCGCGAGATCCGGATTCTCGTCCGCCCCGAGGACATCGACGACCTCGCCTCCAGCCGCCTCGCCCGCGACGTGGTCAAGAAGATCGAGGACCAGCTCCAATACCCCGGCCAGATCAAGGTCACCGTCATCCGCGAGACGCGCGCCGTCGATTACGCGCGATGACCGGGGCCGGCGGCGGGCTCCGCGTCCTCCTCATCGGCGACATCATCGGCAAGCCCGGGCGACTGGCGATCTCGCACGCGCTGCCGGAGCTGCGTGCCGAGCTGGCGATCGACCTCGTCGTGGCCAACGGCGAGAACGTCGCGGCCGGGATGGGCCTCACCCCGTCGCTCGCCGAGGAGCTGCTCCGCAGCGGCATCGACGTCATCACCAGCGGCAACCACATCTGGGACAAGCGCGAGATCTACGACTACCTCGATGGCGACCGGCCGGTGCTGCGGCCGCTGAACTACCCGCATGACGCCCCCGGCCGCGGCTGGCTCGTCCACCACGCGGCGGACGGCACCGAGGTGGCGGTGATCAACGTCATGGGTCGCGTCTTCATGAACCAGCTCGACTCGCCGTTTGCCGCCATGGATATGCTGCTCGACGAGGCGGCCGAGCCCCTGCCGCCGGTCCGCCTGGTCGATTTCCACTGCGAGATCACCTCGGAGAAGAACGCGATGGGCTGGTACCTGGATGGACGGGTGACCGGCGTCGTGGGCACGCATACGCATGTCCCGACCGCCGATGCGCGCCTGCTGCCACAGGGCACCGCCTACATCAGTGACCTCGGCATGACGGGGCCGCGCGACTCGATCATCGGCTTCGATATCGGGACCGTCCTGCCGCGCTTCACCCGGCACCTCCCGACGCGCTTCCAGGTCGGCAGCGGGCCGGTGAGCCTGAACGCGGTCGTGATCGAGGCCGATCGCGGCACCGGCCGCGCGCTGGGCATCACCCAGGTCCAGCGGCTCGTCGAGGTCGACTAGCCCCATGGCCACCGGGGCCCACTCGGTGCCGCCGCTGCTCGCCATCGTTGGACCGACCGCCTCGGGCAAGACTGCGCTCGCGCTCGCGATCGCGCGGCGAATCCCGGTCGAGATCCTCGTCGCCGACTCTCGCCAGGTGTATCGAGGCATGGACATCGGGACCGCCAAGCCCGACGTCGACGCGCGCGCCGCCGTCCCGCACCATCTCCTCGATCTCGCGACCCCCGACCAGCCGTTCACGCTCCACGACTGGCTTCGCGCGGCGCGCCGTGCCATGTCCGGGGTGGGGGAGCGCGGGCGGACGCCGCTCCTCGTCGGCGGCACCGGGCTCTACGTGTCCGCCCTGCTGGACGGCTATGCACTCGGTAAGCAGGGGCGCGATCCGGCACTCCGCGCGGCGCTCACGAGCGAGCTCGAGCGCGGGGGACTCGCCGCGCTGGCGCAGCGGCTCGCCGCGCGGGACCCGGACGCGGCGGCCCGGGTCGACCTCCACAACCCGCGACGCGTGGTGCGGGCGCTCGAGCGGTCGATGCACGGCGGGGGAGGCGAGCCCAACCGCTCCGTGCCCCCGGTGCCGGTGCGGATCGTCGGGATCGGGCGTCCGCCCGAGGTGCTCGAGCACCGCATCGCGACGCGCGCGACGTGGCTGTTCGCACATGGCCTCGTCGCCGAGGTGCGGGCGCTGCTCGACGCCGGCTACGGTCCCGATCTCGAGCCGATGACCGGGCACGGCTACCGCGAGGCGGCGCGGTACCTGGCGGGGGAGTGGTCCCTCGACGAGGCGATCGCGGTCACGACACGCCGCACGCGACAGTACGCGAAGCGACAGCGCACGTGGTTCCGCCGGGACCCGAGGATCCAGTGGATCGATGCCGGCCGCGAGGAGGCCGATGCGGAGTCGGTGGTCGACGCCGCGCTCGCCGTCGCGAAGGCTCGGTCAGGCCCCGGCTGACAGACCGATTGACTGGCGCCAGGCGCCCATCCCGATGCCATCCTCGCCGTCGGTGCGGAACCGGAGCGGCAGCGACCCGCTGCCGGCCGGCGCAGCGAAGACGGGCAGGGGACCCGGCCGGCCGAGCAGGAAGCCCTGGCCGGCGCGCACGCCGATCCCCGCCAGGTGCGACACCTCCGCCTCTTCCTCGATGCCTTCGGCGATGACGAGCGCATCGGTCTGCATCGCCAGGCCGACGACGGAGCCGATGACGGCGTTCGACGGCGCGCCCGGCGTGCTGCGCTGGACGAGGCTGAGATCGACCTTGAGGACGTCGAAGCGGACCTGGGCGAGGAGTCGCAGGCCGGCGTTGCCCGCGCCGAGGTCGTCGGCGGCGAACCGGATGCCGAGCCGGCGGAACGCCTCGAACTTCGTGCGGGCGGCCTCCGGATCGGTCAGCGGCCGGTGCTCGGTCAGCTCGATGACGATCTGCGCCGGCGGCACGCGGTGGCGGTTGAGGATCGCGAGCAGGTTCGCGGTGCCGAACTCCGGCGCCTCGAGCGTCTGCGCCGAGACGTTGACGCTCAGGAACTGGTCGGCCGGCAGCCCGACGGCGCCGGCGACGATGACGTCGATGCACGCCATGTCGAGGTCGAACGTATGGCCGGTCGCCTCGGCGGCGGCGAACAGGTCGCCCGGGCCGGTGAAGAGGCTGCCCTCGAGCGGACGGATGAGGCCCTCGTAGCCGAGGATGACGCTCGTGGTGAGTTCGACGACCGGCTGGTAGACCGGGCGCAGCTGCCGCCGTGCGGCGACGTCCGCGATCGCGGCGGCCTGCTCCGCCGGAATCTTCGGATCGGCCGGGAGGCTACCCGGCTCGTAGCACTTCACGTCGGTGCGACCGGCGCGCTTGGCGGCGTAGAGCGCCTCATCGGCCTGGAGGTAGAGCTGCTCGCGATTGACGGCGTGCTCGGGGATGGACGAGATGCCGGCGGAGAAGGAGATGGATTCGTTACCCATCTCCTGCAGGACCGGTTGCAATGCCGTGCTGAGCAGGCGGCGGGCGAGCACCCACGCGCCCTCGGCCCCGGTGTGGGGGAGGAGCAGCGCGAACTCGTCACCGCCGGTGCGAAACGACCGATCGGGGCGTCGGATCGAGAGGTCGAGCAGGCGACCGAAGCGGGCGAGCACCTTGTCGCCGGCGGCGTGGCCCTGCGTGTCGTTGACCTGCTTGAACCCGTCGAGATCGATGAGCACCAGCGACAGCGGGACGTCGTAGCGCTGCGCCGCCTCCGCCTGTCGGTCGAGCTCCTCCTGGAACGCGCGATGGTTGCCCAGCTTCGTCAGTGGGTCCTGCAGCGCCTCCGCCACCGCCTCCTCGTACGCCACCGCGAGCTCGGCACGCGACCGCGCCAGGGGACTGATCGCGAAATGGACGAGACCGACACCGGCGGCGCACGCGGCGCAGAGCGACGCGGCGACGACGAGGATGCTCCCGGCGGGCAGCACAATGGCGGCCGCCAACTGGGCGATCACGCCGGCGACCACGGCACCGGAGACGGCCGCGGCCACACGCCAGCGGACGACGGCGAGTGGCGCCGAAAGTCGCGGAGCTGGAGCGGCACCCCCGTGCAGCGTCATGAATCCACCTTGGGCTCGAGCGTCCCCCGACGTGATACGTTCGGTATGCCATCTCGCTTCGAGCGCCGCAGTAGCCGAAAGGTACCGACGGAGGGGCGCAAATGCCGTGCGCCGAAGGTGTGCGATAGCATGGGAACCGAACACATGTCCGAACACAGCCGCCTGATCGACCTCACCACGAGCGACGAGCGCGCCTTTTTGATCGGGATCGACCATCCACACGACGATCGCTGGCCGGTCCGCCGCAGCCTCGACGAGCTCGGGGCGCTGGCCGAGACCGCCGGAGCCGCGGTGGTCGGCAGCGCCTTCCAGCGACGTTCCGCGCCGGATCCGTTGTGGTACTTCGGCAAGGGACGTGCGGGGGAGCTCGTCGAGGAGAAGGCGGCCAGCGACTTCAATGTGCTCGTCGTCGACGACGAGCTCACGCCGAACCAGCAGCGGAACCTCGAGAAGCTGCTCGATTGCAAGGTGCTCGACCGCTCGGCCCTGATCATCGACATCTTCGCCCAGCGCGCACGAACGAAGGAGGGGCGGCTCCAGGTGGAGCTGGCCGGACTCGAGTACCACCTGCCGCGCCTGACGCGGCTGTGGACCCACCTCTCGCGCACGCGAGGCGGGATCGGGACCCGCGGCGGTCCCGGCGAGACGCAGCTCGAGACGGATCGACGGCTTATCGGCGAGCGCATTCAGCGGCTCAAGCGCGAACTCAAGGACGTCATGCGGCATCGAGACACGGCCTCCCGACGTCGCGACAACGCCTCAATTGCGTCCGTGGCGCTCGTCGGCTACACAAATGCCGGCAAGAGCACGCTGCTCAACCGCCTCGCCGACACCGACATCTACGCCGCCGACCAGCTCTTCGCCACGCTGGATCCGACCAGCCGCCAGGTCACGCTGCCCACCGGCCAGCAGATCGTCGCATCCGATACGGTCGGATTCATTCACAAGCTGCCGCATCACCTCGTTGACGCGTTCCGGGCCACGCTCGAGGAGGTGATGCGCGCGGAACTGCTGCTCGAGGTGGTCGATGCCTCGGATCCGGCATTCATCGGGCAGCAGGAGGCCGTCCAGACCGTCCTGGACGAGCTGGGAGCCGGTCAGACGCCACGGATCACGGTCTACAACAAGATCGACCAGCTGGACGACGACCTGCGGACCGATGTCGTCCTGCCGGACGATGAGCGCGTGGCGTTCGTCAGCGCCGCGACCGGCGAGGGCATCGAGACGCTGCTCGAGCGGATCGCGGGCGCGCTGCGGGCCGGCATGGTCCCGGTGGACGCGCTCGTCCCGTACGCGCGCGGCGAGCTCGTGGCGCGCGCACGCACCGCCGGGGACGTCAACGAGCGCTATACGGATGCGGGAATCCGGGTGTCCGGCCACCTGCCGGCAGGCATCGCGGCCGAGATCGGGTCAGCCAGCAGTGGCCGGCGCAGCTCAGGGTCGGAGCGATCCGTCCCGAGCTGAAATGATGATCGGGCGGCGCGGGCGCGCTTCGGCCGGGCGACGGGCGACGAGCGCGCGGACGGCGACGCCACCAAGCAGCCAGCACGCCGCTGGAACCAGCATCGCGCCGTAGCCACGCAGGAGCGCGCCGAGATCGCCGGGCACGACGAAGCTGGCGCCGATGACGGCAGCGGCCACGGCGAGCCCGGCCAGGCCGAGTCGCATCATACCGGACAGCTTGTGCATGCGGCCACGGTGATCGCCCCGAGTGGCCCTCGCCATGGGGCATCCGCCGATGGGGGGTGTACGAAGGTCCGCCCCGCTCGGCTGCGGTACTCACAGCGCGGGTCCGCCGTCACTTCCGCAAAGATATGTTATGTGATGTTCAGCCGACCTCGGCTGAGTAGCGGCCGGCTGCCTAGCTGCCGATCCGGGCGATGACCGGGATGTGGTCGCTCCCGCGCCATGCCGACCCCACGCCGGCCTCGAGGACGTGGAGCGTGGGCGCGACGAAGATCGCATCGATGCGGATGAGCGGGCGCAGCCAGCCGGTGGCCAGCGGGCGCCACGTGGGCATCGGCGCTGCCGCGCACGCATCGGTCATGCGCGGCAGCGCCGGGTCGATCGTATTGAAGTCACCGCCGATGATGAGCTGCTCGTCACCGGCCAGGAGAGCCTCCGCCCAGCCGGCAAGTTCGAGGCGCTGTGCATCACGCTGCGCCTTGGCACCGAAGCGCAGCGGAGCGGCGAGGTGCACCGCGGCGACACGAACCACCGTCGCGCCCCAGCGCAGCAGGACCCAGCAGGCGCGCGGACGGTCCCACGGCGGATCGATCGGTTCGAGGTGACCCTGGTCGAGGAGCTGAAGGTGGGATGCGATGAGGATGCCCGGCTGGGAGCCGGCGGACGGCCACCACAGGCGCGATTGGAATTGGGGCGCCAGGGCCGTCTCGAGCCCGTCGGCATTTGCCTCCTGCAGGAGCAGGATGTCGGGCTGCCACGCATCGAGCGCGGCGGCAAGCTCCAGGCGCTCGGCGGATCGGCCCTGGCAGTTCCAGGTGACGACGGTCAGCTCCGCCACGTCCTCCGCGGCCTGGTCAGCGCCGCTCGGCGGGCACGCCCAGCGTGATCGCCGCCGCCAAGGTGGCCACGGCGAGGGAGATGGCGTCCGTCGCGCTCAGCGCGGCGTCGGAGGCGAACGCCTGCGCCGCCGGTGCCGGGATGCGCTCCAGCACGGCAGGCACGACGATCCAGCCGAGGACGAGGACGGTCGGCGCCGTTGCGCCCGGCAGTCCGGCCATGCGCGTCGCGACCGCCGTCAGGACGCCGAGGAAGGCCGCCAGCAGGAACACGAGCAGGAGCGCCGGCGTGTCACTCGCACCCGACGCCGTAACGAGCCGCACGATCCCCTGCTGCGCAACGGTTACCAGCAGTGCGAGGATGGCGCCGAGCGCGAGTTCGCGGACGCCGTTCACGCCGAGGCAGCCTCCGTGACGCGCGGCGAAGCGGGCGCCACGGAGGTCACGTTGAGGGCGACGACCGGCCGAGGGATCCCTTTCAGGGTCAGCTCCCCCACCTCCTCGACCTGCACGAGCTGCTCCACCTGGGCATATACCCGCTGATTCACCAGGATCTGGTTCGACCCCGCCTGGCTGCTGAGGCGCGAAGCGAGGATCACGACGTTGCCGATGGCGCCGTAATCGTAGCGGCCCTCGAAGCCGATGCGCCCGAGCGTCGCGTAGCCGACCGCGATGCCGACCCCGAATCCCAGCTCGTAGCCGCGCTTCTGCCAGCCACTGGCGAGCTCGGCGAAGCGGTCGCGCATCGTCACCGCCATGCGGACGGCGCGCTCGACATGATCCTCCTGCTGGAGCGGGTCGTTGAAGAAGATCATCACCCCATCGCCGGCGAAGTGCTCAAGCGTCCCCCCGTGCTCGATGATCGCCGCGCCCATCATGCGGTGATACTCGCCCAGCACCCCGAGCAGCTCCTCCGGATCCGCCTGCTGTGCGAACGCCGTGAAGCCGCGCAGGTCGCAGAACGCGACACTGATCTCGCGCCGGTGACCGGCCAGGAGCTTGCCACCATCTTCCGATGAGATCAGGGCGGCGATCTGGGGCGACAGGAAGCGACTCAGCTCCGTCTTCTGGCGCTCGATCGTCGCCGTCAGCGTTCGCTGCCGCTCCAGGTACTCCATCTCCAGGTCGTGGAGCCGCTTGGCGGCGAGTGATGCGTTGATCCGCGCCTCGAGCACCCGCGGCGTGATCGGCTTGGTCAGGTAGTCGGTTGCGCCCAGCTCGATGCAGCGCACGACGCTGTCGAGCTCCTCCACGCCGGAGACGATGATCACCGGGATGTGCCGCAGCGCCTCGTCCGCCTTCATGGCGGCGAGCGTTTCGTAACCGTCGAGCTCGGGCATCATCACGTCGAGGAGCACGAGGTCGATGGCGCCGCCCACGCTGCGCAGGATATCGAGCGCCTCGACGCCGTTGCCAGCCTCCATCGCCTCGACCTCGAGGCCGCGGAGGTGGCGGATCAGCACGAGCCGGTTGACGACGCTGTCGTCGACGACCAGGGCGACCCCGACCGACGTCACGAGCCAACCTCGCCCATCCAGGCGCGCAGCGCCGCCGCCGCAGCGATCCAGGCCCTACGCACCGCCGCGATGTCTTCCGCGGCCGGCACGCTGCCATTGCGCGCCCCCTGCTCCAGCGCCGCGCTGAGGCCCGAGACAACCATCGCGCCGAGGGTGGCGCTGCTCGACTTCAGCGTGTGCGCCGGCCGGACGAGCTTGGTCGCGCTATTCGCCGCCGCCGCGGCCTCGATCTCGGCGACATGCGTCTCGCCTTCGGCGAGGTACGCCTCGATGAGCTCGGCCACGAACGACCGATCGCCGCCGACCGACGCCTCAAGCGTAGCTAGGACCTCTCTCGAGAGAACCGCCCGCTCAGCTTCCATCGATCATGTCACTCGTGCTCAGCCCAGGCCGCGCGGCGACCGCTGCCAATGCGCGATCGAGTGCCGCCGCCAGCTCCGCTGGCCGGATCGGCTTGCTCAGATAATCGTTCATCCCGGCAGCGAGGCATGCTTCGCGATCGCCGGACATGGCGTTGGCCGTCATCGCCACGATCCACGGACCCTCCGCTCCCCATCGACCGCGAATCTGGCGGGTCGCCTCCAGCCCATCGAGCTCGGGCATCTGCACGTCCATCAGCACCACATCGTAGCCCCCGCGCTCGATCGCACCGATCGCTTCACGACCGTCACCAGCCACATCGACCTCGTAGCCAAGCTGCGCCAGCAGCCGTATCGCCAGCTTCTGGTTCACCGCGTTGTCCTCCGCGAGCAGGAGGCGCGTCGTCCTGCGCGCCACCTCGCCTGCCTCCGCTCCGCTGGACGCCGGCTCGATGGCCGGCCCGCCGAGCAGGATCGTGGCGATCGCATCGTGCAACGCCGACGGCTTGACCGGCTTTGCCAGCCACGCTGCCACGCCGGTCCCCTCGCGCGAGCGCGCGCCGATCGACGACAGGATGACGACCGGCATCGGGGCGGCGCCCGCGGTGGCGGGGTCGGATGTTTGAAACCGCATCGCCAGGTCCGTGCCGTCGAGCTCGGGCATCTGCAGGTCCACTAGCGCCACATCGAAGCGATCACCACGCTCCACCCAGGCCAGTGCCTCGAGGGGCGACGCCGTCTCTCGCGGCACCATCCCCCACCGCGCCGTCTGGGCGACGAGGATGCGGCGGTTGGTGGCGTTGTCATCGACGATGAGCACCGACCGTCCGGACAGGTCAGCCTCGATGCGGGGGCGCCGGGTCGTGGCGACGGCGCCGGGTTCGGCAACGGGGAGGTCGACAACAAGATGGAAGACGCTCCCCTCCCCCGCCGTGCCGCTGCTCTCGGCGGTGAGCGACCCGTCCATCAGCTCGGCGAGGCGGCGGCTGATCGCCAGGCCGAGGCCCGTGCCGCCGTAGCGCCGAGCAATGGAGGCGTCGACCTGGCTGAAGGACTGGAACAGCTTGCCCATCGCCTCCGGCGGGATGCCGATGCCGATGTCGCGGACGTCGGCGCGGATCTCCCATCGCGAACGCTTCTTGCCGTTCCCACCGTCGAGGGCGCGTCCCGACACCGTGACGACGACCTCGCCCTCGGCGGTGAACTTGACGGCGTTCGACAGGAGGTTGAGCAGCATCTGGCGCAGTCGTCCGGCGTCGCCGACGAGCGCTTCCGGAAGCTCATCGTCGACGGCGTAGACGAGCTCGAGGCCCTTGCTCGCGGCAGCAGGCGCGAGAATGTCGAGCGACCCCTCGATGACGTCACGCAACACGAATGGCAGCGCCTCCATCTCCACGCGACCGGCCTCGATCTTCGAGAAATCCAGCACGTCGTTGATGATGGTCAGGAGCGCGTCACCGGAGGTGCGGATCGTTTCGGCAAAGTCGCGCTGCTCGTCGTCGAGCGGCGTGTCGAGCAGCAGCCCACTCATGCCGATCACGGCATTGAGCGGTGTCCGGATCTCGTGGCTCATGGCGGCGAGGAAACTGCTCTTCGCCTCGTTTGCCTGTTCGGCCGATTGGCGAGATTCCTGTGCCTCGGCGAAGAGGCGGGCGTTGGCGAGCGCGACCGCGGCCTGCTGCGAAAGCCCCACCAAGAAGCTGAGGTCCGCGCTGCTGAACGGCTGTGACTCGCTCTCCAGTCCACGCCATACGGCGAGCGTGCCGGAGACCTCGCCGCGCACGCGCAGTGGCGCCGCCATCAATCGATCGCGGTGGCTGTCAGGCGGGTCGGTGCCCGGGATGTGAATGGCGCGTGGATCGGTCCATGGCTGGTTGACCATTTCCGCCTCGCCGCGGGCGTGAATGGCACCGATTATTCCTTGACCGATGCCGAGCGGCTCAGCCCGAGTTTCGTCGGCGAACGTGCCATAGACGGCGACCGCCCGTAGCGTCTCATTGTCCGCGTCGGGCAGGTAGACCGCGCTCGTATCGGCGTTGAGCAGCGTCTTGGCGCGTTCGGTGATCCGGTCGAGCACGGTGTCGAGATCGAGCGTGCCCGAGATCTCGCGGCCGACCTCGGCCAGCCCGGCCATCTCGTCCGCTCGTCGCCGCGTCTCGGTGTAGAGCCGCGCATTCTGAACCGCCACACCGACATTCGCCGCGATCGTCGCGAGGAGGCGAGCATCCGCGTCCGAGAAGCGGCCCTCACGCGCGGTGCTCTGGATGCTGATCACCCCGATCCCGTGGTCGCCGGCCATGATCGGCACGCCGAGCCACGACAGCGCGTGCGTCCCGATGCCGCGGTCGCCGACGCGGAGCCAGTCCGCCTCGCGGTTGAGCAGGAGCGGCCGCCGCGTCTCGAGCACGCGAGAGGTGAGGCCGTTGCCGAGCTGGATCGGCTCCTGCGGCTCGTACCGCCCGTCCTCCACGTGGTACGGGAACGTGATCGAACCCGACTCCTCGTCGAGCAGTGCGATGTAGACGATATTTGCCTCGAACGCATCGCGCATCTTGTCGCCGACGAGCGTGAGAAGCGGGCGCACCTCGACACGTGCCGTGAGGGCCTCGCCGACGCTGTTGATGGTGCCCAGCTCGGCGACGCGAGCGCGGGTCTCGTCGATGAGGCGTCCGGTGCGCAACGCGACGCTGAGGCTCGCCGCGATGGTGGTGAGGAGGTCGACATCGGCCTGGTCGAACGCGTGCTCGCGGTCAAGGTTCTGGAGCGAGATGACGCCGAGCACCTCCTCGCCCACGGCGAGCGGCGCGAAGATCGCAGATTGGGCCGGTTCGCCCTGCAGCTGCGTCACCTGACCGAACTCAAGCCCACGCGCACGCAGGTCGTGGGTGATGAGCAGCGGCTCGCGATGCTCGATCACATGCCTGCGGAAGCCGGCAACCGGCCGCGACACGTCGGGGAACCGCACGCCGCGCTCGATCGTGAACGGGAAGTGCAGCATTTCGGTCGCCGGGTCGATGACCGCGATGTCGACGACGTGGGTGTCGAAGACATCGCTGGCCCGCTCACCGACGATCTCGTACATGGACTGCACGTCGAGTTCCGCGGCGAGTCCCTGCTGCACCGAGTTGATGATCGCCAGCTGCGCGGCGCGCTGGTCCGCCTCGCCGAGGAGCCGCTTCGTCTCGTCGAAGAGGCGTGCGTTCTCGAGTGCCACGGTGAGACTCGACGCGAGGGTCGTCAACAGGCGGACGTCCGACTCGGAGAACGCATCCTCGCGGTCCAGGTTCTGGAGCGAGATGACGCCGCGCGCCTCGTCACCCACGACAAGGGGCACCCACACGCCAGACTTGGACGCCTCGCCCTGGATGGGGGTCTCGGCCCCCTTCCACCACCCCTCGCGCTCGCCGTGGGCGACGATGTCGCGGTTGACGAGAATTGGCTGCCGCCCCCGGAGCACCGCTGCGCGAACGCCCTCGTCGGCCGGCATCGGCTCATCCGGGAAGCGAACGCCGCGTTCGATCGTGTAGGGATACCGAATGAGGTTCGTCGACCGATCGTAGACACCGATGTCGACGACCTGGGCGTCGAAGATCTCCTGGATCTTGTCGCCGACAAGGTCGTACATCGACTGCATGTCGAGGTTGGCGGCCAGACCCTCCTGCACGCTGTTGACGACCGCAAGCTCTGCCGCGCGCTCGTCGGCTTCCTTGAGCAGCCGCCGCGTCTCCTCGAACAGCCGCGCGTTCTCGAGCGCCACGCTGAGGCTGGCGGCCAGGGTAGAGAGGAGGCGCAGGTCGGCTTCGCTGAAGGCATCGGTGCGGTCGAGGTTCTGGAGCGAAATCCGGCCCTTCACCTCGCCATTGACGACCATCGGGACGAGCAGGGCCGACAGCGACTTCTCGCCCTGCACCGGGGCGAGGGAGATGCCGCGGCTGCGCTCCCACGCGTCGATGTCGGGGACATTCAGCGGCTCGCCGGTGCGAAGCACCTGCTCCGACATCGATCCCGACCGGATCGCTATCGGCTGATCGGGGTACCGGACGCCGCGCTCGATCGCGTACGGGAAGGTGAAGATGTGGCGCTCGGGGTCGTAGATACCGATGTCGACCACCTGGGCGTCGAAGATCTCCTGGATCTTGTCGCCGACGAGGTCGTACAGGTCCTGCATCGCGAGGTTCGCGACGAGCGCCTCCTGCACGCTGTTGATGATCTCGAGTTCGGCCGCACGCTCATCGGTCTCGGTGAGCAGGCGCTTCGTCTCGCCGAAGAGGCGGGCGTTCTCGAGGGCGACGCCCATGCCCGAGGCGATGGTCGAGAGGATCCGCTCGTCTGACGCCGAGTACGCGTTCGGAGTCGGGCTGCCGAAGGCGATGAGACCGATTGCTTCGGAGCCTGCCAGCAGCGGCACCCCGAGCCATGATTCGGTCGAATTGCCGACGGCGCTGCCACCGTCGTCGTCCGCGTACGTACCGACGAATCCGCCTGCTGCCTGCTGGTCCGCCGAGGTGCCGAAGCGGAGCGGCTGCCGCTCGCGGATGACAATCGTCGAGAGGCCGGAGCCGAGCACGATCGGGTCGGCATGCACACGCCGCCCATGGTCGAGCTCGAAGGCGAACGTGACCGTGTCGGCCGCCTTGTCGTGGAGGCCGATGTACATGTCGGATGCCTCGAATGTTTCGGCCAGCCGCTGCCCGACAAGCTCGATGATGGCGTCGAAGTCGAGCTGCTCGGCGAGCGCCGTGCCGATCTCGTTGATCACGGCCAGCTCCGCATTCCGCTGGCGCGTCTCGTCGATCGCGCGTGCCCGCGTGAGGGCGGTGGCGATGTGCTGGGCGACGAAGGTCAGCACGTCGAGATCCCGCGGCGCGTGCACCCGTCCCCGGTCGTAACTCTGGGTCACGACCGCGCCGATCGTCCGCCCATCTGCCTTCAGCGGCACCCCCAGCCAATCCACCGACGGCTCGCCGACCGCTGAGAAGATGCCGCGGTCGACGTATCGCTGCCAGTCGGCGAGCGTGAGGAGCATCGGCTCGCCGGTGCGCAGCAGATAGCCGGTCATGCCGGCGGCTTGTCCGGTGCCGATCGGCTCCCACAGGTTCGGATCGGGGACGTCAGAATCCTGCTCGTCGCGGTAGAACGGGAAGTTGATGCGCTCGAGCTCGGCGTCGTACAAGGCGATGTAGAAGTTGTCCGCGTCCATGAGCTCGCGAACAATCTCGTAGATCGCCACGTAGAACGAGGACATGTCCTGCGCCACGCTCGCCGTCTCGGCGATGTGGTACAGCGCCGCCTGGAGGTCCGGGGACCCGGCCGCCGTAACCGATGCGCGCTGGGCACGAGCCTTCGGGCGCGCAGATGCGCGCGAACTCGTCCGATCGGCAGGCTCGGAGGTCACCGAAGGCTTGCGGGGCCTACGTCGCTGCTCGGGTACGGTCGCTCTCCCAGACGGATCCTTTGTGCTGACGGCCGGTCCGCCGGCGCACCATCATTGTGCAACAACGCGCTGGCCAGCGATACGCCGATCGCGGCTCAGCGATTGAGTCCCGGGCTCTCGTCGAGGACGCCGCGGCGCAGGGCATCGGCGACCGCACGGGCGATCCGGTACGACCGACCCGCCCCCATCACCAGCACGGCATCGCCCGCGCGGAGGTGGCTGGCCACGTAGCGTGCCGTCTGCTCCGCGTCGCCGGTCGCCATCGCCGGCGCTTCCCCGCCCCGTTCGATGGCGTCGGCGAGCGCCTCGGCCGACGTGGATCGCATCGCCTCCGGGCTGTCGCGGCTGGCGAAGATGTCCGCGATGACGACCTCGTCCGCGTCCGCGAACGCAGCCGCGAACTCATCGAAGAGGAGGGCGGTGCGAGAGTACATGTGTGGCTCGAACACCGCCCACAGCCGTCGATCCGCGACGAGCTGCCGCGCGGCGGCGAGCGCGGCACGGACCTCGGTCGGATGGTGGCCGTAGTCGTCGAAGACGACGACGCCGGCCGTGTCGGCGATGCGTTCCATGCGTCGTCCGGCACCGCGGAATGTCTCGAGTGCCGCGGCAATCGCATGCGACTCGGACCCGAGTTCCCGGGATAGCGTGATGGCGGCGGTCGCGTTCATGACGTTGTGTGCACCGGCGAGCGCCATCCGGTAGCGCTGACCGTCGAGCTGAAAGGCCGTTCCATCCGGTGCGTAGGTCACATCCGTCGCGGCAACATCACCACCCATGCCGTAGCGGATCACCCGGCCGTCCCAGTCCCCGAGCCGGGCGAGCAGGTCATCGACGCCGCGATCCCCCGCTGCGGCCACGAGCAGGCGCCCAGCGATGCGCGCGTCTTCCTGCATCCCGCCCACGAACCTCGCGAAGCTGTCCAGCACGGCGGTGCGGTCCGCGAAGTAGTCGGGGTGGTCCATCTCGACATTCGTCACGATCGCCGCCGCGGGGTGGTAGTTGAGAAAGTTGTCGCCGAACTCGTCAGCCTCGACCAGGAACGGCGCGCCGTCTCCGGGCCGCACCGAAGCCCCGCCCCAGGCGTCGATCACCGCGCCAACCTCGACCGTGGGGTCCAGGCCGCAGCCGATCAGCAGATGGCCGAGCAGGGCGGTGGTCGTCGACTTGCCATGCGTACCGGTAACTGCCAGGCCGATGTGCTGCTCCGACTCCATCAGCTCCCCCAAGAGCACTTGCCAGGTGACGACGGGAATGCCAGCGGCCTCGGCCGCGGCCAGCTCCCCGTGAGCCGGCACGGCGCGGATCGCCGGGCTGATGGCGACGCGCTCCACGCCGGCGAGGTGCGAGGCGTCGTGCCCGGTTGCAACTCGCACCCGCGCCTCGGCGAGCGGAGGCGTGTACGGCGATGGGCCGCCCTCGTCACAGCCATCGATGACCGCGCCCGCCCGTGCGCAGAGCAGCGCCACGCCGGCGGCGCCCGAGCCGGCGATGCCGATGACGTGGATACGCTCGCCGCGTCGGACCACTCGTCTACTCCGACGCCACGGCGAGCGCAACGGTCAGCGCGGCGAGCGCGCTGGCGCGCTTGTTGCCATCGCGGTCGTGCGGCCACACGCTGCGCTCGATGCGTGCCGTGCCGCCTCGGCGCAGCGCGGCGACGTAGGTGAGCCCCACCGGCTTCTCCGGCGTGCCGCCGTCGGGCCCGGCGATGCCGGTGACAGCCACCGCGACATCGGCGTCGGCGGACCGGTCGAGCATGCCCTGTGCCATGCCGGCGGCGACCTCGGCCGAGACGGCGCCGTGGGCTGCGATCAACTCGGATGCGACGCCGAGCAGGGCCGTCTTGGCATGATTCGAGTAGCTGACCACGCCGCCCACGTACCAATCCGAGGCGCCCGGCAGCTGGGTCACGACGTGGCCCACCAGGCCGCCGGTGCAGGATTCGGCCGTGGCAAGTCGCCAGCCGCGCTCCCGCAACCGTCCGCCCAGCGCGCGCGCCGCCGCGTCGAGTGCATCCGGTCCCGGCGCTGGATCGGGCGACATCGGTCTACCGGTAGTTGATGAACTGGAGCGCGACCGGGTAGTCGAGGCCACGCAGGTGGGCGATCACGCCCTGGAGGTCGTCACGGCTCTTGCCCGAGACCCGCACCGCGTCACCCTGGATGACCGGCTTCGTCTTCGGGAAGTGCTCGCGCACCACCTTGGCGAGCTCCTTGGCCTGCTCGCTGGTCAGGCCGCGCTTGAGCTTGATCTCCTGACGCACGGTGCCGCCGGCCGCGGGCTCGAGCTTGCCCCACTCGAAGATCTTGAGGCTCAGGTTGCGGCGGACGGCCTTCGACTGGACCAGGTCCTTGACCGATCCGGCCCGGTACTCGTCGTCGGCGTGGAGCGTGATCGCCTCTTTGCCGAGCTCGAGCTCCACCTTGGAACCCTTGAAGTCATAGCGCGTCGCCACCTCGCGGCGGACCTGGTCGAGCGTGTTCACCAGCTCCTGCTGGTCGAAGTCGCTGACCACGTCGAAGGATGCATCTGCCATCTGAACTCCTTGCTGCTCGTTTCCGACGTCCGGCGCAGGCGGTGCCCCGGGATCGGCGACCTACTGCCGCGCCACGCGCCACTCGATGACCTGCGCGTCGGCGCCCATGAGACCGATGTGAATGCCGTTGATGGTGACATCCACCGCGCCGGCGTTTCCGGCCCGGATGCGGATGCTGCGGTTCGCCGTGAGGGCCACGCTGCCCCCGGCCGGCACGATGTCGCCCGATGCTCCCTGCTTTGCCTGCCCGTCCTCATCGACGACCATGTACGAGGCCCCGCCCTGCATGCGCAGCGTGCCGACCAGCCCGGCCGGCACCGGGATGCTGACGCTGCGCTCGACCGTGGTCGTCCCATCGGTGGCCGACAGCTGCCAACTGCCCGGCGCCAGGTCGAACGTCCCGCTGAAGGCGCCGTTCGCGTCCGCGGTGAGCTCGAGGGCCGCGGGGCCCGGCGGTGCGGTATCCGGGATCGCCACCGACCGTCCGGCCGCGTCCACGATTTGGAACGTGGCGTCCGGCGCACCGCTCGATGTCGCCGTCACGCTCACTCCGCTGCCGGGTGCCGCTGCGCCGCTGACGGTCACCGTGCCGGACGCGGCCGCGCCGTCGGCCGGCTCGGACAGCGTCAGCGGCGGCGTCTCCGGGATGCTCCCGGACGGGATCGCCGTGGCCATCGTGATCTCGCGCTGCACCGTGGCGCTCGTACGTCCCGTGGTCGGGTCGTAGGCGGAGAGGGTGACGATGTTGCGCCCCGGGAGCAGGAGCACCATCACCTCGAAGACGCCGTCGGCGCCCGCCGTGACGCTCGGCGACTCCCGCGGCCCGGTGACGCTCACGCGCGCACCGGCGCTCGTCACACCACGCAGCGTGTAGCTGTCGCCGTCGTATGCCGCCACCGACCCGGGCGGGTCGATGACCCGCAGCTCCGGGGTGCCGGCGAACGCGATCAGCTGTCCCGCGAGATAGGCCCCGATGCCGAACACCAGGACCGTCAGGATGGCCGCCACGATGAGCCCCGGCGTGAGGACGAAGCCACGCGAGCGACGGACGGCGATGGGACGCGGCGGGGAGGCCACGCTCGGACGCTCCGCCGATGCGCTGCTCGCCTCGAGCCGGTAGAGGTCGATCAGGTATTCCGGGTCGAGGCTGAGGTACAGACCGTAGTTGCGCAGAAATCCCTTGGTGTAGACCGGACCGGGCAGCTCGCGATACTCGCCCCGCTCGAGTGCCGACAGGTAGCGCGCCCGGATCTTCGTGTCGCGCTCCACGCGCGCCAGGTCCACTCCCTTGGCCTCCCGCGCGGTGCGGAGGACCTCGCCGAGCTTGTGGAGGCCCGGCTCGGTCACCCCTCGTCGTCCTCGTGGGGAGCGACGTCAGCCCCCCACCCGTCGCTGGTGACGAGCACTTCGCGGAAGCGGCTCCCGTCGGCCGGACCGACCACTCCGCGATCCTCCATCTGGTCGAGGATGCGCGCCGCTCGGGCGTAGCCGATGCGCAGCCGTCGCTGGAGGAGGCTCGCCGACGCCTTGTCCGAGCGCCGCACGATGTCGATCGCCTGGCTGAGCAGCGCATCCGCGTCGTCGTCCACGCCCTCCTCGCCGGGACGCCCGCCGGCCTTGCCGTCGCGCTTGGGGGCGGTGATCTCCGGCTTGTACTGCGGCCCGCCCTGCGCCTTCCAGTGGCGGCTCAGCTCCTCGATCTCGGCATCGGTGACGAGCACGCCCTGGAGGCGGACGGCGCGGGGGGCGTCGATGGGCTGGTACAGCATGTCGCCGCGGCCCAGCAGGTCCTCGGCCCCGGTGGCGTCGAGAATGGTCCTCGAGTCGACGCCGCTCGTCATGGCGAACGCGATCCGGCTCGGGATGTTCGCCTTGATGAGGCCGGTGATGACCTGGACCGATGGGCGCTGTGTGGCCACGACGAGGTGGATCCCGGTGGCGCGCGCGAGCTGCGCGATGCGCGTGATCGTGGCCTCGACCTCGTAGGCGCTCACCATCATCAGGTCAGCCAGCTCGTCGATGACGACCACGATGTACGGCATCCGCGGTTCGCCGGACCGGAGCGCCTCGTTATAGGCACCGATGTTCCGCACGCCGCGCTGCGCGAACTCGTGGTAGCGGCTCTCCATGGTCCCGACGGTCCACTTCAGCGCGTTGACGGCCTTCTCCGGCTCCACGATCACCTCGCACAGGAGGTGCGGGATGCCCTTGTACTGGGCCATCTCGACGCGCTTGGGGTCGATCATGATGAACTTCACGTCGCGCGGCGTCGCCTTCATCAGCAGCGAGCAGATGAGCGCGTTGACGCAGACGCTCTTGCCGGATCCCGTGGCGCCGGCGACGAGCACGTGGGGCATCTTGCCCAGGTCGGCGCTGAATGGCTGCCCGGCAACGTCCTGTCCCAGGGCGAAGGCCAGCGTGCTCTTGCCGGCCAGGTCGTCGAAGTTGCGGCTGGCGAGGACCTCCTTGAGCGTGACGAGGTCGAATGCGTTGTTGGGGATCTCGACGCCCACGTAGCCCTCGCCGGGAATCGGCGCCTGGATGCGGATCGAGCGTGCCGCCAGCGCCAGCGCCAGGTTGTCCGACAGGCCGGCGATGCGCGACAGCTTGATCCCGGGCTCCACGTCGAGGGCGTACTGGGTCACGACCGGCCCTTCCTGGATGCGCGCGACCTTCACCCCGATGCCGAAGTGTGCCAGCGTCTCGCGGATGCGCTGCCCCTTGGCGGTCAGGTCCATCTGCGCCGCCGTGGAGGGAGGTGCGTCGGCGAGCAGGTCGATGGCGGGCAGGTCCCACGACCGCTCGGTCGGCTCGAGCGCCGCGTCGCTGCCGCGCGGCTCGTCGCCTGCCGCGGCGAGGTGCACTCGCTCCCCCGTCTCGAGCTGTGCCGCCGCCTCGTCGCCGTCATCGTCGGCGGCGCGCTGCGCGACCGGCTCGACGGGGATCGCGACCGGTCGCGGTGGTCGCGCGGTGCCGTTGCCGCTCTCCGGCCGCTGGCGGCGAACGATGACGGGCGGCTCGTCGTGCTCCGCATCGTTGCCGCCGGCGAGCGCGCCACGCATGCGGTCGATGAGGCCGGGCCGCAGCTCCAAATCCTGCTCGGGTTCCGGGGCCGTCGGCCGTTGCCGCGCCCGCGAACCCTGCGCGTCGCGTCGCGCCTCGCCCTCCGCCAGCTCCCGCGCGTCGTCGCGCTGCTGGAGCCACGCGGCAATGACATCGCCGAGCGTCATGTTGAAGTAGAGGAGGAGCCCCACCACCGCCATCAGCACGAGCACGATCCAGGCACCTGCCGCTCCGACCGCCCCGACCAGCGCGCCGCTCACGCCATACCCGATCAACCCCCCGCCGTCACCGATGTCGACCTGTGCGGCGGTGCCGCCCCCGGCCAGGTGGAACATCCCGAGCAGCGCCAACGCCACGATTGCAGCACCGCTCGCCGCCATCCAGCGCTCGGCGGGCATCGTCTTCATCCACAGCATGAGCGCGAAGCCGGCCAGCAGCGGGGGTGCCAGCGCGACTCCCCACCCGAGGAGGTACGCGAGGAACGCGTGCCACGGCTGCACGATGGCCCCCGCGTTCGGGGCGAAGAGACCGATGACGCTGATGATCGCCAGGAACAGCAGCACGAGCGCGAGCGCCTCGCGGACGAAGCGCGGGCTCAGCGTGGGGCTGGTGGTGCGGCGTCGCCGGGTCGGGCGACGGCGCGGCGATCGTCGGGTGGCCACGGGCCGGCTCAGACCTCGAGCACGATTGGCAGGATCATCGGCCGGCGCTTGGTCTGCTGGAAGAAGTAGCGCGACAGGGTGTCGCGGATCTTCGTCTTGAGGTAGCCAGTCTCGGCACCATGCTCGTCCCCCGAGGGCTGCCGCAGCGCCGCGGCGAGATGGTCGCGCGCCGCGGCGATGACCGGATCATCCGGGTCGGAGAGGAAGCCACGGCTCACGAGGTCCGGGCCCGAGATCGCCTGACCGGTGTTGGTGTCGACGGTGAGCGCCACCATCACCACGCCGTCGCTCGCCAGCATGCGGCGGTCGCGCAGGATCACGCCGTCGAGGCCGTCGACCGCGGCGATGCCGTCCACCAGCACGGCGCCCGCAGAGACGCTGCCGTTCAGCCGCGCGCGCTGACCGTCGTACTCGACGACTTGCCCGTTCTCGAGGACGAAGATTCGATCGACCTCGACGCCCGAGCCCTCCGCCAGCAGGGCGTGCTGCACGAGCATGCGGTACTCCCCGTGGATCGGGATGAAGTGGCGCGGCTGGACGAGCCCCAGCATCAGCTTGAGCTCCTCGCGCGAGCCATGGCCCGAGACGTGGCAATGGACCATCGGCTCGTAATGGACCATCGCGCCCTCTTTGAAGAGGTTGTCGATCGTCTTGGCGACGGCCTCCTCGTTGCCGGGGATCGGCGAGGCCGACACGACCACGGTGTCGCCGGGCTCGATGTTCACGTTGCGGTGGTCTCGATTGCTCATCCGCGTCAGGCCGGACATCGGCTCCCCCTGGGACCCGGTGGTCATGATCACGAGCTGCTCCTTCGGGATCCGCTGCAGCTGCTCCTTCTTGACCAGCGTGCCGCCGCGGGCGTCGAGCACACCGAGCTCCACCGCGATCGCCGAGTTCTGCTCCATGCTGCGACCGAGACATACGACCTTGCGGCCGTGATCGGCGGCGGCATCGATGACCTGCTGGACGCGACCGATGTTGCTCGCGAAGGTCGCCACGATGACCCGCCCGTTGGCCTCGCCGACGAGCTTGTGGAGCGACTCCCCCACCGTCATCTCGGAGAGCGTGTAGCCCTCCCTCTCGGCGCGGGTCGAGTCGGAGAGGAGGAAGTCGACGCCCTCGTTGCCGATCTCGGCGATCAGCCCCAGGTCGGCGCGGCGGCCGTCGGGCGGGGTCATGTCGAACTTGAAGTCGCCGGTATGGACGACCGTGCCACCCGGCGTCCGAATGGCGTAGCCGACGCCGTCGGGGATGGAGTGGTTGACCCGGAACGCGGTGATGGTGAACGAGCCGATGGTGAAGTCCTGCCCCGGCTCGACCGGTCGCAGCTCGGTCATCCCGGTCAGCTTGTGCTCGCGCAGCTTGACCTGCACGAGTCCAGTGGTGAGGCGGGTCGCGTAGATCGGTGTCCCGGGGATCTTCGGGATCACGTACGGCAGCGCCCCGGTGTGGTCTTCGTGCCCGTGGGTGAGGATGATCGCCCGGACGCGGTCTCGGTTCTCGGTGAGGTACGTGACGTCGGGGATGACGAGGTCGATCCCGAGCATCTCGGGCTCCGGGAAGGCGAGTCCGCAGTCGACGACGACGATGTCACCGCCCGACTCGATGACGGTGATGTTCTTGCCGATCTCGCCAACCCCGCCCAGCGGAATGATGCGAAGGGTGTCTGGCATGGAGGCTCCTAGAAGAGGGTGAGCTGCTGCTCGACGTCCGCGACCGGTTCCCCGACGGGCTCGGAGGCGGCCACCGGGCGGGGGTGGAGCGGGTTCTGGTGCGTGTCGTCCTGGACCGATGCGGCCCCCGCGCTGGCGGCGGCCTCGCGGGATTGGAGCAGTGCCGCCGGCAGCCCGCGCATGTCCCGGAAGAGGGTGTCGCGCAGGGACGCCTGGTGAAGCGCCGCAGCAGGATGGTACATCGGGAAGACCCATCGGCCGCGTCCTCGGCGGAGCGATCCATGCACGGCGCCGATTCGTGCGCCGGGAAGGTAGCGCTGCAACGAGTGGCGCCCCAGCGTCACCACGACCGCCGGGTCAAGGGCCGCCTCCTGCCGATCGAGGTATGACCCGCAGGCCTCGATCTCGCTCGGTTCAGGGTCCCGGTTGCCGGGGGGCCGGCACTTCACGACATTGGCAATGAAGACATCTTCGCGCTTCCATCCGATGCTGGCGATGAGCTCGTCGAGCAGGTGACCGGCAGGTCCGACGAAAGGGCGGCCCGTGGCGTCTTCTCGGGCACCCGGTCCCTCCCCCACCAGCAGCACATCGGTGCGGGCACTCCCCTCGCCCGGAACGGCGAGGGCGCGGTGTTCGGCGAGCGGACAGCGAGTGCAGGCGCGGACCTCATCGGCGATGCCGGCGAGGAGTGCGTCAGTGCCCACTGGTGCTCGGCCCTCCCGAGATGCGTGCGTTCGGTGTACCGCGACGGGCGGGCCGCGGCCGCGGTCCGCCCGTCGGTGGATGCGAATCCTAGCGGCGACGCGGAGGGCGGTCCCGATTGCGGTCGCCGAACCGTGGCCGATCGCCGCGGTCCCGTGGCGGGCCGCTCTCGAAGCGCTCCGCATTCGCGAGATCCGGGCGACCGTTGTCGCTCTGGCCACCCTCGCCACCGCCGTTGCGCGCCATGTGACGCTCCATGGCGGCCTTGCGGGAGAGGTTCACGCGACCCATGCGGTCGATCTCGGTGACGACCACGATGAGCTCGTCGCCGATGCTGACCACATCCTCGACCCGGCCGACCCGCTGGTCGGATAGCTCGCTGATGTGCACCAGCCCGTCCTTGGAGCCGAGGAAGTTCACGAAGGCGCCGAAATCGGCGGTTTTCACCACCTTGCCGGTGTAGATCACGCCGATCTCCGGCTCCGCCACGATGCCGCGGATCTTGTCGATCGCCGCCTGGGTCT
>JBBRWZ010000023.1:0-31327 GCA_038248895.1 Candidatus Limnocylindria bacterium | reverse complement strand
GGCATCCGGACTGAATTCCGGTGCTCGCCGGCGGCAGGTGCCGCGGCGTTGGAACGGGGCCTGCAGCCCACGCTGACTTCTCCATCGAACGCACTGAGGTACCTGACATGGTCACCGTGGGACTGCTCGCCCGGATTGAGGCGAAGCCAGACAAGGTCCAGGACGTGAAGGCGCTGCTCGAGGGCGCGCTGCCACTCGCCGAGGCCGAGGACGAGACGACGACCTGGTTCGCGATCAGGCTCAGCGAGACGAGCTTCGGCATCTTCGATGCGTTCGCCGACGACGGCGGGCGCCAGGCGCACCTGAACGGCCAGATCGCGGCCGCGCTCATGGCGAAGGCGGACGAGCTGCTCGCCGCGCCGCCCGATATCCAGCCCGTCGACGTCCTCGCCGCCAAACTGCCGCGGTGAGGTCACGCGGCCGGCCGGTGCCGCCGGCCGGCGCATCGGTCAGTCCGTGTAGAAGACTCCGTCGAGCGCGCCCCACGCGGCCGCGCTGAAGATGGCGCACGCGGTCCTGGCACGCGCGAAGTCAGCGTCCGACAGGTCGTCGATCTTCGAGGCCAGCATCGCCGGCTCGTCCGTCTCGACGCCATGCGCCACGAAGTACGCCTGCCCCGCCTCGTCGACGGTGCCCGCGTAGTGCTCGCGCAGCCCGGCGAGCTTGCTCTGCGCCGTGGCCGGCTGCTGCACCTCGAAGCTGTACAGCGCCCCGAGCGCCTCGGGGACCGATGCGAACGCGTGCTCGCCGACGGCGGTCAGCGTCGCGCTCTGCGGCCGGGTGGCCTCCCCGCGCGACCCGAGCGACGCGCGGAAGCGCGCCCAGAGCGCGTCGTGCTCGCGCTCCTCCGCCGCATAGGCCGGCTCACCGATGCGCTCCCAGCCGCGGTCGAGCGCGCCGATGAACGGCGCCCACTCGGTCGCGTACTCACGCAGCCGCTCGATGGGTAGCTCACCGGCGCGCCAGGCGACGTAGAAGGGATGGGCGTTGAGGTCGAACTGGCGGACGATCGCATCCAGCTCGTCGATACGGCTGCTCATGGGCGGGCACTCCTGCTTGGACGCTCGGTCGGCGAGCGTCATCGATCCGAAGCGTAGCAGCCGGCGATCATTGTGAGGGTCGCTCCCAGCGGGCGAGATCGTCATCCTCGGCGAGCTCCTCCCAGGTGCCCACCTCCGCGCCACCCGCAGCTGCCGGTCGCGGCCGCCGACGATCCGCGCGCAGGTACAGCACGGCGCCGAGGAGCAACGTGCTCACGACGGCGAGCAGTGGCCACGGAACCCAGCGATAGTCGAGGAAGCCGACCACCGTCACCGCCGCCACCGATTCGCGCCCCAGGGCGTCGGTTGCGACGATCCGCACGTCCGCCGGCCACGGGCCCGCATCGCGCCGGGCCGTGAACTGACCCTTCGGGTCGACCGGCACGGCGGCGCCGTCGATCTTCACCGTCGCGTAGGCGGACACCGTGCCCGCAATCGCCGTCTCGAACGAGAACGGCGTTGCCGCGGAGGCTGCCGACAGCGTCGGCGCAGTCGGCAGGACGGAGACGCGCCAGCGGATGAGCGTCCCGTGACCGCCCGGCGTGACCGCGACCACGAAGGCATCACTCACGCGCGCCAGCGTGCCGGCACGATGCAGGTCGGCGTCGATGACGAGCCGCCCCTGGCCGACCATCCCCTCCTGCACCGATCCGTCGACCACCACCGTGACACGCGTCCCCTGCGACGCGTCGATGACGATCGGAAGCGTCTCACCGGCGGTGAAGACCACGCCGTCTGCAGCCGCGACGGCACCGGGGCCCGGCGCGACATGGATCGGGTCGCCGGCACCGTCAGTGACCGAACGCAGGCGAGTGACGGTCACCGTGGACGCAGCCGCGGCAACGTCGGTCAGGGAGACGCTGCCGCCGCTCGGCTGCCCGAGGCCGTCGGTGATGACGAGCCACGGCTCATCGCCCCCCGCGACCCCGATCACGCCGCCGCCGACGACGAGACCACTGCCGGCGAGCTCGGGACCGCTCGCCGGGGCCACGACCAGCCGCCCGGCCAGGAACATCGCCGGCGTGCCATCGGGGAGGCCGTCGGGCACCGCCCCGGTGAGCGGCCAGACGAAGCGCTCGGTGGAGAAGCCGCGCTGCGGCAGCTGGAGGAAGTCGAGCCAATCGTCGAATGCGTTGCTCCCGTACGGCAGCCGCCCGACCTCGCGAAACGCGGCGTCGATGACGCTGACCGCGCCGGACGACGCGGCGGGATCGTGCGTCACCACCATGGGAGCGAGACGACCTCGTGGCGCCCCGAGCGGCGCGGCGATCCACGTGTTTGGGAGCACGTCGCGCAGGGTCGGCGGCCCGTCATCGGGCCAGTCGACCGCTGCGATGCTCGACGACCCGGCGACGAGGAGCGTCCCTTCGCCGGCGGCGAGCGGGGAGGGCGGATCGCCCGTGTCATTGCGGATCCGCGGCAGCCGCGCCTGGTCGGCCACCGCCTCGCCGCTCGCGTCGAGCCGGAGGCGGACCGTCTCCCCGCCGAACGTCGGACCGAACAGCATCTCCTCGCCGGGCCGCCCGTCGATGTCGCCGGTGGCGAGCTGGCCGGCATCGATGCGGAGCGCGCCGCCGAGTGGCGTCAACGTCGTTCCGGCCAGGCGAAGCGTTTCCACGGAGGCCGGCGTGACGGGCGTGGGCTGCAGGCTGACGACGAGCTCATCGGTCCCATCGCCGTCGAGGTCGACGCGGCCGACGTTCGTCATCAGGCGCGGCATGCCCGCCAGCCGGTCGAGCGTCAGGTCCGCCCCGTCGTGGAGGCCCAGCAACCAGGCATCGGTGCAGCACACCCCCGCGAGAGAGGAGCCGGAGCCGGCGGTGAAGGCGAGCACCGCCGGCGCGCCACCGCTCCGGATCGGCAGCAGGGCCACCGACGCAGCAGCGCTGCCGACCGGGACGAGTCCCTTGCCTCCCCCGCTGTCGCGCAGCAGCGGAGCGCTGGCACGCATCGTCCACCCATCGCCATCGAGGTCCCAGACCTCGACCCTGGTCTGCCGCCCCCCCTCCTGACCGATGCGCACGATCTCTCGTACCCCGTCCGCGTCGATGTCGATCACCGTCGACGCGTACGTCGTGCCGGGCAGGGTGAAGGCTGCCGGCGGGCTCGCCGCCGCGACGCGCCCGACGGGTAGCCCGAGCGCCACGATCGCCAGCGCGCCGAGGGCGCCGAGGGCGACGGCGAGGATCCGGCCGGGCGCCGCCACCATGTGTCCCTACATCGCCCGCACGCCGAGCAGGTTCCGCGCGATGACCATCCGCTGGATCTGGCTCGTCCCCTCGCCGATCTCGGTCAGCTTCGCGTCACGCAGGTAGCGCTCGACGTGGTACTCGGTCACGTAGCCGTAGCCGCCGTGCACCTGGACGGCATCGTTGGTGACGTCGCGCGCCACCTCGGAGGCGAACAGCTTCGCCATGGCGGCCTCGGTGGTGTACGGCTTGCCGCCGTCCTTCAGCCACGCGGCGCGATAGGTCATGAGCCGCGCGGCATCGATCTTGACCGCCATGTCGGCGATCATGAACGCGACGCCTTGGAAGCTGGCGATGGGGCGTCCGAACTGCTGCCGCTCCTTCGCATAGGCCGACGCGGCCTCGTACGCCGCCTGGGCGAGCCCGAGCGCCATGGCCGCGATGCCGATGCGACCGCCGTCGAGCGTCTTGAGGAACAGCTTGTCGCCCTCCCCCTCCGGACCCAGCATGTTCGCGGCGGGGATGCGGCAGTCGTCGAACAGCAGCTCGCCGGTGTTGCTGGCATGCAGGCCCATCTTCTCCTCCATGCGACCGATGCTGAACCCGGGCGTGTCAGCCTCCACGATGAAGGCGCTGATCTTGCCGCTCTCCTCTTCGCGGTCGGTCACAGCGGTGACGATGTAGGTGCCCGCCACGCCGGCGTTGGTGATGAACCGCTTCCCGCCGTTGAGCACCCACGCATCCCCGTCGCGATGGGCACGCGTCCGGGTGCCACGCGAGTCGCTCCCCGCTCCCGGCTCGGTGAGCCCGTACGCGCCGATGACCTCGCCGCTGGCGAGCGGCCGCAGGTAGCGCTCCTTCTGCGCGTCGGTGCCCGCCAGCCACAGCGGATTGCAGCCGAGACTGGTGTGGGCGCTGACGATGATGCCGATGCTGCCCGACGCGCGCGACAGCTCCTCGACGGTGATCGCGTAGGCGAGCGAGTCGAGCCCGGTGCCACCGATCTCCTCCGGAAACGGGACGCCAAGCAGGCCCAGGCCCGCCGCCTCGCGGATGATGTCCATGGGGAACTCGCCGCGACGCTCCAGCTCGTCGGCGACCGGCTTGATGCGCCGCTCGGCGAAGTCGCGCACGGTGCGACGGATCTCCTCGTGCTGGGGCGAAAGGGCAAAGTCCATCGGAGTCGCGCGACCTCGTCTGCTGCGGATTCGGTGGGGCGGGATCGGGAGCCCAGTCTACCCGGGGATCGAGCCGGCCGGCGAATCGGCGCTCGCGCGGTCCAGCGCGCTTCGGACCGCTCAGCCCTGGCTGCGACGCCACCGATCGAGGTCGCGACGCGTTCGCTGGTCGGCGGCGCGGATGCGGGTCGACCGATGCCGGCGCGCGGGCGCCGGCCGGGGCCGGGATCGCTTGGCGTGGCTGGGCTTTGGCATCGGTGCACTGATGACGCGTCCAACGAGCCATTCGTTGCGCCGATTTTCGTGGAGGTTGCGCGTTGACACTGGCCAATCCGCGGCCGATACTCCGCCCACCGTGCCAACCCTGTCGCAACGCGACAAGGTTCCAAGGCTGGCGCAACGAGGCATGCCATCGATGCCACCGGATGTCCGGCTCGAGCGGGTCACCAAGCGATTCGGGGACGTGGTCGCCGTCGATGACCTGACGCTGGAGGTCGAGCGCGGCGAGTTCTTCTCGATGCTCGGCCCCTCGGGGTGTGGCAAGACGACCACGCTGCGCATGATCGGTGGCTTCGAGGAGGTCACCGGCGGCGTGATTCACCTCGGTGACCAGGACGTCACCAGCCTGCCGCCGTTCAAGCGCGACACCAACACCGTCTTCCAGAACTACGCCCTCTTTCCCCACCTCAACGTCTACGAGAATGTCGCCTTCGGCCTGCGGCGGCGCAAGGTCCCACCGGCGCAGATCCGCCACCAGGTGGCGAGCCTGCTCGAGCTGGTGGAGCTGCCGGGCTACGAGCAGCGCAAGCCGAACCAGCTCTCGGGCGGACAGCAGCAGCGCATTGCGCTGGCACGGGCGCTCATCAACCACCCGCGCGTCCTCCTGCTCGACGAGCCACTGGGCGCCCTCGACCTGAAGCTGCGCAAGCAGATGCAGGTGGAGCTGAAGCGGATCCAGGACGAGATCGGGATCACCTTCATCTTCGTCACCCACGACCAGGAGGAGGCGATGACGATGTCCGACCGCATCGCCGTGATGCGGGCCGGCCGCATCGAGCAGCTCGGCGCCCCGGAGGAACTGTACGAGCGGCCCGCGACGGATTTCGTGGCCGGCTTCCTGGGCGTCAGCAATTTGCTCGACGGCACGGTGCGTGGCCTCGACGACGGACTCGCGAGCGTTGCGCTCGACGACGGCACCGTGATCCGCGCGCCCATTGAGGGGACACGCACCGGCGCGTCGGTGCGTGTCGGCGTGCGGCCCGAGAAGCTGCGGGTCGGGGCGCCCAACGGCGACCACGCAGGGTCCGAGCTCAATGCGCTCGACGGACGCGTCCTCGACGCCAGCTACATCGGCGTCAGCACGCAGTACCTGGTCGAGACGCCCACCGGGCAGCGGCTCACCGTGTATGCCCAGAATCTCGAGACCGGTGGCGCCGCGGAGGCGCTCGCCGGTGGCCACCCGGTGCGCCTCACCTGGCGGCCGGAGCACACCTTCGTCGTCGGTGCCGCCCCGACGCCCCAACGCGACAATGACCCAGGAGGAGCAACCGAATGACCGGTAGTCGAGACGAGCAGACGCAGATCGAGCGTGCCATCGCACATGCCCTGGCGCAAGGACGGATCAGCCGCCGTCGCTTCCTGCGCCAGGCGGGCAAGGGGGGGCTCATCACGGCGTCGGCGCTCTCGCTGCCGGCCATCCTCGCCGCCTGCGGCATCAGCCCCACGGGCAGCGGCGCCAGCGGCCCGGCCGTCAGCGCTGCCCCCGCGCTCCCCTCCGAGCCGGCCGGCAAGCTCGACTTCGCGAACTGGCCAGCCTACATCGACATCGACGATGCGTCGGGCGACTACCCGACCATCAACAAGTTCCAGGACGAGACGGGGATCACCGTCACCTACACCGAGGACGTCAACGACAACGAGGAGTTCTTCGGCAAGATCCAGCCGGACCTCGCCGCCGGCAACTCGACCGGCTACGACCTGGTCGTCCTCACCGACTGGATGATCGAGCGCATGATCCGGCTCGGCTACCTCGAGCAGCTCGACAAGAGCCAGATCCCGAATTTCGATGCCAACGCGCAGGACCTGTACAAGAACCCGTGGTACGACCCCGCTAATGCCTACAGCATCGCCTGGCAGTCGGGGATCACCGGCATCGGCTACGACCCGAACCTGACCGGGCGTGCGATCGCGACGTTCGACGACCTGCTCGACCCCGCCTTCGCAGGCCGGGTCGGCCTCTTCAGCGAGATGCGCGACACGATGAGCCTGGCGCTCCTGTCGATGGGCGTCACCCCGGCCGACGCCACCATCGACCAGGTGACCGCTGCCAAGGACAAGCTGCTCGAGGCAGCGCAGCGCGGGCAGTTCCGAAACTTCTACGGCAACGACTATTACGACGAGCTCGCCAACGGCAACCTCGTCGCGACCGTGGCTTGGTCCGGCGACGTCACGCAGATGAAGCTCTACGACAACGACGCGGTGGAGTTCGTCGTCCCCGACTCGGGCGGCATGCTCTGGGTCGACAACATGTGCATCCCCAAGAAGGCGGAGCATCCGCTAGATGCGCACCTGATGATGAACTTCTGGTATGACCTCGCCAACGCCGTCCCGCTCACCGAGTACGTCGGCTATTTCAGCCCCGTCAAGGGCGTCGCGGAGCAGGTCAAGAACGACGCCGACGCGGCGCGCGCCGAAGACGACACCGAGACGGCGGATGCGCTCGAGGTCGTCGCCGCGACGGCGTTCCCGGACGATGCCGCTCTTGCCAACGTCTTCACCTACAAGCAGCTCGACGAGGCGGAGGAGCAGCAATGGAACGACCTCTTCAACGAAGTCGTGGCCGGCTGATGCGGACCGCCGGGCGTTAGCCGCGCGAGACCGATGCTGCCGCGGCGCCTGCGCTGGCTGACGCCCTACCTCTTCCTGCTGCCGGGCGGCATCTGGCTGCTCGTCTTCTTCCTGGTGCCAATGCTGGTGATGGCATCGGTCAGCCTCCAGACGGGATCGCTCGGCACCGGCTTCGTCCAGTCGTGGAACTTCGGGATCTATCCCGAGGCGATCGGTAACTGGTCGACGCAGTTCATCCGCTCGATCTGGTACGCACTGGTCGTGACCGGCGTGACGATGCTCATCGGCTACCCGCTGGCGTACACCATCGCGTTTCGCGGCGGGCGCTTCAAGAACATCCTGCTGCTGCTGGTGATCCTGCCGTTCTTCACCAGCTTCATCATCCGCACCCTGAGCTGGAAGCTCATCCTCGCCGACAACGGGTTCCTTCTCGGGTCGCTCAAGGAGATCGGCCTGCTGAGCGACTCATTCCGCCTCATCGCCACGCCGGTGGCGGTGATCAGCGGCATCACGTACAACTTCCTGCCGTTCGTGGTGCTGCCGCTGTACGTGGCCCTGGAGAAGATCGACTACCGGCTGGTGGAGGCGGCGACGGACCTGTACGCCAGCCGCTTCCAGGCCTTCCGGCGCGTCACGCTGCCGCTGTCGATGCCGGGCGTCTTCGCGGCGACGTTGCTCACCTTCATTCCGGCGGTGGGTGACTTCGTGAACGCGGCGATCCTGGGGAGCCGCGACACGACGATGATCGGCAACATCATCCAGCGCCTCTTCCTCAACAACAACAACTACCCCGAGGCGGCGGCGCTCAGCTTCGTGCTGATGGCGGCGATCCTCGTCCTCATCGGCATCTATGCGCGCGTCGTGGGCGCTGCGGAGCTGACGCGCTGATGAGCGCGACCGCACCGGCGCTCGCGCCGGCACGCGCTGCCGCGGCACCGGCACCGGGCCCATCGAGGCCGCTGCGGCATCGGATCGCCACCAAGCTGCTGCCGGCCTACACCGTGCTCGCGGTGGCGTACCTCTTCCTGCCCATCGCGGTCATGATCGCCTTCAGCTTCAACGACCCCGGTGGGCGCCAGAACATCACCTGGCAGGGCTTCACGCTGCGTAATTACCTCGACGTCTGGAGCCGGCCGGACATCACCGGGCCCATGATCACGAGCCTCGTGGTGGCCGTCCTGTCGACGGTCGTGGCGACGACCCTCGGCACGCTCATTGGCCTCGCGCTGACGCGCTACGATTTCCGCGGCCGCGACGGGGTGAGCCTCTTCATCTTCCTGCCGCTCGCAACACCGGAGATCATCCTCGGCGCGAGCCTGCTCTCGATGTTCGTGTCGATTGGCATCCAGCGCGACATGACGACCATCATCATCGCCCACGTGATGTTCAACATCAGCTACGTGGTGGTCACGGTCCGCGCCCGCCTCGCCAGCTTCAACCGCACGTACGAGGAGGCGGCGATGGACCTCGGCGCCGACGAGTGGGCCACGTTCCGCAAGGTGACGTTCCCGCTCATCTTCCCCGGCATCCTGGCGGCCGCCCTCCTCGCTTTCGCGCTGTCGATCGACGACTACGTCATCACCTCGTTCGTCTCCGGGCGCACGACGACGTTCCCGCTGTGGGTCTTCGGCGTCAGCCGGATAGGCGTGCCGCCGGAGGTCAACGTCCTCGGCACGCTCATCTTCCTGGTGGCGTTCGTCTTCATCGGCCTCCAGATCTGGATGCAGCGACGCCAGATCCGGACGGAGGACGCCCAGCCATGACGACCGGGCTCCGCATCGGTGAGGCCGCCGGCGCGCTCGGCGTCTCACCCTCGGCGCTGCGCCTCTGGGAGCGGCAGGGCCTGGTGGCACCGCGACGGACGGGGGGCGGCTACCGGGTCTACTCGGCGCACGACCTCGACCGCCTCGCCGATGTGCACCGCATGCGACGCATCGATCGGGTCAACGCGTCGGGCATTCGCCGGCTGCTCGACGCCGACCCGTCGGCGCCCCTGCACGGCACGGCACTGCGCCGGCAGCGGACCCGGCGCGGGCTCACGCTGCGCGATGCGGCAGCCGCGGCCGGCATCTCCGCCGGGCACCTGGCCGCCATCGAACGCGGCGACCGACGCCCGAGCGTGGCCGCCCTGCGCCGCATCACCCGCGCCTACGGCACCACGCTGGCCGCCCTCGCCGGGGAGGAGGAGCCGCGGCGCGTCGTCCGCACCGGCGAGCGGGCCACGCTCCACCTCGGGCAGGGAGTTCGCATCCAGCAGCTCGCTGTCGGGGCACGCGCACTCGAGTCGCAGCTGTTCATCCTGGAGCGGGCGGCCAGCAGCGACGGCGCGTACAGCCATGCCGGCGAGGAGTTCCTCTACGTCCTCGAGGGCGCGGTCACCGTCTGGATCGAACCGCGGGAGCGCCACGACCTGGTCACCGGCGACGCGCTCAGCTTCCCCTCCACCCTGCCGCATCGCTGGCACAACGCCGCCAGCGGGGAGACACGCCTGCTATGGATCAACACGCCACCGACGTTCTGACCGACTGGCACGCGCTGCGCCCGGGCGTCCCCGCCGTCTGGACGCGGTTCACCGACCTCGTCGTCAGCCGCGGCGAGGGCGCGTGGCTGGAGACGGTGGACGGGGCCCGCTACCTCGACTACACCAGCGGGATCGGCGTCACCAACACCGGCCACGCCCACCCGCGCGTCGCTGCCGCGATCGCCGAGCAGGCGGCGCGCGGGATCCATCTGCAGCAGAACATCGTCTTTCACCAGCCCGGCCTGGAGCTCCACGACCGGCTGCCGCGGCTCTTTCCGCACCCCCGCCCCGGCAAGTCGTACGGGCTCTTCCTCGCGAACTCCGGCGCGGAGGCGGTCGAGGCGGCGGTGAAGCTGGCCAAGATGGCCACGCGCCGAACGTCGGTGGTGGCGTTCCGCGGCGGCTTCCACGGCCGAACCCACGCCGCCATGGCGCTCACCAGCTCGGGCATCAAGTACCGCGGCCACTTCGAGCCGCTGCTCGGCGGGATCCACCACGTCCCCTTCCCGTATCCGCTTCGCATGGGCGGTGAGGCGGAGGCGCTGGCCACCACCCTCGCAGCGCTCGACGAGCTGTTCGCGACCATGGTCTACCCCGACGACGTTGCGGCCTTCCTGGTGGAGCCGATCCTGGGTGAGGGCGGCTACGTGGTGCCCCCGGACGGCTTCCTTCCTGCCCTGCGGGAGGTCGCAGATCGTCACGGGATCCTCCTCGCCGTCGACGAGGTCCAGACCGGGTTCGCGCGCACCGGCCGCTTCTTCGCGACCGAGTGGACCGATGCCACGCCGGACATCGTGGTCATGGCCAAGGGGATCGCCTCCGGCCTGCCGCTCTCCGGGCTGCTGGCGCCGCGCGAGATCCTCGACGCGTTCACGCCGGGAGCGCACGGCGGGACCTATGGCGGCAACGCGGTCGCTTGCGCCGCCGCCCTCGCCACCCTCGACGTCATCGCCGACGAACGGCTCGCCGACCGGGCGACCGCGATTGGCCAGGCGCTCGTCACCGGCCTGCGCGAGCGCGTCGTGGGCCGGTCGCACGTGGCGGAGGTGCGGGGCCGGGGAGCGATGGTGGCGATCGAGTTTGCCGACGGCGACCAGCTCACGCCACGTCCCGACCTCGCCAGGGCGATGCTGCAGGAGGCGCTGGCGCGTAACCTGCTGCTGCTCACGTGCGGCACGTACGGCCAGGCGGTGCGGATCATCCCGCCGCTGGTCACGACCGATGCAGAGGTTGGCTTGGCGCTCGAGATCATGGAGGCGGCGCTCGATGCGATCGGCCCGGCCGCTTGATCATGAGCTCCGACACCACGAGGAGATGGACCTGATGAGCGGACCAATCTGGATCGTCGACGACGAGCCTCTCATCCGCGCGGCGATGGTGGCCGTGCTCGAGGAGGTGGGATACCGCGCCGAGGGCTTCGACACCGCCGAGGCGCTCTACGTGCGCCTCGTCGAGGGCGAGCTGCCCGCGCTCCTCATCCTCGACCAGATGCTCCCGGACGAGGATGGCGCCAAGGTGGTTCGGTCACTGCGCGAGCGACCGCAGTACCGCGAAATCCCCATCCTGTTCTGCACCGCCGTCAGCGACGAGGATGCGGACCGGCTGGCGGACCTGGCGCCGGTGATCCGCAAGCCGTTCGACTTCCGTGAGCTGGTCGAGTTCGTCGAGCAGCTGGTCCCGCGTCCCGCGGTCGCGGATCAGGGTGCCGCAGCGGGCGACGACGCGTCGGTACCGAGCCCCGCGTAGGCGGCGAGCAACGCCAGCGGTACCGGAACAAGGGGCGGACGCGTCCGCACGCGGGCGCGCGGGTCGTCGGGGTCGAGCTCGAGCCGCGCCGCGAGCCACGGCACGCAGCGCCGTCCCTGGCACTCGCCGAAGCTGACGCGGGTCGCCCGCTTCAGCTGCTCCACCGTCGACCAGCCGGCGCCGATGGCCCGGTAGACGCGATCGGCGCTCACCCCGCGGCACGCGCATGCCTGGTGCTCCAGCTGGCCATCGGCGGCGACGACGGCATCCTCGCCGAGGAGTGCAGCCAGGCGCCCGTCGTCGCCGGTGACCTCGAGGCGAGCCGCGACGACCTGCCACGGCCGCACATGGTGCCCCCCGACCGCGGCGGCCCGCACGACGCATTGCGCTCCTGAGCGCCACGCGTCGAAGACGGTCGCCCCGTCGAGCTGTGGAGCGTCGCCGTCGACGATGCGCAGCGTGTCGAGCTCGAACTGCGTTACGGGGCCGATGACGAGCGGCTGCCGGTCGGGGGCACGAAGCCGCTCCCAGGCCGGGATCCCGCTCATCGGTCCATCTCCTCCGGCGCCAGCTCGCGGTAGTGGCTGCCGAACCAGATGAGCGGCTCCACGGCGGGATCGTACCCACCGGCCACGATCTCGCCGAGAAAGACCGAGTGCGTGCCGCCGTCGTGGCGCGCCGTCACGCGGCAGTCGAAGTACGCGATCGCCCCCTCGAGGATCGGCGAGCCCGTCTCCGCCTCGTGCCACGCGGCGTCGCAGAAGCGGCGCAGCTTCTCGGCGGTGGTCGTCTGCGCGAAGCAATCGGCAATGGCGCGCTGCTCGCGGGCGAGGACGCTCACCGCGAAGGCGTGGCTCTGGACGATCGCGATGTGCGTCTCGGAGCTGCGGTTGACACTCGCCATGAGGAGCGGCGGGTCGATGCTGATGCTCGAGATGGCGTTGGCGGTCATTCCCGCCAGGAGCGGCCCGTGGCGCGCGGCGACGACGGTCACGCCGGTCGCGAAGCGCCCCATCATCGACCGCAGCGCGCGCTGCTCCGACTCGCTCATCGGTCCCGGATGATCGCGCTCCAGCCGCGTGTCGCTCATGCGGCCGCCATCCTCAGCGATACCGCTCGAGCTTCTCGAGGATGGCGTTGGCGATGCCCCACTGCGCCGCGCTCGCCTCGTGGCCGCGGTGCAGGTGCACCAGCGGCACGCAATTCCACGACGGGCCATCCTCGCGCGGAATGTGGATCTGGAGGTCGCCGCGGTCCAGAATCGCCACGATCGTGGCGCCCCGCTCCCCGCCTCGGGCGAGCGCCCGCTCGAGCGTCTTGCTGAACTCGGACGGCCCGCCGAACTCGAGGTTGATGCGCATGGCGATGATGCCGGTCGTGGGCGGCAGGTTCGGCTGCGCGGGCGGCGGCGGCTCGATGTCGAACGTCATCCGCCACCACCGATCGACCGCACCAGCCAGCCGAAGAACGTCAGGCCGCCGAGCACCGCGAACGCGACGATGAGCAGCAGCAGGAATAGACCGATGGCACTCGCCCAGGCCGGAACGCCAAGCGATCGTCCCGGCGCGGGAACCGATCCGGAGGCGACGTACATCGCCAGCGCGTCACCATCGACCCGCACCTCCACCTCCTCATCGAGCGGCATCACGAGAAGTGCGTCGCCGTCCCCGTTCCGCGTGGCCGCGAGCAGCGCACGCGTCCGCTCGCCGTCGCGCACCAGCACCGCCGGCTCGCCGGCGACGTTCCTCACCGCCTCGGCGCGCATGGCGCCGCTGCGACCGATGGGCAGCGGTGGCGGGAGTGGCTCAGGCATGCACCGCGAGAATAGCAGCCGCGTTGCGCGGCTCCGCTCGCCTCGGCAGAGCCTCAGCCGTCAAGGATCCGCAGCACCGGCTCGAGGGCGGTAACCGTCTCGACCGTGATCGGGTCGAGCACGAGCTGGACGTGGGCCACGCCCTCCGCCGCGAAGGCGCGCAGCGTCTCGGCGAGGCGCTGCGGGTCGCCGTCGAGCGGCTCGACGTCCGGCCGCTGCAGGTCACCGATCGTCCGGCCCCGCGCGTCGGGGAAGGCCACGAACAGGGCCACCGTCCGCTCGAGCGTTGCGGGGTCGCGGCCGGCGGCGTGACACGCCTCGTCGATGCGCGCCCGCAGCTCGCGGTAGCCGGCGACGGAGTTGCCGAACCAGCTGAACCAGGCATTCCAGGCAGCGACATGCGGCAGCGTGATCGACAGCATCCGCTCCCCCATGCTGCCGACCATGAGTGGCGGGCCGTCGGCGCGCGGGCCGCGCGGCAGGAGGACGGCGTCATCGGTCCGGTAGTACGTCCCCTGGTGCGTCACGCGCTCACCGCGCAGGAGGCGCCGGATGATGGCGAACGCCTCTTCGAAGCGGCTGACACGATGGTCGAACGGGAACCCGAATGCGCCGTACTCGGCCTCGTTCCAGCCCGCGCCGAGGCCCAGCACGAGGCGGCCGCCGCTGATCTCATCGATCGTGGCCGCCTGCTTGGCGAGCATCGCCGGCGCGTGGAAGCCGGTGGCGGCGACGAGCGGCCCGAGCTCGACCCGCTCGGTGACAGCGGCGAGCGCCGCGAGCGTGCTCCACGCCTCCCACGGTCCGCGCTCCGGCAGCCCATCGTCGCGGTAGAGGAGGTGGTCGCCGACCCAGATCGAGTCGAGGCCGATCGCCTCGGCCGTCCGCGCCATCTCGCGCAGCTGCGGCCACGGAATGACATATTCGACCTCGGGCACCTGGACCCCGACCTTGAGCGGCCGTCGCATCGTCATGCCACCGATGATGCCCGAACGCCGGAACCGGATGCGCGAGCTGCTCGCGCTGGTGCTAGCGTCGCAGGGTGGATCAACGCGGCAGGCTTGCCGAGGAGCCGTTTTCGTGGACGCCGCGCGGGGAGAGTGCGGTTGCCATAACACGTGATGGCCGCGTCGTCACGCTCCTCCGCGGGGCGGCCGCCTCCCGGTTCGTGGCGCGCGTCGCCGAGCTCGATGCCATCGCGGCGCAGCACCTCATGGCGCGGCTCACCGGCAACTTCAAGCACGGGAACGAGCGCTAGGCGGGGGGCGTTGAACGGCCAGGCGGTGAACGGCGGGCGGTCGACTGGCCGGGCGGTCGACCTCAGGGGTCGGTATCGGACAGTGGATGGGCAGTTTCGGCCTCCCAGGTCGGGATCGGACCGAAAGTCACCGGATTCGGTCGTTCGTCGACCTGGCAGGCAGCAATCGACCAACCGCGTTCCGATACCGACCTGGCAGGCAGATGGGCGGTGGGCGGCGGTGATGGGCGGCGACGCGGGAAGCCACCCACCGGCCGGCCACGCAGCTGGACGGGCAGCCGGGATGAGCGGCAATCAGTCCTCGAGGGTGCGCCGCGCGGCGCCGACTGCCTCCGCTTCGAGCGACGCGTCGTCCGTGGCGCGGCCGTAGATTGCGAGCACGAGCGAGAGGAAGAGCGAGAGGACGCGCGCCCGGCGCCAGCCCGCATCGTCAATCGGTCCATAGGCGGCGCGGAAGGTCGGACGTGCCGCTGGCGGCAGCAGCCCCCAGGCGAGCACGAGGTCGATGCTCGGGTCGGCGAGGCACAGGTCGCCCCAATCGATGACGCCGGCCGCCGACCCGTCCGCAGCGATCAGCAGGTGGCGCAGATGCAGGTCGCCATGTGCCACGGCAACGGGCACGTCAGGCGGCAGGTCGAGCGCGTCCACGAGCAGGTCATGCGCCGCCGCGCGGAGATCGACGACCCCGCCCGATGCCGCTTCGGCAAGCCGCTGATGGGTCATCGGCACGCGGCACGCCATGTCGGCACGGCGCATCGGGTCGACCGGCAGCTCGCTGCGAAGCTCCGCGGCGAGGGCCGGTGCGTGCAGCGCACGCAGGAAGCCCGCCAGCGGGATGGCGAGGGCGCTCCGTGCCGCGTCGTCGAGCACGGCGTGCGCCGGCTCCGTCCCCGGCAGGTACGGCGACGCGACGAATGGCCACGGATACCCGTCGTCCGGGCGACCCAGGAGCGTCGGCACCGGGATCGGCAGTGGCAGCCGTGGCGCCAGGCGCGGCAGCAGCGCAATCTCGCGCTGGACACCGGGCACGGCGACGGCGCGGCGTGGAAATCGCACCACCCAGGAGCCGTCGACGAGGTAGACGTCGTTGTCCCAGCCCTCGGCGATGTGCTCGAGTGGTCGCCCCGCAAGCTCGGGCAGCTGGGTGTCGATGAGGCGCCGTGCCAGCGCCGGACCGACAGCGATCTCGGGATCCCAGTCCGGCATCGGTCCCCTCAGGCTGCCCGGCTCGTGCGCCCGTTCACGTAGTCGACGAGGACGTACTCGCCCAGGTGCTCCGGCTCCACGTAGAAGGCGCGACCGCGGTTGATGCGGCTCATCAGATCGACGAACTCCGACAGGTAGCGGGAGCGCTCAAGCATGAACGTGTTGATGACGATCCCCTCGCGGGTGCAGCGTCCGACCTCGCGCAGCGTCGATTGCATCGTCCGCACCGTTGGCGGGTAGCTGAACTCCACCTGGCCGTTGGCGACATGGGCCGTCGGCTCACCGTCGGTGATGACCACGATCTGCTTGTTGCCCCCGCTCCTCCGGCCCAGCAGCTGCCGCGCGATGAGCAGCGCGTGCTGGAGGTTCGTCCCGTACTCGAACTCGTAGGGCGAGAGCGTGGCGATGGCCTCGGGCTTGATCTGCCGGGCGTAGTAGGCGAACCCCACGACATAGAGCCGGTCGCGCGGGTAGCGCGTCGCGATCAGCGCGTGGAGCGCCATCGCCACCCGTTTCGCGGCCGTGGAGCAGCCGCGCAGGAGCATCGAGCGGCTCATGTCGAGCAGCAGGACGGTACTGGCGACCGTCGTCTCCTCGGACCGATGGACCTCGAAATCCTGCGGACCGATGACCACGGGAACGCCTGGCCCGCTGCGGCCCATGGCGTTGAAGAGGGTGCGGTTGGTGTCGACGCTGAAGGTGTCGCCGAACTCGTAGCGCTTCGTCTCGTCGGTCGGCTCGCCGCCCCGCCCGGCGCGGCGCACGGCATGGCCGCCGAAGCCCTCCCGTCGCAGCCGTCCGAAGATCTGCGCCAGCGCCTGCGTGCCAAGCTTGCGCGCCGCCCGCGGCGTCAGCTCGAGGCGGCCGCCGTCGCGCTGAAGGTAGCCCGCCTCCTCGAGCGCCTTCGTCAGCTCGGTGAGCTGGTCGATCTCGTCGATCGCGTCGTCGCCACCGAGGTCGCGCAGCGCGTCGCGGTCGAGGCGACCGAGCGCATCGGGGTCGCGGGCGGCGAGCAGCTCGGTCTCCATCGCGTCGAACTGCTGCTGCCGATCGATGGCGGCCAGCGCATCGGCCAGGCCCATCGGCTCGTCGCCGGAGAACGGGTACGGCTCGCCGAACGGCAGGTCCGGCCGGGCCTGCTGGAGGTTGCCCGCCAGGCGCGCCATGTCCCACCGCAGGCGGTCGTCGCGCAGCAGGTCGTCCATCATCTGCTGCAGCTCGGCGCGCTGCTGGGGGCTCATGCTGGCGAGCAGCGACGCCATCTGCGACGCCTGGCGGTGCAGCTGCTCGATCAGCTCGTCGACGGAGCCGATGCCGGGCGGGAAGTGGCGCCCGTGCTGCGCCATGAAGCGGTCGAAGTCGGCACGCGTATCGGCCCCGGTGGCGTGCTTCTCGAGCAGCGTGTTGAGGTCGCGAACCATGTCGCGCACGCCGGCGAGATCCTCCGGCGAGACCGTCCCGACCCCGTCTCGCAGCCCCTGGAAGTACGTCTGCAGCACCTGCTGTCGCAGCTCGTCGGTGAGGGCACTGAACGCGTCCCGGGCGGCGTCGTCCATGAACTCGTAGTCGCGCAGCCCGTGGAGGCGGCCGGCGGCATCGGGCGGCAGGCCGTCGAGGCGGTCCCGGCGCTGCTGGGCGGTGCGGCGCAGGACCTGCTCCGCCATGCGTGCCCCGTCCTGCTCAGGTCCGGGCGCGGCGTCGAGCGCCCGCTGCTCCGCCTCGTGCAGGCGACGCTCGAGACCGTCGCGCTCCAGGCGCAGCACCTCGTCGAGCCGCTCGCCGATCCCATCGAGGACGCCACCGAGCTGGCTGCGTTCCAGCTCGTCGCGTCGCCGCGCGCGCAGCCGCTCGATGACGTCACGCAGGCCGGCGACGTCCCCGCCGCGCGCCCCCCGCATGCCACGCTGCATCAGGCGCTGGAGGGCGCGACGCAGGTCGCCTTCCGCGAGAAGGTCATCGGCGAGCCCCTCGAGGAGGTCGTCGGCGTCGAGCGGCAACAGCTCCTGCGTGCCATCCCAGCGCCGATAGCGGATGCGCATCGGTCCGACGTCGGACTCGTCAGCGGGCATAGCGCACGCCGCCGCCGCGGCGTTCCTTGTTGAGGCGCCGGTTGAGATGCAGCCCCTCGAGGACGAACTCGACGCCGCTCGCGAGGCCCGCCGCCGACTCGCCGACCTCGAGGCGGCCGATGGCCCGCCGCAGCTCCGGCAGCTCGCCCACGAGCTGCTCGTGGGCCGCGGAAGGGACGGTGGCGCCCACCTCCGCCTCGGCACCCGCCTCGAACCGCTCGAGCAGGCCGGCGAGCTCGCTCACGGCGATCCGGCGATTGAAGACGTTGACGACGGCCCGCGCCATCAGCTTGTCGATGACGCGGTCCTCGCGGGTCTCGTCGCCGAGCGTCTCGAGCTCGATCTTGCCTGCCGTCGACGCCACCACTGCCCCGAGATCGCTCACCCGTGGCGCGGCGCTCGGCTCATCGAGCCGCACGGCCCGCTTCGTGGCGGCGGCGACGAGCGTCTCGAGGTTGGCGATGCTGACCCGGACGCTCACCCCCGAGCGCTGGCTCACCTCCGACGAGCGCCGCGCCAGCTGCGAGGCCTCGGCGAGGATCTCGCGCATGAACGGCGGGATCTCGACCGGCACCTCGTCGGCGACCGCCTCGTCATCCGCGAACGCGAGCCGCTCCTGGTCCATGATCGCCATCTCGATCTCGACGTCGGCGGGGTAATGGGTACGGATCTGCGCTCCGAACCGATCCTTGAGCGGCGTGATGATGCGCCCCCGGCTCGTGTAGTCCTCGGGGTTGGCGCTGGCGATCACGAACAGGTCGAGGTTCAGCCGCACCGTGTAGCCCCGGACCTGGACGTCACGCTCCTCCATCACGTTGAGGAGGCTGACCTGGATCCGTTCGGCGAGGTCGGGCAGCTCGTTGAGGGCGAAGATGCCGCGGTTGGCGCGGGGCAGCATGCCGTAGTGGATCGTCAGCTCGTCGGAGAGGTAGCGGCCCTCGGCGACCTTGACCGGGTCCACCTCGCCGATGAGGTCGGCGACGCTGATGTCCGGCGTCGAGAGCTTCTCCGCGTAGCGCTCGTCGCGATGGATCCACGCGATGGGCGTTTCCTCGCCCTGCTCCGTAACCAGGGCGCGCCCGGCGGGCGAGATGGGGGCCATCGGGTCGTCCCGCAGCTCCGAGCCCTCCACCGCCGGCACCCACTCGTCGAGGAGCACGGTGAGCGACCGCGCGATGCGGCTCTTGGCCTGCCCGCGCTCGCCCAGGAGGATGACGTCCTGTCCCGCCAGGATCGCGTTCTCGAGCTGCGGCAGGACCGACTCCTCGTAGCCGAGAATGCCGGCCAGCAGCGCGTCGCCGCGCCGGAGGCGCGACATGAGGTTGGCGCGGAGCTCCGCCCGCACGCTGCGGGGGCGGTAGCCCCACTCGCGCAGCTCGCGCAGGGTCGTGATCGAGGGACGGGTGGACTGAAGCGAGGTCACGGGGCAGCTCCATAGGCGGCGAGCGCCGTCGAGACGCTCACGGGATCGCAGGTGCCGCGCTCGGCCAGCGCGGCGAGGAAGTCGGACCGATGCGTCAGCTCGGCCTCGAAGGCGTCGGCGTCGAGCCCGAGGCTCGTCGCCAGCACGGCGTACGCTCCCGGCGCGTGCACCAGCGGCCGCTGCTTGCGACCGTCGTCACCGGGAAGCATCGGCGGTTCGGGGAGGCGCTGCGCCCCGGTCAGGGATGGCGACCGCTCGCCCTCGATCGCGGCGAGTCGCACCGGCGCGAGGACGCCGCCGTCGTCGAGCCGGAGGTGCCACGCCTCCTCGACGCGACGGTACATCCCGGCAGGCGTCTGGTAGGCGGACCACTGGAGATAGATCGTGAGGCCGGCGAGGTCGGCATCGGTCGCGCCGAGCTCGCCGCGCAGCGCGGCGAGCGCCTCCGGCAGGGAGTCGGCGTGCATCGTGCCGCCGAGGCCGTAGCCCTCGCCGGCGAGGCGCAGCGCGCCCTGGGCGGTGCGCCCCCAGACGTAGATCGGGAGGTGGTCGCTCATCTCGTTGATGAGGAGGTAGCCGGTCTCCGCCGGCACCTCATCGGTCCAGTCGAAGCCGGCGTACCAGCCGCGGAGGAAGACGCCCACGGTGCCCTCGGGAAGGAAGTCGACGAGCGCGGAGAGCGTCGTCGTCTTGCCGGCCTGCGGCGCCTCGCTGCTCAACATGACGCTGCGTCGGCGGGCGACGACCGCCCACAGCGTCGCCATGAGACGTTGGTCGATGGCCCCGGTGCCGATGATCTCCACCGCGCTCAGCGGCTGCGGCGGCGCCCAGTGGTAGCCCCACCATCCTTCGGGGAAGCGGTTCACCCAGGCGCTGAGGGAGCCGGACATCGTTGGCGTCACGGTACGCGGGGCCCGGGGTGACTGCAACCGACAGTGGTGCTGCGTGGCACCTGCGACCACCCGCAAAAGCATCTGCCACGTGTCGCGCGTATCCTTCCGCACCCGCCCCCCACTCCTCGTCGCGGAAGGATCCGACATGACGTACACGCCACGACGCGTCGCCGGCATCACCGCGGTGCTCGTCGCCGTCGCGGCGATCGTGCTCGTCATCGTCGTGGTGCGCGGGCAACAGGCGATCCCCGCTCCGACGTCCGCCGCGTCGGCCGGCGACACATCTGCGGTGGCGGCCACGGCCGCTCCGTCGGGGAGATCCTCCGCACCGAGTGCCACCGAGCTGCCGGGCGAGACGCCATCGGCTGTGCGCTCGCCCACTCCAAGCTCCTCCTCGACAGCGGTCCTCGTCGGAGCCGGCGACATCGCAACCTGCCGCCGCGCGGAGACGGAGACGGCAGCGCTGCTCAATCGCACTGGCGGCACCATTTTCACGGCCGGTGACAACGCCTACGACGACGGCACCGCCGCCGAGTTCGCGGACTGCTTCGATCCCAGTTGGGGACGCTACAAGGGCCGCATCCATCCGGCGCCCGGCAACCACGAATACCACACGCGGAACGCCGCGGGCTATTACGGGTACTTTGGTGCCGCGGCCGGAGCCGAGGGCGGTTATTACGCCTATGACCTCGGCAGCTGGCACATCTATTCGTTGAACAGCGAGGTTATCAGCGATGGCGAGCTGAGCTGGCTGAGGGGCGACCTGGAGAGCAACCCGCGCCCCTGCGTCCTCGCCTATTGGCACCATCCGCGATTCAGCTCGGGCCAGCATGGCAACGATGGATCGGTCGCCCCGTTGTGGGAGATCCTCGCCGCAAATGACGCCGACGTCGTGGTCAACGGCCACGATCACGACTACGAACGATTCGCGCCGCAGACTCCCACGGGCAAGGCCAGCGCCACCGGCATCCGGGAATTCGTGGTCGGCACCGGCGGCGCCGCGCTCCGACCATTTGACTCGCCGGTGGCCAACAGCGAGGTTCGCAACGCGAAGACGAACGGCGTGATCGAGTTCACCCTGAGCAGCGGTTCGTACGCCTGGGAATTCGTGCCGGTTGCAGGTGGTTCGTTCCGCGACGCCGGCAGCGGAACCTGCCACTGACCCACGGCGCCTGACCGCGGCCTCGGGCCAATGCGCATGCCACGGCCTGCGCCACCGGTCGGTATCGGACACACGATGTCCGAATCTGCCCGACAGGTCGACCAGGAAGAGGCAGGACGCCGTTTCGTGTCGTTTTCCGACCGTCCAGGACGATTCCGGTCATCCAGTGTCCGATACCGACCCCACAGGAAGATGACCGCTGGTCCCCGCGAAGTCGCGCCATGCGAGCGTACCCTCCGATTCGATGGAATGGTATCGGCGCTGCTTCGAGGCGACCGTGTGGGCGCTCGCCGCGATCGGTGCAATCAGCTTTGGCGCATTCCTCCTCGAGGTCATCGGCCGGGACGGCGGGATCGCCTATGACTTCCACGCATACATCCTCGCCGGCCGCCACGCGCTCGACGGCAGCGAGCTGTACGGGATGATGCAGATCGGCGATCCGGGCGCCTTTCGCTATCCACCGTTCTTCGCCTATCTCGCCATCCCGCTCGCACTGCCACCGGAACTCGCGGTCACATGGCTGTACCGCGCCGTCTGCCTCGCATGCGTCCGCTACCTCACCGGGTCGTGGCGCGCCACCGGGGTCGCGCTGCTCTTCTATCCCGTCCAGATTGAGCTGGTGGCGCTCAACGTCACGCTGCCGCTCGCGGCGTCGGTGCGTGCCACGCTGCGCGGCTCGGCGGTGAACGCGGCGCTCACGCCGGTGATGGCGGCACTGAAGTACGGCACCATCTTCGTCGCCGGGTATGCGTGGCTCATCGCTCCGCGCCAGCGGCGATGGCTCGCGTTCGGGGTCGCGCTCGTCGTCATCGCGATCCTGATCGATGCATTCCTCCATCCCGGCCAGCTCACCGACTACCTGGGCTCGCTTCGGCAGCAGGCAGGATCGGCAAACCAAGCGCCATTTGTCGGCAGTCAGCTGCTGGTCATCGTCCCGTCGACGCTCTGGGACTTCGTCCTGCGCCTCGCCCTCTGTGCCGCGGCGACGGTGGTAGCGATCCGACGGCGCTGGGCGTGGCTCGCCTTCGCGGCGGCGGCGCTGGCAGTCCCGACGCTATGGGTGGCGCGGCTCGCCGCGTTGGTCGGAGTGCCGCGTCTCTGGTGGGAGGATCGCGCTCCCCGTGGAGGCGACGCCCGAGCGCGGCGCGCATGACGCCCGACCGCCTGATCGTGCGGGCGGGCCTGCGCCACCGGTCGGTATCGGACACACGATGTCCGAATCTGCCCGACAGGTCGACCAGGAAGAGGCAGGACGCCGTTTCGTGTCGTTTTCCGACCGTCCAGGACGATTCCGGTCATCCAGTGGCCGATACCGACCCCACAGGAAGATGACCGCGGGCCTCAGGCCGATCCCACGGGACCGCGGCCGGCTCAGCCGCGCAGGAGCCGCCGCTGCAGGGCGCCGCGGGTGACAAAGATCGCCCGCATCGCGAGGCCGGCGGCCACGTCCACGAGCAACCCCACCCATCCGTCCGGGCCAACGTGGTAGTCGATCTCGTCGATGACCCAGGTCCCGTGTCGCGCGGGCGCGAAGGCATGCGTGTGGTCGAAGCGGCGCATCGGCCCGACCACGGTCTCATCGCGGAAGCGCACGCCGGGCACGCGCTCCACCAGGCGGACCGTCCACGACCCGACCATGATCGGACCGATGCCGTAGCGGAACGTGAACTCGCTCCCGACGCGCGGCGGGTCCGGCTCGACGCGGTCGACGATCACGCGCCCCGGCGGCGGCGTCAGGCGCGACAGGTTGCGCGGCTGGTCGAAGAAGGCGAACACTTCGTCGAGCGGCGCGGCGACCCAGGATCGGTTGCGGATGATGGGCATGGCTCAGACCGATACGGCGCGGGCGAAGGCCTGGATCGCCCGTTCCACGCCCGCCGACGCCACGTCGCGATGGGTGACGGCACGGATGACCGATGGCGTGGCCGATGCGACGAGCACGCCGTCCCCCGCCATCGCCTCGACGATCCGCGCGCAGCGCGCCGCGCCGACCTGCGCGAAGACCATGTTCGTCTCGACCCGCTCGAGATCCACACAACCGGGAAGCGCCTCCGCCCATCCCTCGGCCAGGCGGCGCGCGTTCTCATGGTCCTCGGCCAGCCGCTCGATGCCGGTGTCGATGGCGACCCGTGCGGCGGCGCAGAGAACGCCGACCTGCCGCATCCCGCCACCGAACAGCTGGCGCGCGGCGCGTACCTCGGCGATGAAGTCGGCGGGCCCGACCACCATCGAGCCGATCGGCGCGCCGAGGCCCTTGGAGAAGCAGAAGCCGAGCCCATCCACCGCCGCGCCGTACGCACGCAGCGGCGTCCCGGTCGCAACCGCGGCGTTGAAGAGGCGTGCGCCATCGAGGTAGGCGCGCGCGCCGTGGTCACGGGCAACCGCGGTGAGCGCCACGATGTGCTCGAGCGGCAGGATCCGGCCGCCCCGCTGGTTGTGCGTGTTCTCCATCCAGACGAGCGACACCGGCGCGCCATGCCCGCCGGCACCATCGAGGATCACCGCCACGTCGCCCGCGTCCATCCGGCCATCGCCCGCGGCCACGGTTCGCAGCGCCAACCCCGAAAGCGCCGCGGGGCCGCCGAGCTCGTAGAGCACGATGTGGCTCGTCGACTCGACCACCACGCCATCCCCCGGACGGGTCAGCGCGCGCAGCGCCGCCTCATTGCCCATGGTGCCCGAGGGGACGAAGACGCCCGCCTCCGTGCCGAACAGCTCGGCGCAGTGCTCCTCGAGCGCGATGGCGGTCGGATCGGTGCCCCAGACGTCGTCCCCCACCTCGGCCTCCGCCATCGCCCGCCGCATCTCGGGCGTGGGACGGGTGAACGTGTCGGAGCGCAGCTCGACGTGGTCCATCGGTCCTGGGGGGCCGCCGTCAGGCGCCGAACGGGTTGACCGGCTTGGCGCTGGTCCCGACCAGGATCGCCTTCGTCTCGGTGTAGAGGTCCAGTGCCTCGACGGATTGCTCGCGGCCATACCCGGAGTCCTTGAAGCCGCCGAACGGGATGCCGGGGAACGCCACGAACGGGGTGTTGATGCTCACCGCGCCGGAGCGAATCCGCTGGCCGAGGCGGTGTGCGCGGGCCGTGTCGCCGGTCCACACCGTCGCCGCCAGGCCATAGCGCACGTCGTTCGCCATCCGGAGCGCCTCCGCCTCGTCGGCGAAGCGGGTGAGCGTCACCACCGGGCCGAAGATCTCCTCCTGCGCGACCCGCCAGCCGTTGTCGACGCCACCGATGACGGTGGGCTTCACAAACGCGGCAGCGTCGAGCCCATCGTCCAGCTCACCGAGATCGCCGCCGGCGAGCAGCTCCCCGCCCTCCGCCAGGCCGGCCTCGACGAGGCCGCGCACCTTCGCCGCGTGCTCGCGGCTGATGAGCGACCCGACCTGCGTCGTCTCGCCCAGCGGATCGCCGACGCGCAGCGCGGTCGCCTTGGCGGCAAAGGACGCGGCGAAGCGGTCGTAGATGGCGTCTTGCACCAGCAGCCGCGAGCGTGCCTCGCACGACTGCCCGGCGGAGTAGTAGATCGCCCACAGCGATCCGTTCACCGCGGCGTCGAGATCGGCATCGGCGAAGACGAGGTTCGGAGACTTGCCGCCGAGCTCGAGCGAGATGCGCTTCAGCGTCTCTGCTCCGGCGGCCGCGATCCGTCGCCCCGTGGCCGTCTCGCCGGTGAAGGCGACCTTGTCGATGCCCGGGTGGCGGGCCATCGCCTCGCCCACCTCCGCGCCGGGGCCGGTGATGACGTTCAGCACGCCGGGCGGGATTCCGGCCTCGAGTGCCAGCTCGCCGAGTCGGATGGCGGTGAGCGGCGTCGCGGATGCCGGCTTGAGGACCATGGTGCAGCCGGCCGCCAGCGCCGGCGCCACCTTCCAGGCCGCCATCATGAGCGGGTAGTTCCACGGGATGATGGCACCGACCACGCCCACCGGCTCGCGGAGGGTGTACGTCACCACCGACGGATTGACGACGTGGGAGCGGCCGTGGAGGTGCTGTGCCAGCCCGGCGAAGAGCTCGAGCGTCGCGACGCCCGTCTTCAGCTCGGCGAGGCACTGCCAGCGCACCTTGCCGTTGTTGCGGCTCTCCAGCGTGGCGAGCTCGTCCGCGTTGGCATCGAGCAGCTCGGCGAGCTTGAGGAGCATCCGCGTGCGCTTGGCGGGGCTCGTCTTGGCCCAGGCGCCGACGAGCGCACCGCGGGCTGCGGCGACTGCGGCGTCGACATCGGTCGCGCCTGCCTTCGCCACCGTTCCGAGCTCGGTTCCGGTGGCGGGAGCGAACGTGGTGAACGTGTCGCCGGAGGCGGCGTCGCGCAGCTCGCCGTCGATCAGGAGACGGCCCTGGGTGGTGGTCGCATCGGTCATGCGCACGATGGTAGAGCACGTATCATCGCCGCATGACGACCCCGATGCTCCGCGGCGAGCGCGTCTGGCTGCGGATGGTCGAGAAGGCGGACGTCCTCGAGACCGATATCGACGACCGCGACCTGGGCCACTTCGCCGGCTTCAAGCACGCCTTCAGCAACGACCTGCTGGAGGGCTGGCTGAAGGAGCTCGCGGGGGAGATGCAGCGCGGGTCGGCGTTCCAGTTCACCATCAGCCCGCTCGGCTCGCGCCGCGTGCTCGGCAACGTGGGGTTGCGCGGCATCGAGCAGGAGAACGGCAGTGCCTGGGTGAGCATCTTCCTGACCGATACGAGCGTGTGGGGCACCGGGCTCGGCACCGATGCGATGAACGCGCTCCTCGATTTCGGCTTCGGCGAGCTGCGCCTGGAGCGGATCGCGCTCGACGTCTTCGACTACAACCCGCGCGCCATCCGCAGCTACGAGAAGGCCGGATTCCAGGTGGAGGTGCGCAGGCGACGGTCGCGCTTCCATCGCGGCGACTACCACGACATGATCACCATGGCCATCCTGCGTGACGAGTGGCTGGCGCTGCCGCGACCGAAGAGCTGGGAGCTGCCGGCGCTCGACCCGGCCTGACCGCGGCGTCACAATCGACCGCCACGAGGCATCGATTGAACCGCGAGATGCTGATGCAGGCTAGGGATTGACGACGGCTATGACCAGCGCGCGGAGAACCACCACCCGACGGCGAGCGTGCGGCCGCCGCGCCACCGCGCGGCGCCGGTGACGGGCCTGCTCGCCGGGCTGCGTCTCGTCATCCTCCGCGCGCGGCACGACTGGCTCGTGGTGGGCGCCGCCGCGATCATCACGCTGCTTGCCGCCACGTTCCTCGCGGCCGGGCTGATCTACGCCGATGCGGTGGCGTCGGCCGGACTGCAGCGCTCGCTCGCGACCGCCGACGCATCCTCGTCCGGCGTCCAGGTTCGCGTCTCCGGTGGCGTGGACCAGCTGGAGCGCGCGGATGCCGCGATCCGCGATGAGGCAGGCACGATCTTCGCCGGCGCCGACCCCACGATCCAGCGGCGGGGCGACACCGGCTCGTGGACGCTGCCCGGGCAGCCGGCGGACCACGTCACCGAGCTCGCCGTCTTCGCCTTCCTCGACGGGCTCGCGGACCACGCGACGCTCGTCGATGGCGCGTGGCCGGAGGCCGGCTCGGGCCCGATCGAGGTGGCGCTCCACGCGCAGGCGGCAGCGTCGCTCGGCTACGCCGTGGGCGACGAGCTGGACCTCGTCAGCCGCCTCGACGCGAACATGGCGGTGACGGCGCGCATCGTCGGCACGTGGCTCCCCAGCGAGATCGCCGACCGGTACTGGTGGGACGAGGCGCTGGACGTGGAGGGCAGCCGCATCGGCACCACGTACACCACCTGGGGGCCGCTCATCCTCGACCCATCCCGCTACCCGGAGGTGGCGTCCGCCGGCGGCTCCGGGGTGGCATGGCGCGTCTTCCCGGACCCCGACCGCGTCACCGCCTCCCGCCTCGAACCGATCGCCGCCAGCCTGGTCGGCCTCCAGGACCGGCTCCGCGGCGCGATCGGCACGACGCAGCTCAGCGTCACCACTGAGCTCGGTGTTGCTCTCGAGGCGGCCGGACGCTCGCTGGTCGTGGCGCAGATGAGTGTCACCGTCCTCGCCGTGCAGCTGGCCGTCCTGGCCGGCTACGCGCTGGTACTGACCGCCGGCCTCCTCATCGAGCAGCGCCGCGGCGAGATGGCCCTGCTCCGCGCGCGTGGTGCCGGGGCGTGGCAGCTCGGGCTGGCCGCCCTCCTCGAGGCGCTGATCGTGGCGGTGCCGGTGGCCGTCGTCGCGCCGCTGCTGGCGACGTGGGCACTCGGCGCGTTCAACCTGGCCGGTCCGCTGTATGAGATCGGCCTGCGGATCGAGCCGCGCGTGACGCCGCTCGCCCAGGCCGTCGCCGCCGCCACTGCCGCCGCGTGCGCACTCGCCTTGGCGCTTCCCTCCCTGCTCCAGAGCCGGTCCTTCGTCGCGCTGCGCGCTCGCCGCGGCCGGCAGGCACGCACCGGTGCCGCCGAGCGGGCGGGGCTCGATATCGCCCTGCTCGTGGTCGCGGCTGTCGGCCTCTGGCAGCTCCGCGCCTTCGGTGCGCCGCTGACCGGCGCGGTGCGTGGCCAGGTCGGCATCGATCCCCTGCTCGTCGCCGCGCCGGCGATCGGACTCCTGGCGGGCGCGATCGTGGCGCTCCGCATCCTGCCGCTGGTCGCCCGCCTCGCCGACGCGGGCATGACTCGCGGCCGTGGGCTCGTCGCCTCCCTTGGCGCGTGGCAGATCGCGCGGCGCCCGCTGCGCTATGCCCCGGCGGCGCTGCTCCTGATCGTGACGATGTCACTCGGCGTCTTCGCCATGGCGTACGGGCGCACCTGGTCGGTATCGCAGGCGGACCAGGGGGCCTACCAGGTGGGGTCCGACGTCCGCGTCACCCCAAACCGATTCGGCGGGGCGATTCCAGCGCTGGACCTCGCGTCCGCATACAGGGTAGCCGGTGCCGGTGCGGCGATGCCGGTCGTCCGCGACCGCACCACGTTCGCCGGGCGTAGCGGCGCGCAGGTGCTGCTGTTCGACACATCGCTCGGCGCAGACGTCATTCACTTCCGGGGCGACCTGGCCAACGACCCCTTCGCGGGCATGATGGCGCGACTCGCGGACGCCCGGCCGCAGCCGGAGCTGCCGGCGCTCCCCGACGGGGCCGATGCCGTGGCCGTGACGGCACAGCTGGACGTCGATCCGCTGCCGCCGGTGGACCCCGCCGTGCCAGTCGATCCTCAGCCCGGAGCACTCTCGCCGTTCGTGCTGCAGCTGGTCGTCATGGACGCCGAGGGGCTGCTCCATCGCGTGCCGATCGGGACGCTCACGCCGGATGCGCCCGGCGCGCGACTCGAGGCGACACTGGGCTTCGACGTCGGGGGGGAGGCGGCCCTGCCGACGGCGCCGCTGCACCTTGTCGCGATCGAGCTGGCGAGCACCGCCGGCGACAACCGCACCGTATCGGGCCACCTCGACATCTCCGGGCCAAGCGTGCGCATCGATGGCACGTGGCAGGCGTGGAGCGCCAGCCCGCCGGGCGGCTGGGAGCCGCTCGTCCACGAAGCGAGTGGCATCCTCACCGTCCAGGCGAACGCCATCACGGCGCCGGTGGGTGTCGACGAGCGCCTCGCCTTCTTGGTGGCCGCGGCCCAGGATCGGCGACGCCTGGCGCCGGTCACCTGGGCGCTCCAGGCCGCGGGCCTGCGGGACGCCGCCACTCCGCCGGGCGTCCTCGTCAACGGCGCGGTGCTGGGGGCGACCGCGGCAGGCCTCGGCGACGCGTCGACCGCCGACATCGGCTACGGCGCCGCGCCGGTTCAGCTCGTCGAGGACCTCGATGCCTTCCCGACCCTGGACCCGGGGGCGCCGATCATCGTCGGGGACCTCGGCACCGCATCGGTCGCCGCGTACCTCGCCAGCGGCACGGTCCTCGAGCCGACCGAGTGGTGGCTCACCGCCCGCGACCCATCGCGGGTGGGGGTGACGCTCGACGCCGCGCCGTTCGCGAGCGTCGAGACCGTCGTGATGCCGGAGCGCGTCGTGCAGCTCCAGACCGATCCGGTCGCACTCGGCATCCTGGGCGCGCTGCTTCTCGGCGTCCTCGCCGCTGCCGCCTTCGCCGCAATCGGCTTCGCCGTGTCCACCTCGGTCGCCGCCCGCGAGCGGATGACGGAGTTCGCGATCCTGCGCGCGCTGGGCCTCGCGCCGCGACAGCTTGCCGCCTGGCTGACCCTGGAGAACGCGATCCTGGTCGTGATCAGCCTCGCGATCGGTACGCTGCTCGGACTCATCATCGCGTGGGTGGTGCTGCCATTCGTCACGCTGACACAGGCCGGTACGCGCCCGATCCCCGACCTGGTGATCAGCATCCCGTGGGGACAGATCGCCCTGCTCGAGGCGGTGGCGCTCGTCTCGCTGGGCCTGACGGTGGGCGTGCTGGCGACGGTGCTGCGGCGGGTTGGCCTCGGCTCGGCGCTGCGGATCGGCGAGGACTGAGCCGATGAGCCTCTCCCCGCTCCTGCTGTGGGCGCGACGTCTGCGCGTCGACGGGGTCCCCCTCACCGTGCTGGCCGTGACGGTGTTCCTCACCTCTGCCCTCGCCGCCGCGGCCCCGATGCTCGCGGTTCGTGCCTCGCACGATGCCCTGCGGCAGCAGATCGACCGGGCCTCGGCACCGGAGCGCACCGTGGTCGTGACGGCGGGGCAGGAGCTGCGCTCTCATGCGCTCGGCGACCTGGGCGACGAGGCCCGGCGCATCGCCGCGCGCGTCGACAACCAGATCCCGGTAGCGGTGCATGCCGTGCTGGAGGAGCCGTCCACAAGCTACGAGACGGAGAGCTGGTCGGTCGAGGTGCAGGGCGCGCCACCGAACCCGTTCGGGCGGCTGCTGCTCCTCCTGGCCCGCGACGGGGCAGACGGACGGGTCACCTTCACCGAGGGGCGGTCGCCGCGCGGAGCTTCCATCACGCCACCCGAGCCGGTGACGAGCCAGCTCGATCCGCCCAACCCGGCCACGGTGCACCTCGAGCTCGTCATCTCCGAGGCGACGGCGGACGCCATGGGCATCGCCGTTGGCGACCGGCTCGACATGACCACGCGGAGCCTCTTAGGCGGCGTCACGCTCCCCGGCGAAGCCGAGCCGATCGTCATCGGCGAGGTGGTCGGCGTCTTCGCCGTCGACGACCCCGAGGAAGCGTTCTGGGCCGGCGACCGACGCCTGGTCGCACCGAACGTGGGTGACAGCGGCGCCTCGGGCGCCGCGCTGGTCTCGCACGACGGGCTCGAAACGCTGCTCACCGCGTGGCCGCGGATCGTCCAGCTCACGTATGCCTACCGGGCCGATGCGGAGCGGCTGGCCGCCGCTTCGCCTGCGCGCCTGGCGGTGGACTTCAATGACCTGCGCAACGCGTTCAGCGGCTTCGACGTCGCCACGCTCCTCCCCGTCCAGCTGCGAACCGGGATTCCCACACTGCTCGCGACGTACCTTGCCGGCCAACGCCAGGCGTTCCTCCTGCTCGGCCTCGTGGGCCTTGGTGTCGGGGGCATCGCCGCCGCGGCGATCATCCTGCTGGCGGTGCTCCTCGCGGATCGGCGCCGTCCCGCGCTCGTGATCCAGCGCGAGCGGGGCGCCGGTGCCGAGCAGATCCTCCTCCCCGCCCTCGTCGAGGCGGTCGCGATCTGCCTTCCCGCCGCCGTCGGCGGTTGGCTGCTGGCCCGGTTACTGGTTGCCGAAGACGCCGGCGACCTTCCGCTGCAGCTCGCCGGATTGGTGGCCGGCGTCGCGGTCGCGGCCTGCGTGGCCCTGCTGTTGCCGGTGGGGATCCGCGACCTGCGTTCTTTGCTCCGCGACCGGGTCGTCCAGGAGCACCCCACCGCGCGCCGTCTCGTCGCGGAGGGCCTGGTGGTGGCGCTGGCGGTGCTCGGCGTCCTCTTCGCGCGCTCGCATGCAGTGCGTAGGCGTCTCACTATAAATAAAATAATAATAATAATGAAAATAAATACAAACACGCTTGCTTCGATGTGATCTCCATTC
>JBBRWZ010000022.1:0-31801 GCA_038248895.1 Candidatus Limnocylindria bacterium | reverse complement strand
CGTCGGCAAGGGTCTCGCCGCCACGGATGCGCTGTACCAGGTCGGCACGATCGATGCCGAGGCTGGTGGCGGCCGCGCCGACCAGGTCACCGAGCTGCCGGTGCCCGCGCATGCCGCCGCGGTGCGGTCCGGCAAAGGGGAATCTCCCCGCGAGCGCCGCGCACCCATCGCCGGCCGCAGCGAGCCGCTGCTTGAGCGTCGCCGCGCGCTCCGCGGTGAGGTCGCCGGCGGCGACGGCGGCGTCAATCGTCGACGCGGCTGCCGCGCGAGCGGCGGTGCCGAGGTCATCGGTCGAGATCCCGAGCTCGGAGGCAAATGCGTCGATGAATGCCTGGCAGTACGCACCGTGGGCACCGTCGGCGGCGAGGGTCGCCGCCGGCGAGGTGCTCGTCGACGGAGCTGCGAACACCGAGCTCATCAGCGTGCCGCCGACGATGGCGGCGACGACGAGCGCGGCGGCCCCGCCGAGTGGCTTGATCAATCTCATCGGTCTTCGTGAACCTCGTGCTGTGGCGGTTGACCGGGCAGCGTGGTCACCCGGTGGCGATGAGGATGGCGCCGTCGGATGGGGCGATCATCAGAACGCCGCTCAGCTGTCCCCGGGAGGGAGACGGATGTAGCGCAGCGAGCCGTCGGCGCCAACGTACACCTCACGGATCACGTACGGTCCGGAGCGATCGCGGATGTACGAGAGACCGTCGTAGCCCCCGCCCACCGTGCGCCAGTGCAGCAGGCCGTTGGGCGCCACGATTCGTTGCACCTCCCCGCGCGATGGCGCGTCGAAGGCGGCGTCCAGCGCGGAGGTGACGGTTCCGCTGTCGTTGACGCTGAACAGCTGATAGTCGCCCTGCGCCACCTCGACCTCGTAGCCGATGAACCGATCGCCGGCCGACGGCGTCGGCTCCGGCGTGGGCGCCACGGTGGGCGATGCCAGCGACGGGGACGCCTCGATGCTCGGCGTCGGGCTGATGGGCACGCCGGTGGGGCTCGCCGTCGGCGTGGGCGAGGTGCTCGCCACCGGGGCGAGGCCGCCGAGCAGCGCGAACGCGCCGGCGCCCGCCACCCCCACCAGGAGAACGATGCCAATCAGCCAGAGGAGGACGGGACGCGGGCGACGCTCCTGCGGCGGGGGTGGTGGTGGCGCCTCCGCACGGGCCGGCGCCGGGCGGCGCAGTGCCTCGAGCTCATCGGTGGGGATGACAAGGACGCCGCGGAGATAGCGGGGACAGGTGCCGTAGCCGCGGTCGAGACAGACCTTGGTCTGCTGGTCGTCGGAGAGCGCCGCGGGATCGCCGAAGGCGTAGCAGCGATGCTCGGGATTGGCGCCGTTCTCGTACCCGACCCGGTTGGTGGCGAGGCCCAGGAACGGGCAGATGTCATCGGGGCGCGATGCGAGCTGCGCGAAGAGCGCTCGTCGCTCCGCCTCGCGGGCTGCCTCCGCGTCCGCCTCTTCCTGCTTGCGCCTCCGTCCGAACAAGGTCGCTCCGTCTGCGTGCTGCCGGCACGGGCCATGAGTCAGCCACGCTGGGCCGGCGGCCAGAGTCTAGCGTCACTCTGAGTGGGCGCACACGTGCCCGGATGCCGCCGCCGGCAGTACCAATGCGTCATTGAGGTCACGAACCGGGCACCCCTAGGCTGGTCGCCGGCGTGGCTGCGGATCCCATGGTCGCGCGAGGACAGCTGACAGGCAGGCGATAACCGTGGCGCTCGAACCGATCGACGAGGAGGGGCGGACCCCGATACCTCGCGGGGGAAGGATTCGCCGCTGCTCCGTGCGCCACGTCATGATCGTGGCCGGCGCCGATGCCCCGACCGTCGAGGTCACCTGCCTGCTCGGCGGCGCCAATCATCCGCTGCCGCTCGGCGACATGGCCGCGGCGCGGCCGATCTGCAACGCCTGCACCGCCCGAAGCATCTGGCGGGCCGACGAGGCGTAGTCCCTGGAGCGCGGCCTGTAAGCCGAGTTCTGTGCCGCGGCCCGATTCGCATCGGTCCGTGCGACGGCCATCCATCTGGGGCAACCGGTTGCCCGGTGCCTCGTGCGACCTACCCGAGGGCTGAGCGAGCAGCTTCTGCGCAACCTTGCGGCTGCGGTTCCGCCCTCCTATTCGGTCTTGCTCCGGCTCGAGCTTGCCCGTTTCACTCCCGCTTGCGCGGGCATCGTCACTGTGGCGCTGGTCCTCGCCTCACGGCGGACGGGCGTTACCCGCGAGCCTGCTCTGAGGAGCTCGGACTTTCCTCGGACACCGCCTTTCGGCGATCGTGTCCGCGGCCGTCCGGCCGCCTCCAGGGAGCCGCATTGTAGGGTGCGGAGACCGTTTGCGCGAGCGTTGGTGGATGACCCGCGGCGATCTCGTAACCACGACTGGTCAAACGCAGTCCTGGTTCGCATTAGCCGGACGCGGACTCCGTCCCGCATGTACTCGCACCTCCGTTCACGCTCGAGCTCGTGCCCAAGTCAGCGGGATGGCCGGCTAACGCAAACCAGGCGCGCACATGACCGTTCCGGGACGCGCCGCACGGCGTGCGGCGCGGCGTGCGGCCGCCGGCGGGGCGTGCGGCGCGGGGCGTGCGCTGGCGGAGGCGCCGGACCGCGCCGCCGCACCGATGAATCGCCGGTTTCGCGCCCAACGCGGTGGTGAGGCGCCGGTTCGCCGATTCATCGCTGAGCCAAGCGCCAGAGGCGGGCATGGCTGTCACCCATGCGCAGCAGGCATTGATCAATCGACGGGGTGGCGCCTGGGCACCGGCCCGTGCGTCAACATCGGCGATGAATCGGGGGACGGGCGAAGCGACCGGGCGGGCGAAGCGACGGGGCGGGCGAAGCGACGGCGGGCGCATCGGCGGGCCGACCGCGCGAGGTACCTGTCCGCGGATGGTCAGCCGCCGAGCCCGAACCAGCCGCAGCTGCCCGCCCCAGCGTCGCGAGCGCGACGCGGGTCACGGCCGCGGGCCGTCGATTGCGACGTTGCTGAGCCGGTCCGCGACCTTGTTCCGCTCGCGCGGCACGTGGCCCACGGTGTAGCTGTCGAGCCGCTCGAGCATGGCCATCACCCGCCGATGGATCGGCTGGAGATCGGGGTGCTTGACGCGGTACATGCCGATGATCTGGCGTGCGACCAGCTGCGAGTCCATCCGCAGGTCGACGTGGTTCGCGCCCGCGGCGACCGCCCGCGCGAGCGCCAGCTCCACCGCGGTCCACTCCGCGACGTTGTTCGTGGCCCAACCGAGCGGCTCGGCGATCTCGGCCACCACGCGACCATCGGCGGCGTCGACCAGGATCGCACCGGCGCCGGCGGGGCCGGGGTTGCCGCGCGCGGCGCCATCGGTGTGGATGAGCAGGCGGATCGGTCCGCTCAGGAGATGCCGGCCTTTCCGATCTCCTGGGTCACCTCGAGAATGGCGCGGGTGATATTGATGCCGCGCGGGCAGGCCTCGACGCAGTTGAAGACGGTGCGGCAGCGCCACACGCCATCGGCGTCGGCCATGATCTGCAGGCGCTCCTCATGGGCGTGGTCGCGCGAATCCTTGATGAACCGATGCGCGTTCACGATCGCCGCCGGGCCGACGTAGTCGGGATTCGACCAGAAGACGGGGCAGCCGGTGGTGCAGGCCGCACAGAGGATGCACTTCGAGGTGTCCTCGTACTGCGCGCGCTCGGCCTGCGACTGCCGGCGCTCCCTGCCGTCCTCCGGCACCGGCTCGTCGTTGACGAGGAACGGCATCACCTGCCGGTACTTGTCCCAGAACGGCTCCATGTCGACGAGCAGATCCTTCAGGACCGGCATGCCGCGGATCGCCTCGACCGTGATGTCGGTCCCGGCATCCTTGACGAGCGTCTCGCAGGCGAGCCGGTTGCGGCCGTTGATCAGCATCGCATCCGAGCCGCAGACGCCGTGCGCGCAGGAGCGGCGGAAGGTGAGGGTTCCGTCCTGGTACCACTTCACCTCGTGGAGCAGGTCGAGCACGCGGTCGGTGGGCTCGGCCTCGACGCGGTACTCCTCCCAGTGCGGCTCATCGTCGAGCTCGGGGTTGTAGCGTCGAATGCGCAGCCGGACGTCCATGGGGCTCAACCCTAGTACACGCGCGCCTTGGGCTCGAACTCGCCCAGCGCGACCGGCTTGTAGGCAAGGCGCGGAGGCTCGCCGCCGAGACCGCGGAAGGCGAGCGAATGCTTCAGCCAGTCGACGTCGTCTCGATCGGGGTAATCCTCGCGCGCATGGGCGCCACGGCTCTCGTGGCGAGCCAGCGCGGAGCTCACCGCCGCCTCCGCGCAGTCGATCAGGTAGCGCAGCTCGAGCGCATCGGCGAGATCGGTGTTGTAGCGGCAGCCCTTGTCGTCGACGATCAGGTGCCCGGCCCGTTCCCGCAGCTGCGCAACCGCGTCGCGGCACTCGGTGAGCAATTGCTCGGTGCGGAAGACGCCGCACTTCGTGAACATCACCTCCTGCAGCTCGCGTCGGATCACCGCCGGGCGCTCGCCGTCGGTGGCGGCCAGCAGGGCGGCGATCTCCGCCTGGACGCCGGCTTCGGCCTCCAGGTCCGGTATCGCCGGGCCGGCGTCACGCAGGTAGCGCGCCATGTCGATCCCCGCCCGACGGCCGAAGACGAGGATGTCGAGCAGCGAGTTCGTGCCGAGCCGGTTCGCGCCGTGGACGCTGACGCAGGCGCACTCCCCCGCCGCGTAGAAGCCCGGCGTGACCGATGTCGCCCCGTCGGCGAGGACGCGCCCGTCGATATCAGTCGGGATGCCGCCCATCGCATAGTGCGCCGTCGGCTGGATGGGGACGAGATCGGTGAGCGGCTCAAGCCCGAAATAGGTGCGAATGAATCCACTCATGTCCGGCAGCTTCTTGTTGAGCACCTCCGCGCCGAGGTGCCGCACGTCGAGGTGGACGAAGTCCTTGCCGCCGATCCCGCGCCCTTCCGCGATCTCGAGGTAGATGCTGCGGCTGACCACGTCGCGGCTGGCGAGGTCCTTCATGGTCGGCGCGTAGCGCTCCATGAACCGTTCGCCGTCGTTGTTGACGAGAAAGCCGCCCTCACCGCGCATCGCCTCCGAGAGGAGGAAGCCGAGCTTGTACATGCCGGTCGGGTGGAACTGGAACATCTCCATGTCCTCGAGCGGGATCCCCCGCCGGTAGGCGATCGCGACCCCGTCCCCGGTGAGCGTGTGGGCATTGCTGGTGACCTTGAAGATCCTTCCGAAGCCACCGGTCGCGAACAGGACCGTGCGCGCACGGAACGAATGGATCTCGCTCGATGCCAGCTCGAGCGCGATCACGCCACCGATCGGTCCCGTGGGTCCAGCCGGCAGTGCCACGTCAAGGACCTGGAACTCGTCGTAGAACGTGACGTCGTGCTTGATGCACTGCTGGTAGAGCGTCTGCAGGATGGCGTGGCCGGTGCGATCGGCGGCGAAGCAGCTGCGCCGCACCGGCGCCTCGCCCTGGTTGCGGGTGTGGCCGCCGAATCGCCGCTGGTCGATGAGGCCCTCCTCGGTGCGATTGAAGGGCAGCCCGAGGTGCTCGAGGTTGATGATCGTCTCGACCGCGTCGTGGCACATGACGCGCGCCGCGTCCTGGTCGACGAGGTAGTCACCGCCCTTCACCGTATCGAACCAGTGCCACTCCCAGTGATCCTCCTCCGTGTTGCCGAGCGCGGCACATACGCCGCCCTGTGCGGCGCCGGTGTGGGAGCGCGACGGGTAGAGCTTGCTGATGACACCGATGCGAGCGTCGGGGCCGAGGTCCCTCTTCAGCTCCAGCGCCGCGTAGAGGCCGGCCCCGCCGGCGCCGACAACCACCCCATCGAGGTCGTGGACGCGCACCCCGGGGGTGCGGGCGAGCCCCGAGGTGGCGGGCAGCATCGGTCCGCTCACGAGAACGGGCCGACGGATGCGGGGGTGTTGGGATCGAAGAACAGCACCACCAGGATGCCGAGGATGATCCAGAGCACGGCGATGATGCCGATGACGATCGTCAGCAGGCCGCGCGCCGTCCGATTGGCCACGTAGTCGCCGATGACGATCCGCGCGCCGTTGATGCCGTGCGTCATGGCCAGCAGCAGCAGCACGGCGTCGTAGATGCGCCAGAAGGGGCTTCCCCAGCGGCTGGTGACGAAGGCGAAGTTGATCTCCTCGCCGCGGAGCTGCACCAGCACATGCATGATCAGCATGTGCCCCAGCGCCATCAGCACCAGCGCCAGGCCGCTGATGCGCATGTACCACCACCAGAACCGTTCCCGACCCGGTGCCTCCGGCATCGGTCGCGCGGCTCGCGACGGATTGCGGCGGTAGATGGTGCGCGCCGTCACGCGGCACCCCACGGCGCGTACGGCGTGATCATGATGAGGCCGATGGGGATCATGGCGATCACCGTCGCGGCGATGACCCCGTAGGTCAGTGGCCGGTAGTACACCGTCAGCCGTGGCCAGAAGTCCATGGCGATGACGCGCAGCCCGTTCAGCGAGTGATAGACCACCGCCGCCATCAGGAGCACCTCGCCGAGCCGCGCCGGAAGGTTGTGATAGATGGTCTGCGTGAAGTCGTAGACCTCCGGGCCGGCGAGCACGGTCGAGGTCTCGACGACGTGGAGGAAGAGGAAGAGCAGCACCCCGAGCCCCGAGGCCCGGTGCCCGAACCAGGCCAGCTGTGCCCAGCTGATCTCATAGCCGAAGAGTCGGAACATCGTGCGTGCGCGGGTGGCTACCTCATCTGCGTCGGGGCCGATGGACACCGCGACACGCCCCGGTGACGCAGCGGCAGGGCCGATTCTAGCCGACGCTCGCGCTCGCGGTCGGCGACGACCCGGCAAGTGTCGCGCGCATCGAGGAGCGCCTCGCGCGTCTTCTCGTCGAGCATCTAGCGGCCAGCGCGCACGCGCTCGGCGACGGCCATGCCGAACTCGCGCGTGCCGGTGGTGCCGCCGAGGTCCTGCGTCACCGTGCGTCCCTCGGCGATCACGGCTCGCACGGCATTCTCGACCGTGTCGGCCGCATCGGTCTCCCCCAGGTGGCGGAGCATCAGCGCGCCGGACAGGATGAGGGCGGTCGGGTTGGCGCGGTTCTGGCCCGCGTACTTCGGCGCCGACCCGTGGACCGGCTCGAAGACCGCCGCATGCTCACCGATGTTGGCGCCCGGGGCGACGCCGAGGCCGCCGACAAGGCCGGCGGCGAGGTCGCTGACGATGTCGCCGTACAGGTTGGGCAGGACGAGCACGTCATACAGCTCCGGCTTCTGGACGAGCTGCATGCACATGTTGTCGACGATCCGGTCCTCGAACTCGACGCGGCCGGCGTACTCGGCGGCGATCTGCTGGCAGCTCTCCAGGAAGAGGCCGTCGGAGAGCTTCATGATGTTCGCCTTGTGGACCGCGGTGACCTTGCGGCGCCCGTTCTGCACGGCGTACTCGAACGCGTAACGGGCGATCCGCTGGCTCGCGGCGCGCGTGATGATCTTGATGCTCTCCGCCGCATCGGGGCCCACGCGATGCTCGATCCCGGCGTAGAGGTCCTCGGTGTTCTCGCGCACGATGATCAGGTCGAGGTTGTCGTAGCGGCTCGCCACGCCCTGCATGCTGCGCGCCGGTCGGACGTTGGCGTAGAGCTCGAGCGCCTGGCGCAGGCCGACGTTGACGGAACGGAACCCGGCACCAACGGGCGTGGTGATCGGTCCCTTGATGGCGATCCCGTTCGTCCGGATCGACTCGACGACGCGATCCGGGAGCGGCGTCCCCTCGCTGGCGATGGTCGCCTCGCCGGCCTGCTGCCGATCCCAGCTGAACGCGATCCCCGTCGCCTCCAGCACGTGCGTGGTGGCGTCTGCCAGCTCCGGACCGATTCCGTCGCCGGGAATGAGCGTGACGCTGTAGCTCACCGGTGCGATTACCTCTGCGGCCGATCAAAGCGTCGGCGGTGCGGCTCAGTGTACGAGCGGACCGGCGGGCGGGTGCCGCGTCGGGCGCAGCCGCTACAATTCTTCCCCGTCCCGAGGCGCTGCAGCCCTCTGCGATTGTGCGCGCCGGACCCTCGACCGAACCACATCACGCAGGAGATGCGAGTGAAGCTCCAGGAGTATCGGAGTAAGGAGATCCTCGCCGCACACGACGTTCCGCTGCTCGCCGGCGAGACCGCCACGACCCCCGCGGAGGCACGCGCCGCCGCGGAGCGGATCGGCGGGCCGGTCGTCGTGAAGGCGCAGGTGCTCGTCGGCGGCCGCGGCAAGGCGGGCGGCGTGAAGCTCGCCGCCACGCCGGACGACGCCGAGGCACGGGCGCGCGACATCCTCGGCATGGACATCAAGGGCATCACCGTCCGGACGGTGCTGGTGGCGCCGGCCGCGGAGATTGCCAAGGAGTACTACCTCGGCCTCATCCTCGACCGCGCCGCGCGGGCCGTGACGGTGATCGCCTCGGCCGACGGCGGCGTCGAGATCGAGGAGACCGCGAAGACCAACCCGGAGGCGATCCTGCGCCTGCCGCTGCATCCGCTGCTCGGCCTCCAGGAGCACGACGTGCGGCGCGCATCGTTCTTCCTGGGCATCCCGGCTGACCTGCGCAAGGACTTCGCGCGGCTGCTCCGTGGCCTGTACGACGCATTCATCGACGCGGACGCGGACCTCGCCGAGATCAACCCGCTGGTCGTCACCGAGGGCGGCGAACTGCTAGCGCTCGACGCCAAGATCGTCCTCGACGACTCGGCGCTCCCCCGCCACCCCGACCTCGAGGCGATGCGCGACCTCAACGAGGAGGATCCCGCCGAGATCGCCGCGCGCGAGGCGGGCATCAGCTTCATCAAGCTCGACGGCAGCATCGGCTGCATGGTGAACGGCGCCGGCCTGGCGATGACGACAATGGATCTCGTCAAGCTCGCCGGCGGCGAGCCCGCGAACTTCCTCGACATCGGTGGCGGCGCCAAGGCGGACAAGGTGACCGCCGCGTTCCGCATCATCCTCGGCGACCCGAACGTGAAGGCGATCCTGATCAACATCTTCGGCGGCATCACCCGCGGCGACGAGGTCGCGCGCGGCATCGTCGAGGCGCGCGCCAACATCGAGCGCGAGGTACCGATGGTAGTGCGCATCGTGGGCACCAACAGCGAGGAGGCGAAGCCGATCCTGGCCGAGGCGAACCTGATCACCGCCGACTCGCTCGACGACGCGGCGGCGAAGGCGGTCGCGGCCGCTGGCGGGGCGGCCGCATGAGCATCTTCGTCAACCGTGACACGCGGCTCCTCGTCCAGGGCATCACCGGCCGCGAGGGCGAGTTCCACTCGCGCGCGATGCTCGAGTTCGGCACCGATATCGTCGCCGGCGTCACGCCCGGCAAGGGCGGGCAGTCGACGCTCGACGGCCGCGTCCCGGTCTTCGACACGGTCGAGGAGGCGGTGCGCGAGACGGGTGCCAACGCGACGTGCATCTTCGTGCCGGCGGCCTTCGCACCGGACGCCGTCCTCGAGGCGGCGGCCGGTGGCATCGGTCTGGTGGTCTGCATCACCGAGAACATCCCCGTCCTCGACATGCTGCGCGTCTACCACGTCCTGCGGCAGCAGGGCGTCCGGCTCATCGGTCCGAACTGCCCCGGCCTGACGAGCGTCGCGGACAAGGCGAAGGTCGGGATCATCCCCGGCGACATCCACCGGCCCGGCTCGGTGGGGCTCGTCAGCCGCTCCGGGACGCTCACCTACGAGGTGGTGCAGGCGATGTCGGACGCCGGGATAGGCCAGTCCACCTGCGTCGGGATCGGTGGCGACCCGATCATCGGCACGACATTCATCGACGTCCTCGATGCCTTCAACCAGGACCGGGAGACCGAGGCGATCGTGCTGATCGGCGAGATCGGTGGCGAGGAGGAGGAGAGGGCGGCCGCGTTCGTGAAGCGCGAGGTGCGCAAGCCGATGGCGTCGTTCATCGCCGGCCGGACCGCACCGCCCGGACGCCGGATGGGCCACGCGGGGGCGATCATCTCCGGTGGGGCCGGGACCGCGGAGTCGAAGCGCACGGCGCTCGAGGATGCCGGCATCGCCGTCGCCGACTCGCCGTCGCACATCCCCGGGCTGCTACGTGACGCCGGCGTCCGATAGCGGGACCTTCGCCGAGACCGCCCTTCGGTGAATCGGTGAATTCACGCCTCGGGCCACGCTCAGGTGTCGGGCCTTCGATTCATCGGGTCGTGTGGCGCCTGAGCTCAGTCTGCAGGCCCCCCAGGCCACACACCTACCGATGAATCGTCGATGCGGCGCCTGGAAACGCCCTCAGGCGTCAATCCCGCGCTTCATCGGTAGCGGGCGCGGGCGCGGTGGTGGCGGTGGTGGCGGTGCTCGCGCGCCACTCGTCGGCGAGGATCGCCATCAGGAACGAATCGGTCCAGACGCCGTCGTGCAGCCATGCCGCCCGGAGGCGGCCCTCCTCGACGAACCCGACCTTGCGGTAGCTCCGGATCGCGCGCTCGTTGCCGGCATCGACGTGGAGGTAGACGCGATGCAGCCCGATGGTCCCGAACGCGAGCGCGAGCAGGGCGCGCTGCGCCTCGGTCCCCCATCCCGCGCCCACATGCCCGGCGTCCATCGCGATCGCCAGCTCCGCGTTCCGGTCACCCAGGGAGAGGTGATTGAGCCACACCGTCACGATGAACGTCGAGCTGCCGAGCTCACACACGGCGAAGTACATTCCCCGGTCCTCGTCCATCTTGTGCAGCTTGTCGGCCAGCCACTCCTTCGCCATCTGCGGTCCGAACGGGATCTGGAAGCCGGCGCGACCGCCAACCTCGCGGTCGTTGATCGCCAGCATCAGGGCGGCCAGGTCGCGCTCCTCGAGCGGCCGAAGCCAGACCCGTCCGCTCGAGATGAGCGGATGCGCCGAGACGGGTTGCTCAAGATCGTCAGGCATCGGTCTCTCCATCGTGCATGGTGGTGAGCTCCCAGAGCACGCCGCCGAGCGTACGGGGATGGATGAACGCGACGTCGCCGTGGGCACCCGGACGGGGCGACGCGTCGATGAGCTCGGCGTCGGCGGCCGCGAGCGCGCGCAGATCGGCTGGCATGTCGTCGGACGCGAAGCAGACGTGGTGCAAACCCTCGCCGCGCGCGGCGAGAAAGCGACCGACGCCGCTCTCGGGATCTGTCGGCTCAACGAGCTCCAGCCGTGCTGCCGGTGCCGGGCCAGTGGCGAGGAACGCGACGCGCGACCGCTGCGCGGGCAGCTCGACCACCTCGCCCTCGAGAACGAAGCCGAACAGCTCCGCGTAGCGTGGCAGCGAGGCCCCGATGCTGCGCACCACGACGGCGACGTGATGAATGGGACCGATCGGCAGCCGCTGGCTCATGGCCGATGCTCACCCCACACGTCGCGGAGCGCCGTGCTGATCTCGCCCAGCGTCACCCCGGCTTCGACGGCGACGCGGATGCGCGGCAGCAGGTTCTCGGTGCCAGCCGCCGCCTCGCCGAGGCGGGCCAGCGCTGCCGCGGCGGCCATGGCGTCGCGTGATGCACGCACCGCGCGCGTGCGAGCGACCTGCCGCGCCTCCGCCGCCGCGTCGATCAGCTGCGGCGCCGGGCGCTGCGCATCGCCGCCATCGGTGAAGGCGTTCAGGCCCACCACGATGCGCTCCCCAGCCTAGAGCGCGCGTTGCGCGGCATACGCCGCATCGCCAATCGCATCCTGCTGATAGCCCGCTGCCAGCGCGGCCAGCGTCCCCCCACGCTCGTCGATGCGCTCCAGCTCGGCATCGACACCCGCGGTCAGTTGTTCCGTCAACCATTCCAGGTAGTAGGAGCCCCCGAGCGGATCGGCCGTGGCCGCGACGCCCGACTCGGCCGCGATCACCTGCTGCGTCCGCAGCGCGAGCCGTGCCGTCTCCGGGGTGGGCAGCCCCAGCGCCTCGTCGAGCGCGTTGGTGTGGAGCGACTGCGCCCCGCCGAGTACGGCGGCGAGCGCCTGGATCGTCGTGCGCACCGTGTTCACCTCGGGCTGCTGGGCGGTCAGCGTCGAACCGCCCGTCTGAACGTGGAACCGCATCGCCATCGAACGCGGGTCTCGCGCTGCATATCGGTCCTGCGCCACGCGCGACCAGGCACGCCTCGCGGCGCGGAACTTGGCCACCTCCTCCAGCAGATCGCCATGGGCAGCGAAGAAGAAGCTGAGCCGTGGCGCGAAGTCGTCGAAGGCAAGACCAGCCGCGAGGGCGGCATCCGCGTAGGCGATCGCGTTGGCGATGGTGAAGGCAATCTCCTGGATCGCCGTCGCGCCGGCCTCGCGCATGTGATAGCCGCTGATGCTGATCGTGTTGAAGGCCGGCAGCTCGGCATGGCAGTAGGCGAAGAGGTCGGTGACGAGGCGCATCGACGGCTGCGGCGGGTAGATGTACGTCCCGCGCGCGATGTACTCCTTGAGGATGTCGTTCTGGACCGTGCCGCGCAGGCCGACTGGATCGATGCCGCGGCGCCGCCCGACCGCCTCGTAGAGCGCCAGCAGGATCGCCGCGGTGGCGTTGATCGTCATCGAGGTCGACACGCGTCCGAGGTCGATATCCGCAAACAGGAGCTCCATGTCCTCGATCGTGTCGATCGGGACGCCGACGCGACCGACCTCCCCACGCGCCATGACGTCGTCGCTGTCGTATCCCATCTGCGTCGGCAGGTCGAAGGCTACCGAGAGGCCGGTCTGTCCCGTCTCGAGCAGGTAGCGGAAGCGCCGATTCGTTTCCTCCGCCGAGCCGAAGCCGGCGTACTGGCGCATCGTCCAGCTGCGCGTCCGGTAGCCATCCGGGCGAATGCCACGCGTGAACGGCGGCTCACCGGGAGCACCGAGCTCGTGCTCGGCGTCGAAAGTCGGATCCGGCTCGTAGGCGCTCGCCACCTCGATCCCCGATGGGGTCCGAACGGGTCGCGGCTGGTCGTCAGGCATGCGTCGGCCAGTGTACCGATGCCGGTCGGGCGGCGGCCGGCCAGACGTGGCAGACTCGCGGCATGCCCCTCAGCGCCTTCGCCCTCCTGGCCGTGTTCATCATCATCTCCTCGGTGAGTGGCATCGCCGCCTGGCTGGTGGTGGGTCCGCCGGCGTGGTGGGCAGCCATCGGACCCGTCGGGATGACCTTCGTGGCGCTCTACGTCGTCGGCCACCGCCTCGAGCTGGAGGTGGGCCCCCGCATCAACCTCTTCGGATACGACGTGGCCCTGCTGTTCGACATCGCCGTGGCCGTCGTGGCCGCTTTGGTCGGCGCGGCCCTGGTGCGGCTCATGGCATCGCTCGCCGGAGCCACCGCCTAGCCGGGGCCGGCCTCGCCGGCCTCCTCGAGGCGCAGCAGCAGCGCCCCGGTTGCCACCGCGGTGCCCGGAGCGACCGCCACCGTCCCGACCCTCCCGTCGCGCGGGGCGCGGACCTCGTTCTGCATCTTCATCGCCTCGACGGTGAGGAGTGACTGCCCCGCCACCACCGTGTCGCCGGTGGCGACGGCAACGACCACCACCAGGCCCGGCAGCGTCGCAGTGACGTCGATGGCACCGCCGCTGGCGGCCGCAGCCACCTCCGCCTCGGCCAGCACCCGCTCGCGCCACGTGCGCACGGTGACGGAGATCCGCCGGCCGCCGATCGTCACCCACCAGCTGTCGCCGCTCCCCTCCACGACCGCGAGGCTTCGCCCCGCCGAGCTCGCGATCCACGCCAGGCCCGTCGCGCGATCGAGCCAGGCGACCGCCGACGTGGCGGCATCGACCGGGTCGCCGTCGACGACGTACTCGTAGTCGCTCATCGGTTCACTGCCTCTCGACGGGCCTGCCGCGCCCATTCGCGGCCGCCGTCCGCGCCGCCCGGCGTCACCCCGGGTGCTGTGCGCGCGCCCCCCGTCTTTGCGGAGAGACGCCCGGCACCCGCGGCGGCGGCGGCGAGGCGTGCGATCCCCGCGTCGAGCGCGGGGCCCGGGCTCCATCGGTCTACGATCAGCCCAGTGTCATAGGCCCCCGAGGCGAACGCCTCGTCATCAACGAGCCAGCGCAGGAACCCGTGGTCAGTCTGGACGCCTCCGATGGCGGTCTCGTCGAGCGCACGACGGAGCCGCGCGATGGCGCGTGGCCGATCTTCGGCCCATACGAGCAGCTTGGCAAGAAGCGGGTCGTACTGCGAGGGCAGCGACGCCGGGCCGGTGATCCCGGTGTCGACACGAACACCCGGACCCTCGGGCATGCGCCACGCGGTCACGTCACCGGCCACGGGACGGAAGTCCTGCCACGGATCCTCGGCATAGAGGCGGACCTCGATGGCGTGTCCGCGTGGCTGCGCCTGCAGCACCGCCTGGGGGAGCCGCTCACCCGCCGCGACTCGGATCTGCCAGGCGACAAGGTCGAGGCCGCTGACGAGCTCAGTCACGCCGTGCTCCACCTGGAGGCGCGTGTTCATCTCCAGGAAGTAGTGATGTCCGCTGCCGTCCAGCAGGAACTCGACCGTGGCGGCGTTGTGAAAGTCGACGCTGCGCGCCATACGCATCGCCGACGCGAGCATCGCGGCCCTGGTTTCCGGGTCCACCGCCGGGGATGGCGACTCTTCCACCAGCTTCTGATGCCGGCGCTGCACCGAGCAGTCCCGCTCGCCCAGCGCCACCAGACCGCCGTGGCGGTCACCGAGGAGCTGCACCTCGACATGCCGAGCCGGGCTGATGAAACGCTCCACGTAGATCGTTCCGTCGCCAAACGCGCTCAGCGCCTCGCGCGACGCCGCGGCGAGCGCATCCGGCAGCTCGCCCGCGTCATCGATTCGACGCATGCCCCGTCCGCCGCCTCCCGCGGCCGCCTTCAGCATCGCCGGCGTGCCGACTTCGGCAAGCAATGCCGACGCCGCCTCGAGCCCCAGGTCCGCGGCGAGTGCCACGGACCGCCCCGGGACGACCGGCACGCCGACCCCCACCGCGACATGTCGGGCGGCGAGCTTGTTGCCGAGCGCCTCGAGGGTGGCCGGCGGCGGGCCGATGAAGACGAGTCCGGCATCCTCCACGGCACGCGCGAATCGCACGTCCTCCGACAGGAAGCCATAGCCGGGATGGACCGCCTCCGCCCCCGACCGGCGAGCGGCATCGAGGATCGCGGCGATGTCGAGGTACGAGGCGGCCGGACTTGCCGGGCCGATCAGCTCCGCCCGATCGGCCATCTGGGCGTGGGTCGCGTTGGCATCGATGTCGGAGTGGACCGCCACGCTCTCGATCCCCAACTCCCGGCACGCCCGAATGATCCGCACGGCGATCTCGCCGCGGTTGGCAACGAGAACACGACCGAACGGCGGTCGCCCATCCCGCCCGTCTTTGCGCAAAGACGTCACGTCGGGCCTCAGAGCGGGATGTTGGAATGCTTCTTCGGCGGCAGCGTCTGGCGCTTGCCCTCCAGAAGCCGCAGCGACGCCGCGACGCGGTCGCGCGTCTCGGATGGCAGGATCACCTCGTCGACGTAGCCGCGAGCGGCCGCGACGTACGGGTTCGCGAATCGCTCCTCGTACTCGGCCACCAGGCGTGCCCGCTCGGCATCCGCATCCTGCGCCGCAGCGATGCGCTCCCGGAAGACGATGTTCACCGCGCCCTCGACCCCCATCACGGCGATCTCCGCGGTCGGCCACGCGAAATTCATATCGCCACGAATGTGCTTGCTGCTCATGACATCGTAGGCGCCGCCGTACGCCTTGCGCGTGATGACGGTCACCTTGGGCACCGTGGCCTCACTGTACGCGAAGAGCAGTTTTGCGCCGTGACGGATGATGCCGCGATGCTCCTGGTCGACACCGGGGAGGAAGCCCGGCACGTCCACGAACGTCAGCAGTGGCACGTTGAAGCAGTCACACATCCGCACGAACCGCGCCGCCTTGTCGGATGCATCGATGTCGAGGACGCCGGCGAGCACCTCCGGCTGCTGCGCCACGATCCCGATGCTGCGACCCTCGACGCGCGCAAAGCCGCACATGATGTTGCGGGCGAAGTGCTCGTGCACCTCCGTGAACGAGCCGCCGTCGACGACGCCGCGAATGACCTGGTGCATGTCGTACGACTGCTTCGCCGAATCCGGAACGACCGAGTCCAGCTCACCGGCGGCGATCTCCGGGTCGCCCCAGTCGTCGCGCTTCGGCGTCAGCTCCACGTTGTTCTGCGGCAGGTAGCCGATGAGTCGCCGTGCCAGGTCGAGCGCCTGCGGCTCGCCGGCGCTGAGGAACTGCGCGACGCCGCTCGTCGCGTTGTGGATTCGCGCACCGCCGAGGCCCTCGAAGTCGATCTCCTCGTGGGTCACCGTCTTTACCACGTTGGGCCCGGTGACGAACATGTAGCTGGAGCCGTCGACCATCACGGTCAGGTCGGTGATCGCCGGCGAGTAGACGGCTCCGCCGGCGCATGGTCCGAGGATGATCGAGAGCTGCGGCACGACACCGGACGCGAGCGTGTTGCGCAGGAAGATGTCGGCGTAGCCGCCCAGGCTCACGACCCCCTCTTGAATGCGAGCTCCACCGGAGTCGGCCAGACCGATGATCGGTGCGCCGTTCTCCATCGCCAGATCCATCACCTTGCAGATCTTCTCCGCGTGGGATTCTGACAGCGAGCCGCCGAAGACGGTGAAATCCTGGCTGTAGATGAACACCGGGCGGCCGTCGACGGTCCCGTGTCCGGTGATGACGCCGTCGCCGAGGTATAGCTCATCGGCGAGCCCGAAATCGGTAGCCCGGTGGGTGACGAGCGCGTCCAGCTCGCGGAAGCTGCCGTCGTCGACGAGCAGCTCGACGCGTTCGCGCGCCGTCAGCTTGCCGCGCGCATGCTGCTGCTCAACCCGCTTCGCTCCCCCGCCGAGACGGCTCTCGTCGCGCAGCGCTCGAAGGCGCGCGAGCTTGTCGGCGGTCGTCATCGGTTCGGCGAACTCCCTCGCGGCGTGGCATGTGGTAGGCCCAGCAGGGATCGAACCTGCGACCAGCCGGTTATGAGCCGGATGCTCTGACCACTGAGCTATGGGCCCCATGACGGTGGACAAGTCCGAGTATATCGGCTCGTCTTTGCACAAAGACATCGACACTGGTCGACATTGTGGATAAGTCAGGTGACCTCGGCTGCGCTGCCCGACTATCATCGAGGCAGTCGGAACGACCGCGGGAGATCATCCCATCGCTCGCCGCCGACGATCCACCACTGCCGCCCACAACGCGTAAGGTGCTTCTCTTGACCAAGGTAATCAGCATCGCGAACCAGAAGGGCGGCGTCGGCAAGACCACCACGTCGATCAACCTCGCCGGCGCGCTCGCCGAGATTGGGTATCGCGTCCTCTGTATCGACATGGATCCGCAGGCCAACCTGACGGTCGGCCTCGGCATCTCGCTCTCCGATGTCAGGGTGTCGGTCGCCGACATGCTGTCGGAGGATCGCGTCGGACTCGAGCAGATCGTCAAGCCGAGCGGGATGCAAGGTCTCTCGGTCGCGCCGTCGACACTCGAGCTGGCGAGCACGGAGGTCGAGCTCTTCACGACCATCGGTCGCGAGATGGTACTGCGGGACGCACTCCAGGGATGGGCGGAACAGCAGTTTGACGTGGTCGTCGTCGACTGCCCACCGACGCTCGGACTGCTGACCATCAACGCCCTCGTCGCCAGCAATCGCGTCATCATCCCGGTGCAGACGCAGTATTACGCCATCAAGGGCCTGACCGCCCTCATCAAGGTGATCAACACCATCAAGCTGAAGCTCAACCATGACCTCGAGATCCTGGGCCTGCTGGCCACGTTCTACGACGGACGGACGGTGCTGGCCCGCGAGATGCTCGAAAACCTGCGCGAGCTCGGTGATCATCGAGTCTTCAACACGATGATCAAGAACACGGTGAAGCTCGGTGAGGCGCCGCTCACCGGGAAGCCGGTGACGGAGTACGCGACCAACTCGGCCGCCGCCCGCGCCTACCGAGACCTGGCGCGAGAGGTGGTCGAACTTGGGTAGCAGCAAGCGTCCGGCATTCCGCGAGAACATCACACGGCTCTTCGACGAGGCGCAGTCCGCGGACCTCGGCCCGGGCATCGTGTCGCTCATCGAGTCGCGCGCGACTCACGCGCAGATCCGCGAGATCGGTGTCGACCGCATCCTCCCCAACCCGGCGCAGCCACGCCTCTCCTACGAGGAGAGCTCGCTTGTCGACCTGGCGTCCAGCATCCGCGAGCACGGCGTGCTTCAACCAATCCTGGTGCGGCCCATTGGCAGCCAGTTCGAGCTGATCGCCGGCGAGCGTCGCTGGCGCGCGTCGCGCATGGCGGAGCGGGAGATGATCCCGGCCATCGTGGTGGAGTTCGACGAACAGACGGCGCTCGAAGTGAGCATCATCGAGAATCTCCAGCGTGAGGACGTCTCGCCGCTCGAAGAGGCGGCAATGTTCCGGAAGATGCTCGACCTCGGCTACAGCGTTCGCCAGCTCGGACAGAAGATCGGCAAGGACAAGGGCTACGTCGAGAACCGGATTCGTCTCGCGGACGCGCCGCCCGAGATTCGCGAGCTCGTGTCCGTGCGCAAAGACACCATCTCGCATGCCTACGAGCTGATGAAGATCGGCGACGGGCGCACGCGGCGCCGGCTGGCGAAGAAGGTGGCCGCCGGCGAGCTCACCCTGGCAAAGCTGCGGGCGATCACCGGCGGCGAGTGCGGCGACCAGGGCGACGCAGCGCCGAAGCGGCGCGCCCGGACCGTGGCGGGCGCCGTGGCGGAGGCGAAGGCCGCCGACAATGCGCTCCTCGATACGAAGGGCCGCCTCTCCGATTCCGTCGACGAGCTTGTCGCCCTGCTGCGGCAGCGTGACGTCATTGAGCAGATCCCATCGGTCAACCGCGACAACCTGGCGAAGTACCTGACGATCACACGGCTCAAGATCGAGAACGCGATCGCCATCATCCGCTCGAGCCCGCCCTCCGCGGAGTAGCACCCCGCGGGACCGATGCGGTCGCCGCCGCGACCGGGATGGCTACGGCGTGTAGGACATTACCTCGCGCTGGCCGACGAGGAAATCGACCAGCTTCGCGCGCGCGTCCGGATCGATCCGACGCAGTCCGGCGATCGCCCGCGGCAGCTCGAAGATCGGGGCGGCGAGCATCCCGGCGGTATCGATGCCCACCACGTGATCCGGTCCGCCGCCGACGAGGAAGGCGCGCTGGAACCCCTTCTCGTCGATCGCCGCGGCACGGCAGAAGGCCGCGATGGCGGTGCCGACGCCGAGCCGCTTCGCAAAGTCGATGAAGAGGTCGCCGGCCCACGTCTCGATCTGACGGTCATCCTGCTCGATCACCATCGCGCGGTACGTCTGCTCGTCGCTTTCGGACACCTGTACCTCCTGTGGACCGGCCCCCGCCGGGGCGTCGTGCACCGATTCTACCGATGCGCATCAGGGCGCGTCGCCCGGCTCCGACGGGCTGCTATCCTCGGCCCATGATCAACCGGGCGGGCGATCCGCGCACCGACGACACGATCGTCTACGACCTGCTGCGCACGGCGCGGGGCGGGGATCCGGTCAGCGTCGGTCACGCCACGTTCCGCGCCGGTCGCAGCGCGGTCGACGCACCTGATGATGTGGCGGTCGCGGTTCGCGAGCTATTGGAGCAGGCCTACGTGGATCGCATCCAGGCGGACGAACGGCCGCGCGGCTATCGACGTAGCGGGCGCGACCGCGTGGAGATGCTGGTGCCGGGCATGCCGGAGCACTTCATCGCCCGCCTCCGCGGACTCTGGCTCCCCTACCCCGACGGCTCGGTCGTGACGGCGCGCGAGGAGAGCATGCTCAGCACCGTGCCGGCTCCGTCGCTGAACATCCCCGACGGCGTCGACAGCGGACCCTCGGTCACCGATCCCGCCGTGCGGCGGGTCACGCTGGCCGAGGCGGATACCGTGCTCAACGTCCGGCCGCTGGTTCGTGCCAACGCGCCCGAGCGCGGGACGCGACCATCGGCCGAGCCACGTCGGACCGATTGTGGCTGGGTAGCCTAGCTTTACCCAGTTTTACGGCCGGCCAGATACTGCATCGGTCAGGACGGGCCTGGGCTATCATCGGCGCATGCGAGCCTTCTTCCTCCTCCCACTGCTCATCGCCGTGGTCGCCGCCATCTACTGGTTCGTCTCGGGCTACGAGCCCGCCGGGTCGGTGATGCTGCTCATCTTCTCGTTTGCGATGGCGGTCTTCGGCGTCGCGATCGTGCCGACCCTCGGAGACGTGGGTCCCACCGCACCGGTCGATCCGGACTTCGAAGACCCCGGGCGCTGACGTGTCGGCGGCGAAAAACGCCGGGTCCCTGTGGCTGCCCTAGCGGCAAGAGCCGCTAACACAGGGACCCGACGTTCATCAGTACTAACGGAGTACTGGTCCGCTCGTTAGCCCGGCGGGACGGGCCCGCCGGCATCGGTCAACGGATGCCCGTGTCGTAGGTGACCGTGAGCGACAGCGGCGAAGCCGCCGACGCGGTGACGTCCAACGCAGTCTCGGCCGGTGTCCCGAGCAACCCCTCGACGGGCGCGGCGCGGACGACGTAGTGCCCGGGCGCCAGGCTCACCGAAGCCGAGCCACTCGCATCCGTGAGTACCGCGCCAACCTGCGTGCCATTGGGACCGATGATCACGAGAGAAGCGCCCACCACCGGCCGGTCCGCGCACGCGGGGTCCGGCGGAACGCGCTCGACCGGGCAGACCGGTCCCGCGACCGCGCTGAGGGTCACGGTCATCTCGCCGGCGCCCGCGTTCGGCGTGCACGAGACAATCGCGTTCATCAGGATCACGATCAGGGCCATCGTTGCGCGTCGCATCATGCTCCCCGGGACGTCGCCCCGGCGCGGTGTGTTCCATCGCCCGCGATGGTGCCCAAGGTGGAGTGGCTCCGGCGGTAGGACTCGAACCTACGACCAAGCGGTTAACAGCCGCCCGCTCTACCACTGAGCTACGCCGGAACGCGTCCACGACCGCGGTGGATGGCGGCGGGACGGGGCGGATGATACCCGCCGCGGCGGATCCCGGTCAAAGCGCCTCCGGACGTCACGACAGCGCGTCGAGCGTGGCCCGGGCGCGCTGCGCTTGCAGCGGATCGAAGCCGGGATTGATGGTCAGCGCATCGGTGAGGAGTTCTCGCGCGCGCGCCGTGTCGCCGAGCGCAGACGCGATCATGCCGCCGTGATAGCTCAGGAGCGCATCGCGCGTACCGAGCGCGAGCGCGTGCTGCATGGCGTCGTCAGCCTCTGCGTCGCGTCCGGCCGCGTGGAGCGCCCACGCGTACGCGTCCCAGCCATACACATCCTTGCGAACGTCGAGTTCTGCCGCGGCGAGGCTCACCGCTTCGTCCACATCGGTCCCGTGGTTGGCGTCGAAGAGGGCCAAGGCGCGGTCGTACACTTGGCGGTTGGCAGCGGCGAGGGTCGCGATGACGCGCACCTCGTCGTATGCCTGGCGCGCCTCGTCCGGCCGACCGGTGAGGGTGTAGAGGTCGCCGAGCGCGGCGATGGTCACTGGCTGCGGCACGATGGCCGCCGCCCGCCGGTAGAGGTCGATCGCCTCATCCGTGGCGCCCTGCGCCGCCCGCGTCCGGGCGAGCCCGGCGAGCGCGGGATACGAGCGCGGCCACGCGTCGAGCGCCGCGCGGAACGCGGTCTCGGAAACGTCGAGCCCTCCGTCCTGGAACGCGAGCGTTCCCTGGAGGAAGGCATACCAGGCCAGCGACGTCCCCTCGCTGCCGGCGGCGAGCGCGTCGTCGTAGGCATCCGCGGCAAGCCGCCGCGCGTCATCGGGTCGGCCCTGGACGGCGGCGAGGTGCGCCTGCCGCGCGGTGATGGCGGGTCCCGCCTGCGCGGCCGCCAGCCTGTCGTACGTTGCCGTGGCCGCTACGTAGTCGCCCAGCTCGAGCTGCGCATCGCCCATGGTGGCCAGCGCCTGGAGCTCGCTCGGGTCGGCGGCGTAGATGTCGGTGGCGATCGAGAGCGCACCCGCGAAGTCGTGGGTAGTCAGCGCGAGCAACGCCTCGAGGTTGCGGGCGCCGGGAGCCTGTGGATAGGCGGCGATTGCGCGCTCGATGGCCGCCGAGGCACGGGTGTAGTCATCGAGCACGCCGGTGAGCCGGCCACGCGTGAAGTAGAGGCTGGCGAGGTTGGTGGCGCTTACGAAATCGGTTTGGTCCGCCTCGACGTTGATGGTCCACGCGTCGATGCCGCGACCGATCTGGTCGAGGGTGGCGTCCGGCACCGGCAGGCTGCCGCCGGGCGCGGTGATGGGCGCCGCGCTGCCCTCGGCTGCGACGGCAGCCTCGGGCGCGGCAGCGGTGGCCGGCTGACCGCCGAGTGCGGCGGCGACCCACGTGACGGCGACCACGAGCAGGACCGCCATCGCCAGCGCGATGGGCCGTGCGGAGCGTCGCGCGAGGTGTGGAATGCCGGTCATCGATTCAGCCTGTGCAGGTCTGGGAGAGATGGATGGGGTGGCGCCGGCCACCCCATCCACGTGGTCAGTGCGGCGTCCCGAGGTACGGGAAGCTCGCGAGATAATCGCCGTGCGGCCCGACACCGTCGCCGGTGATCGCCCCGGTGCCATCCCGGCCCGGGAACGGGTATCCACCCGTGACGATGTTGAGCTCGACGTCGATGACGTCGTCGGCGAGGCCACGGCCGTTGAGTGGACCGGCGGCCGCCGAGCCGACCGTGTAGGTCAGCACGTCGGGGAGGAGGACGTCGGCAAGGCCGGCGGCCTCCACATCGGTGTAGGCCCCCTCGGCATCGAGTGCCGAGAACGCCTGGAGCACACCGATGATGTTGTTGCGGAACGTGCCGTTCAGCGCTGTGCGCTGCTGCGATGGCGGCGTCGCGTTGAACGCCTCCTTGTCAGCGGCGCTGCCGTTGAAGACGGTGTTGATCGCCGGTCGGCCAATCTGGTCGATGGCGGCGCCGTTCAGCGTCGTCGTGGCCCAGGTACCGATGGCGGCCCCGTCGCCGCCGAGCGCCGCATTTGGCACCTCGATGACGATGGCGAGCGTGTTGAGCGGCGTGAAGAAGTCGTTCGCGACGCCGTCGAGGAGCGACCCGCTGCCCTCACCCTTGACGGTGCCCAAGAAGGCGAGCAGGTCGAAGAAGAATGGGTCGGAGCGCTGCCCCGCAAAGGCGACCACGCCACCACGGCTCTGCGACTTGCCCTTCGCGTTGTCGGTGAAGCCAGAGGCGACGGCCTTGCCGTTGGCCTTCACGGTGTAATGCTGGACGCCGCGCACATCCGGGTCGCCAAAGGTGACCTCATAGCGGAGGTCGGCGACCGCGTCACCGGTGGTGTCGACGTTGAACGTGTAGAGGCCTTCCGAGCTGAAGACCGCCGGACCGATGAGGTTCACAGCCGGGTTGACGGTCATCGCCAGCACGGTGCGTCCGCTCGTGGCGGCCCGGAACGTGTAAAGGTCGTTGATATCGAGCGGGCCGTTGCGCTTGACGACACTGAGGCTGTCGTTCGCGTTGTGGACCTCGCCCAGGGTGGGCGCATCGAGGTGATCGGCGGCGCTCGTGAAGAGCGGCGCCGCGGCGACGGTCAGCACGATGGCTGCGACGCCGAGACCTCCGAAGCGTCCGAAGAGTCGGTGGACTCGGGACATGGGTAGTGGCTCCTTCGTGGGGCACGCACGCGATGGGCGCGTGTCGGGTGAGTCGCCCACATGACGGCAGCAGCCAGGGGCGCGCGACTGAGGGTTGCCGGGTGGTCGACGGTCTCCGCGGCGCTCCTTTCGTCGGGCGGCGCGTTCGGGGCGCCGCGGCGCCGGCGTCGAATGCGCCGGTATCGGTTGCGCGGAGTACGAAGGTCCCGCTGCGGTTACATCACGTGCCGAGTGGTGCGGAGCGGAAAAGGAGGTGCTGCGCAGCACCGCACCATCGCCGGCGTCATCGTCGCGGATACCCAGACGGCGGCCGCTGCTACGGCCGCCGTCACATCGGTTTATTCGGCAACCCGCTACTCCAGGTAGTCCTTGAGCTTCCGGCTGCGGCTGGGGTGGCGCAGCTTGCGCAGCGCCTTGGCCTCGATCTGCCGGATCCGCTCGCGAGTCACGTTGAAGTCGCGTCCCACCTCCTCGAGCGTGCGGGAGCGACCGTCCTCCAGCCCGAAGCGGAGCTGCAGGACGCGACGCTCACGGGGAGTCAGCGAGTCGAGGACGCCCTCAACCTGCTCCTTGAGCAGCTGCGCGCTGGCCGCATCGGCCGGCGCCTGTGTCGCGAGGTCCGGGATGAAGTCGCCGAGGTGGCTGTCCTCCTCCTCGCCGATGGGCGTCTCGAGGCTGACCGGCTCCTGGGAGACCTTCATGATCTCGCGCACCTTCTCGGCGCTGACCGTCTGCGGCCCGATCTCCTCGCGCTCGTCAACCTCGACCTCGGTCGGCTCGCGCTGCAGCTTGTCGCGCAGCTCGCGCACGATCTCGTCGCGGCTCATGCGCCGCGCGATCTCCTCCACCGTCGGCTCGCGCCCCAGCTCCTGGAGCAGGGTGCGGCTGACGCGGATGAGGCGGTTGATGGTCTCGACCATGTGGACCGGGATGCGGATCGTGCGCGCCTGGTCGGCGATGGCGCGCGTGATCGCCTGCCGGATCCACCACGTCGCATACGTGCTGAACTTGAAGCCCTTGGCGTACTCGAACTTCTCGACTGCCCGGATGAGACCGATGTTCCCCTCCTGGATGAGGTCGAGGAAGCTCATGCCACGGCCGATGTACTTCTTGGCGATGCTGACCACAAGGCGCAGGTTGGCCTCGGTCAGCCGCTTGCGGGCATCGGTCGACTGCTCGACGAGCCGCCCCGTCCGCTGCTCGAGCGGCACCTCGACCGGGATGGCGGGGTCGTAGCCGAGCTCCTTGAGATAGCCGGCGTCCTGTCCATCCTCGATGTAGGCGCGCACGATCGACTCGGCCGTCTCGCGCGCCCACAGCTCCAGCTCGTACAGCTCCGCCGCGCCGGCATGCTCGATCGCCTTGTAGCGGTACGTGTGTCCGAAGAGGAGGACTTCCTTGATGACGCCCACCGGATCGTCACCGAACGACTTGATGAGCGACTGCGCCTTCATGATGCGCTCACGCCCATCGTCGTCGAGATCGGTGGCCTTGCGTGCCTTCGTCAGCTTCATCGTCGGCGCGGGGATCTCGTTGCCGCGCGCGGCCCACCAGTCGAGAGCCTCGACGGCGACCCGCGTCGACTCCTTGGGCAGGTCGAACGCGCGCATCGCGGCCATCGCGCGGGCCTTCGGCTCGGAGCTGACGGTCACCCACACGAAGAGGTTGACGAGCGCCCGCGGCGTGTCCTCCACGGCCAGCTCGCCGAGCTCGATCGCCTTGGCCAGGACGACCTCCTCCTCAGCGGTCAGCAGCGCGACCTTGCCGATCTCCTTGAGGTACATCCGGACCGGGTCGTCGATGCCGATGAGGTCGGCGGCAAGCGCCTCGAGGTCCTCCTCCTCCTTCTCGCCCTTGGCGGAATCGGCGCGTGCCGGCTCCTCCTCGGCGAGCAGGGTGGGGTTGTTCTGGGCATCGAGCACCTCGACGCCCGCGTCAGCCGCGCTCGCATAGAGCTCCTCGACCGCCTCGAGGTTCTCCTCCGGCTGCGGCACCGCCGCGAGGATCTGGTCGTGGGTGATGAAGCCGTCGCTCTTCCCGCGCTTCAGCAGGCGGTCGAACGCGGCGTTGCCGGTGCCACCGGCGCCCTTCGCCCGCGACGATCTCGCGGTGGCGGGCCTCGTGGTGCCCGGCGACTTCGTGGCGGCGGGCTGCTTCGCGGCAGCGGCCTTCACGGCGTTGGGTCCGGCTGCCGCCTTCGGCGTTGCCGCGGCTGCCTTGGTGGTGGTCGCAGTGCTGGGGGTCGCCTTCGTGGTGGTCTCCTTCGTTCGTGTCCGTTCTTGCTTCTTGGTGGCAGCCACCGGGGCGGTTGCCTCCGCCTCGCTCGTCGCGGGACGGCGCTTGGTCGTGGTAGCCACGCTCAGCTCCTCCTGATGCCGGCCACAGCCGGCGCTCGCACTGTCCTGGTCAGATCGGCCTTCTCGCGGCCGAGCGTCGTCATCTGTCGTTCAAGCTCGTGGACCCGATCCGCATCGCCCTCGCGGTCCGCCTCGTCCATGAGCAGCCGCCCATCGCGGATTGTCTCCTCGATCCGTTGCACGCGAAGCCGGCGCAGACAGCCCTGCAGCGCCTCGCGCGCCCCGTCCGGCTCGAGCCGGGGACCGGTATCGGCCCGTACCTCGGCCAGCAGATCGCGCGCCAGCTCGGCGGTGGCGGTGTCGAGCCCGCCGACAAAGGCCTCGATCGCCTCGCCGCTCGTCATCTCCCCATCCCGCCTGCGCATGGCGCGAGCGAGCGACGTCGCCACGGCGTCCCGGAAGGGCAATCCGCCGTCGCCGAGCTCGTCCCCGATTGACGGGTACCGCAGCACGAGCCGTAGCGTTTCCGCCTCGAGCGGCGGCAACAGCATGCTGACGCGCTCCCGGACCGCGTCTTCGACCGGGATGGCGCGACGGGTGACCGGGGCCGGCGTGGCGGCCAGCGCATCGGTCAGCACCTTCTCGTCCACGTCGACGATCCGCGACAGCCGCTGCAGATAGAAGGTCCGCTCCAGCGGATCATTGACGCGGCGCAGCACGCCGAGGACGCGACGCGTCACCTCGCGACGCCCGTTGACCGTGGAGGCGTCAACGGCATCCACCGCCCGATCCATGAAGTAGTCGAGCACCGCCGGCGCCTCCGCGACAGCGGTCCGCCAGGCGTCGGGGTCTGTCCGGATGAGCTCGTCGGGGTCCTTCCCGGCGGGGATGCGCACCACGCGCACCTTGCTCACCGCCTGGTCGGGGCCGAGCTCCTCCAGCAGCCCGCGCCGCGTGGCCGCCTCGCCGGCGAGGTCGATGTCGTATGCCAGCGCGACCGCGTCCGCATAGCGTGTGGCGAGCTCAACCTGGCCGTGGGTCAGCGCCGTGCCGAGGCTCGCAACCACGTTCGTGAATCCCGCCTGGTGGGCGGCCATCACATCCGTATAGCCCTCGACGATCACGGCGAGCTTCTCGCGACGGATGGACGCGCGTGCCAGGTCGATCCCGTAGAGCGTCCGACTCTTGTCGAAGAGCAGCGTGGCCGGCGAGTTGAGGTACTTCGGCCCTTCCGCGCCGGGCATGATGCGACCGCCGAGCCCCACGGCGCGGCCGGTATGGTCGCGGATGGGGATGATGATCCGGCCGCGGAACCTGTCGATCACGCCACCGCGGTGGGATGCGCTGGCGAGGCCGGCGGCGATCATCTCCTGGTTCGTGAAGCCCTTTGCGATGAGGCGCTTGGTCAGCGCCTCCCACGTGTTGGGTGCATAGCCGATAGCGAACCGATCCAGCGTCGCCTCGCTCAGGCCGCGATCGGCAAGGTAGGCTCGGGCGCGCTCTGCCTGGGTCGCCTGCAGGAGCACCTCCCGATACCAGGTGATGGCAGCCTCGATGGCATCCCGGAGCCGCTTGCGCAGTCGATCTTCGCGCGCGCTGCGTTCCGAAAGCTCCACCCCGGCCTTCTCTGCCAGGCGCTCCAGCGCCTCACGAAACTCGAGGCCGTCGCGACGCTGGAGGAAGGTGAAGATGTCGCCGCTCTCGCCACAGCCGAAGCAGCGCCACGTTTCGCGGTCCGGGGTGACGACGAACGACGGGGTCTTCTCGGCGTGGAAGGGACAGAGTCCCTTGTAGGCGGAGCCGGCGCGCTTGAGCTGGACCGTCTCACCGACGATCTCGAGCACGCTGAGCTTCGACTTGATCTCGGCGACGACGCCTGGCGAGGTCATGCGGAAGCGGCACCAGTGGAGGAGGAGATTGTTGTCAAGGGGTTTGTCAAGGGTGCAGGGCATATTCTATCACCTTGTCAAGTGCCTGACGGCAGGAAGAACCCGAGGGTGGCAGGGCGCACGCGTTGACCGCGGGCTACACTTCCCCTCCCCACGGCATCTCTCCCCACCCGACTTCACAGATCCTCCAGCGGAGCGCGATGATCGATCCCGTCACCGAAGCCACCAAGCTCCGCGGCGCCATACGCGACCTGCACGGCGCACGGCTGCACGGTTTCGCCCTGGTACTCGTCCTCGGCGATCGGCCAGCTGCGGCACGCCTCACCGCCGAAGCGTTCGCGGCGCTCGACAACGAGGCGCCACGACTCCGGCACCCGGAGCGCGCCGCGGCCGCCCTGCGCGCCGAGGTGCTGCGACGCGCGCGCCGGATCGGTGTGCGACCGCTCGATCAGTCGGCCATGGACGTCCTGGGTCGGCTCGGCATCGACGGGCCGACCGCCCACGCCCTCGCGGCGATGACGATCGCCGAGCGCGCCGCCCTCATCGCCTCCCAGGTGGAGCGGCTGGGCGACGAGGATGTCGCCACGACGCTCGCCGTGGCGCCTGCGCGCGTGCGACGCGTCACGGCCAGCGCACGGAGCCACTACCTTGCGCTGCACTCCGGTGACGCGGACGAGGTGACGCCGGCACCCGGATCCATCACCGAGCGCATCGGACTCGCGGCAGCGCGCGTGCTGGGAGGCAAAGCAGCCGGATGAGCCGTCGCGCCAACCCCGGAGAGCCGCACGAGCGCTTCGACGCGTGGCTCGTCGATGGGGGTCGGGGGGGTCTGCCGCGGGACATTGCCATTCACGCCAGCGTCTGCACCGATTGCCTCCGGAAGGCCGCCGTACTCGACGCTCTCGAACGCCTCGATCTGGGGGCGGTACCGCTGCCGGCCGGGTCCCTCCCAATCCGCGGGGCCGGGGCCGGGCCGAACGCGCCCCCGCCACGGGCCGCGGTGCTGGCGACCACGATCGCGGCGGCCGTCCTGGCAGCGGTTGCCATCACCGTTCCGCTCCTCCAGGGTGTTTCGGGCGCGCCTGCACCGGAGCAGCAGGTCCTGGGCGCCACGAGCACATCGTCGGCGAGTGCCCTCGGTAGCGATCCCGCCGCGTCCGCGTCGGCCGACGGTGCGCTCGCCACGCCCTCGGGCGGCGCCACGGAATCGGCGCCTGGCACCCCCTCCCAGTCCGTGAGCCCGCTCGTCTTCTTCCCCACGCCGACGCCCGGCATCTTCGCGCCGACGCCGACGCCGACGTCATCGAGCCTGGGCCCGACGTTCTCCATCGCTCCGACGCCCACGCCCACCCCGACCGCGACGCCGACTCCCGCCTTCACCAACACGCCCACGCCCACCCCTGTCGAGACGCCTACGCCAGCGGTGACACCGACGCCGACGCCGACACCGACACCGACACCGACGCCGACACCGACACCGACACCGACACCGACGCCGACACCGACGCCGACACCGACACCGGACAATTGTGCCGATGGCGTAGACAACGACGGCGACGGATTCATCGACTTCGGCGGCGGCGACACGCTCCTCGCGGACCCCGGCTGCCTCCTCGCGGGCGACGAATTCGCTGCCTAGCTCGCGGATCCACCTCTGACCCACAGGCGGATGGCGATGGCACCTCGCACCCAGCATTGACAGTCGCGCTATGGTTGCGTGAGTACCTCGCATAGCGAGGTACCGAATCCGAGGTCATCGAATGTCGCCGCTCCGCCGCTCGCAGCTCCTGAAGGGGACCACTGAGCTGCTCGTCCTGTCCGTGCTGGAGGAGGACGCGCTCCACGGGTACGAGATTGCGCAGCGGATCCGCGATGCCGCGACTGGGCTGGCGCTCTCGGAGGGGGCGCTCTATCCGGCCCTGCACCGCCTCGAGGGCCGCGGCGCGCTGAGCGCCACGTGGGGGCCGGGCCAGGCGGGACCGCGGCGGCGCTACTACCGTCTCTCCGACGACGGGCGCCGGCAGCTCGCCGAGTCCCGCGCCGAGTGGGATCGATTCGTCGCCGACGTCGGTGCGGTGAGCCGCACTGCCGAGGACGCCTCCCGTGGCTGAGTCATCGCTCCTCGACGCCTACCTCGCGCGGCTCGATGCTTCCCTCCCACTGACCGATACGGAGCGCCGCGCTGCAATCGAGGAGATCGCCGGGCACGTGGCCGACGCCACCGCCGAGCTCGTCGGGCGCGGCCTGCCCGCGGACGTCGCCGAGCGCCGCGCGCTCTCTCGGCTCGGCGCGCCGGAACGCCTGGCTGACGACCTGGCAGCGGCGCATCGCGCGCCCCGCGACCTCGTCCTCGCGGCCGGCGTCGCGCTCCGAACGGCGATCCGCGCAACCGTCTGGTCCGTGCTCGTGACCTGGATCATGCTCTTCGTCATCGGCCTGGTGCTCGCGCTGGCATGGGCGCTCGTGAGCCGGATCGTCACTCTCCCCCACGTCGATTGGACCCGGTGGCTCAACGCGCCGCTCGCTTCGGGCACCATGGCGCTCGCCGCCTACGCGGTGGGGCGCTCCGTCGTCCGACCGGTTGCCCGCACCGCGCATCGACCGGAGCGGCAGGTCCGGCTCGTCGTGCTCGCGACCGGCCTGCCCCTCGCGGCATGGATCGGTCTGACCTGGTTCAGCCTCGCGTGGAATCTGCCCGGCGCGGCAATAGCCGGCCTCCTGCCGGGGTGGTTCGCCCTCGGCGTGCTGCGCCCCGGCCTGGTCCCGGGATGGTTCCCGCTCGACCGTCCACGCATCGGCTGGGCGCTCATCGTCGTGATCGTGGTCTCGATCGCCGGCCTCTCGGTCACGGGCGCGTACGGGTCGCCCCCGGGCGGCAGTTTCGCTCGGGCGGTCGACCCGCCCGGTGAGTTCGCGGCGATCGCACCGTTCCCGTCCTATGCGTCACCGGCCTTCGAGATCGCGTCAGCCGAGGACGCCTCGTTCGAGCCGGCGGGCGGGCACGGACCGATGCGCTGGATGATGACCTGGCGGCTGCGCAATGCCGAAGCGGCGGCCCCCTTTGGCGAGGTGCGCATCGAAGTGTGGGCCGGGCCGGCCGCCCATGGGAACAGCCCGCTCACGCAGGGCGAGCTCGTCCTCGCGCGGACGTTGCCGATGTCGGCCCGAGGCACGAGGACGATCGAGGTGCCGGTGGCGCCGGAGCGCGAGTTGTACTACCTCGCCATCGTGGGCGTGCGCACCGACGGCAGCCGGGAGCTGCTCGGCTGGCCGGAAGTTCGACCGTGGCAGTGGAGCGGCACGCCGCTCGATTACTTCGCCGCGACCGTCGGTCGCTGACGCCCCGGCCGCTACTTGTCCCGCACCTCGGACGAGGCAATCGCGGCCTGTGCCGCGGCGAGGCGCGCCACCGGCACGCGGAACGGTGAGCAGCTGACGTAGTCGAGTCCGACCTCGTCGCAGAAGGCGATGCTGGGGGGATCACCGCCATGCTCGCCGCAGATGCCGACCTTGAGGCCCGGGCGTGCCGCCCGTCCCTTCTCGACGCCCATCCGGACCAGTTGGCCGACGCCGATCGTATCGAGCACCTGGAACGGGTTCGCGGGAAGGATCTTCTGCTCCACGTACTGCATCAGGAACTTGCCCTCCGCGTCGTCGCGCGAGTAGCCGAACGTCATCTGGGTGAGGTCGTTCGTCCCGAAGCTGAAGAACTCGGCATGCTCGGCGATCTCGTCGGCGGTGAGACAGGCGCGCGGGATCTCGATCATGGTGCCGAACTTGTAGGCGACGGTCACTCCCGTCTCGGAAACGATGCGCTCCGCCTCGGCGACGAGGATCTCGCGCGTCGCCTTCAGCTCGTTCACGTGCCCGACCAGCGGGATCATGATCTCCGGCAATGCGGTCTTGCCCTCCGCGTTCACGCGGGCGGCGGCGTTGAGGATGGCGCGGGTCTGCATCTTCACGATGTCCGGGATCAGGATGCCCAGCCGGCAGCCGCGGAGGCCGAGCATCGGGTTCTGCTCGCGCATCGCCTCG
>JBBRWZ010000021.1:0-33825 GCA_038248895.1 Candidatus Limnocylindria bacterium | reverse complement strand
GCCGTCGGCTGGCTGAGCCAGAGCGTCGCTGGCGGAGACCGCAGAGGTGGCCAACTCGGTCAGCGCTCGGCGCACGAGGTCGGGATGCTCGTGCAGCGCGTCACGCAGATCGCCGAAGACCACGCCTGCCCGCAGCAGCTCGTCGTCGACGCGGCACTCCACCCGGGGCGGATCGGTCAGCAGCTCGACGTCGCGCGGCAGCTTGTCCAGCGAGGTGCGGCGCCATTCCTCCTGGTCCTTTGGCCACGGCGTCGCCTCCGCGCGCTGCCACCAGGAGCGGCGCAGCTCGCGGAGCCAGCCCGGTTCGTCGTTGGCCTCGCTGACTGCCAGGATGGCGGCCAGGTCGAGCCTGGTCGTGTCGCTGACGATCGTCACCCGACCGAGCCTTCCATCGAGAGTTGGATCAGGCGGTTCATCTCGACCGCGTACTCCATGGGCAGCTCCTTGACGATCGGCTCGATGAAGCCGTTGACGATCATGGCGCTCGCCTCCGCCTCGGAGAGGCCACGGCTCATGAGGTAGAAGAGCTGGTCGCTGCCGACCTTGCTCACCGTCGCCTCGTGACCGATGGTGACCTGCTCCTCGTCGATCTCCATGTACGGGTACGTGTCGGAGCGCGCCTCGTCGTCGAGGATGAGCGCATCGCAGCGCACCGTCGACTTGGATCCGGAGCAGCCGGGATAGACCTTGATCAGGCCACGGTACGAGGTGCGGCCGCTGCCCTTGCTGATGCTCTTGGAGGTGATCAGCGAGGTCGTGTTGGGCGCGGCGTGGATGATCTTGCCGCCGGCGTCCTGGTGCTGGTCGTCCCCGGCGAAGGCGATGCTCAGCACCTCCCCGTGCGCCCGCTCCCCGAGCAGGTAGATGCTGGGGTACTTCATGGTGACCTTCGAGCCGAGGTTGCCGTCCACCCACTCCATCACCGCGTCCTCGTGCGCGACCGCACGCTTGGTGACGAGGTTGTAGACGTTGTGGCTCCAGTTCTGGATCGTCGTGTAGCGGACGCGCGCGCCCTTCTTGACGATGATCTCCACCACCGCGCTGTGCAGGCTGGCGGTGGAGTACGTCGGCGCCGTGCAGCCTTCGACGTAGTGCACGCTGCTGCCCTCGTCCGCGATGATCAGCGTCCGCTCGAACTGCCCCATGTTCTCGGTGTTGATCCGGAAGTAGGCCTGCAGTGGCAGCTCGACGTGAACGCCCTTGGGGACGTAAATGAAGCTGCCGCCGCTCCAGACGGCGGTGTTGAGCGCCGCGAGCTTGTTGTCGTTGGCGGGGATCACCGTCCCGAAGTGCTCGCGGAACAGCTCGGGGTGCGTCTTCAATGCCTCATCGGTGCCCAGGAAGACGACGCCCTGCTTCTCGAGGTCTTCACGGATGTTGTGATAGATGACCTCGGAGTCGTACTGACCACCCACCCCGGCCAGGTACTTCTTCTCCGCCTCGGGGATGCCGAGCTTGTCGTACGTGCGCCGGATATAGTCGGGCACGTCGTCCCACGATTGCGCCGCCTTGTCGGTGCCGGTCACGTAGTAGTAGATGTCCTGGAAGTCGATCCCGTCGAGGTCGGCGCCCCAGCTCGGCATCGGTCGCGCCTCAAAATGGCGGTACGCCTTGAGGCGCAGCTTCGTCATCCATTCGGGCTCGCCCTTGATGCGGCTGATCTCGGCCACGACGTCCGCGCTGATGCCCTTGGGGAAGGTGGTGCGCGGCTGCTCGGCATCGTGCCAGCCGTACTTGTAGCTGTCGGGGATCTGGCTGAGGGCCGGGTTCGGAATCGCCATGCGCTCCTCGTGGGGTCACGCCGGGTTCACCGCGGCGGGCGAATCCCGACTGATTTGGTCGGTGATGCGAAGGCCATTGTCCCGCGCCACGGCAGGACGGTCAACCGGTACCCCGAACGCGCGCAAGGAAGTGCCCGAGGGCCACCCGTCCCCGGCCGCGTGGCGTCCGCACGGCGCCCCGGCGCATCGAGCGCGGGAATCGCTCGCGTTGTCTCGGAGCAACGGTCGCGGGCCTCAGCCCCCCGAGTGCATCCCATGGCCGCCGCAAGGTGGGTCCGACGGCCATCCTGGACACTGGGGACGTCCAAATGGGGCTTGGACGGCCCCATGGTTGCCCGTGGCCGACAATTACCGGCACTTGCCGACATTTACCGGCACCTTCCGGCACCGATGCGCCCCCGGACATGTAACGGCCACCGAGGACGCCGGCGGCCGGTTCCCGGTGCCCAGCTCATGCCTGGGCACGCATCGGCCGGCCGCTGGCGCACGGCTCGTTGGCCGTTCGATGCTGCCACGCGCATGCGCAGGAGAGCGACCGGAGCGGGGCGAGCCGCCCGGCTTCTCCGCCCGTCAGGCAAGTCTCGCGCGTCAAGCGCGAGGATCGGGAGAGAGCGCCGCGGGCTAGTGGCTGACGACCTTCGGGAGCTGCTTCGCCTGGTCGATCCAGCCCTGAACCTGCGCCTCGGTCGGGATGCGCCGGGTCGTGGCGCGCGCCGCGTTCAGCTCGGCGAACGTCGCCGCCAGGTTGGCGGCGTTGCGCCGCGCCAGCTCGGCACACGAGTCGACGCCGGCGGCCTCGAGCAGGTCGGAAAACTCGGCTCCGACGCCGTTGACGCGCATCAGGTCAGCGTGGTTCGTCCACTCCAGCAGCAACTTGCCGCTGATGCCGGTCGCAGCCGCTAGGGCGTCGCGCCCGGCCTTCGGGCCGGCCCGCTCAAGCAGCGCCTCCACGCTGTTCACGCCCGCCGCCTGCAGCGTCGCCGCGTACCTGGGACCGATCCCTTCGACATCCTCGATCTTCACGATGCTCCTCCATGTGGGTGTGGACCGCCCATGCGTCCACGTACTGGCGCGAAGCGCCCGCCGGAGTCCTCGGTGTAGAAGCCGCCCTGGGTGGCGATCCGCAGGTCGGCGAGACGATCTGCGGCGGCGCATGTGACGCGCGCCGGAACCGTCGCGGCGGCAACCACCACCACCGCGACGATGAGGACTCCTAGTAGGGGCGGCGCAATCGGAGGTCCACCTGGCGGGCAGAGCACGAGCGTACCAAACGCCACCGGCGGCGGCGCGTCAGGTTGCGGCGCGGTGCACCTCGGTGAGGAGCCAGCCGGGCGGGCGCGCGTCGGCGATCGCCTGCCGGGCGACCCGTGGATCGATGGCGCCCGCGATGGACGCCACCCCGACCACCACACCGTCACGCAGGGCCGCGACCGCGCCGTTGGAAAGCCATGCTTCGCTCACTGACGCGTCCGCGTCGAGGCTCCCGACCACGTCGATGCTCACGCCGCCGACTTCGGAGAAGACCCACGCCGGAGGCGGTGGCAGCGGAGGGTCGCCGAGCAGCGACCCGGCGGCCCGTTCACCGCCCTCGCGCGCCGCGTGCCAATGCTCGCTGCGTCGTCGACCGGCGATGCGCGCCACATCACCCGCTGCCCAGACGCCCGGGTGCGACGTCCTCCCACTGTCGTCGACGCGGATCCCATCCTCGACGACGATGCCGGCGACGGTGGCGAGCTCGACCCGTGGCGCGACCCCGACACCGGCGACGACGAACCGGGCGGGCAGCCGCTCGCTTCCCAGCCACACGGCGTTCACCTCCACCCGCGACACCATTGCTCCGAGGCGCAGCTCGACGCCGGCGTCGCCGAGGGCCGCCGCCGCCCATGCTGCCATGAGCGTGCCGAGCTGCCCGTTCCAGAGCTGCGCTCCTCGTGCCACGAGCGTGGCACGCAACCCGCGCGCGGCGAGCGCTGCCGCGACCTCGACACCGATGAAGCCACCACCCACGACGACCACCGGGTCGCCCGGCGCGGCGGCATCGATCGCGGCGCGGAGGCGCCGCGCGTCGGACGCGGTGCGGAGGAGGAAGGCGTGCTCGCCGCCCGGTACCGCCAGTGGTCGCGGCGCTGCGCCGGTGGCGAGGACGCAGCGATCGAAGCCGATGCGGCTGTCATCGGTGATGGACGCGGTCCGTGCCTCGGCGTCGACCTCGGCCACGCGTGCGCTGGTGAGGAGCTCGACGCCGCGGCGTGCGTACCACGCCGGGGGCTCGGCGAGGAGCAGATCGTCATCCGGGGCATCGTCGAGGGCGAGTAGCTCCTTCGACAGCGGCGGGCGGTTGTACGGCGGAAGTGGCTCGTCACCGACGAGGAGGATCGAGCCGCCGAACCCGCCCCGCCGCATGGCGCACGCGCAGCGGGCAGCGGCCACGCCGCCGCCGACGATGAGGAGATCAGTGTGCCGCGGCGCCGACATGTGACCGAGTCTACCCGGCATCGTGCCGCGCCCCGTCGTGACCGATGGGGTCGCCCGGCTGAACTCGTTGACACCGCCCGGCGGCGCGGCTACCGTGCCCGCGACGAACCCGTCGACCCGCAGGCGAAAGGAGCGAAACCGATGACGACCCGATCGGCGACTCGCGTCCGCCTGCACCCGGCCGCCGCCTGAGCGGTCGCGCGCGGCCTCTCCGGCCCGCGAGTGCGGCGGACGCTCTCCCGCCACCCATGACCGAACGCGATGCCGGCGTCACGCGCCGCATCGGTCCACCTGGAGAGCAGACCATCGTGCACACCGGTACCGTGCTGCGCGCGCGCAGCGGGTTCTACACCGTCCTCGCCGACGATGGCGCGACGATCGAGTCGCGCATGCGCGGCCGCGTGAAGAAGGAACGTCAGACCTCGGACCTTGCCGTGATCGGCGACCGCGTCGCGATCGAGCTGCTGCCGGATGGGAGCGGGATGATCGAGCAGGTCGAGGCGCGGCGCACGAAGTTCAGCCGCCGCCAGCCCGGACCGCGGGGCTCGTGGCGCGAGGACCTTCTCGTCGCCAACGTCGACCAGGTCCTCGTCGTGTTCGCCTGCGCTGATCCGCCGCCGCACCTCCGCCTCGTCGATCGGTTCCTCATCGTCGCCGAGGCGAACGAGGTCGAGGCGGTGCTCGTCGCCAACAAGGTCGACCTCGTCGGCGCCGAGGCGGCGCGCCGCAGCTTCGGCGAGTACGAGCGCATCGGCTACGCGGTCGAGTACGTCTCCGCGCGCGGCGCCGTCGGGCTGGAGCGCCTGCGCGACCGCCTCGCCGGACGCGTGAGCGTGGTGACCGGACCCTCCGGCGTCGGCAAGTCGACGCTGCTCAATGCCATCCAGCCGGGGCTCGCGCTGGCGACCGGCGAGGTGAGCGAGATGCTCCACAAGGGCCGGCACACCACCGTCTCCGCGGAGCTCATCCCGGTCGAGGGTCCCGGCGGCGGCTGGGTCGCCGACACGCCCGGCCTGCGCGAGCTCGGCCTCTTCCAGATCCCACCCGACGAGCTGCCTCTGTCGTTTCCCGAGATGCGGCCCTTCCTCGGCGGCTGCGCGTTCAACGACTGCACGCACCTCCACGAGCCACGCTGCGCGGTGCGCGCCGCTGTCGAATCGGGTGCGATCAGCGCGGCGCGCTACGAGTCGTACCGGCGCCTCGTGCTGGGCGACGACTGATCCGCTGTAACGGCCGCGCCGGCTGAGCCGTTCTGGATGCAGTCCCGGTCCAACGGCGCGAACGCGCGGGGAGGGGCAGCATCAAAGGAGCACCGCTCATGTCCAGGCGCAGCATCATCGCCGTCACAGCCACCGCGCTGCTGGCCGCACTCATCCCCGCCGCCGCGCTGGCCGCGCCGCCGGTGGGCTATCGGGTCATCGATTATCGCCACGGCGACGGTGGATCGAGCGGCGTCGACGGCTGCATCGGTACCGACGTCTATTTCGGCAGCACCGATGCGGTCTATGGCGGGCGCCCGGGCCGGATCAACAAGCAGGCCGGCCCGACCGACGTGCTGGTCATCGTCTCCGACCTGTGCGGGGAGCCGGTCGGCAAGGGCTTCCCGCTGATCGCGCTGTGGCAGGGTCAGGCGATGGTCGCCCTGGAGAGCAACGCGCAGCTCACGACCGCGTCGGTCGACGCATGGATCCCGGTCAGCGACGACGTCTCGGGCGCGAGTGACACCGCGCACCTGGTCGTCACCTGGACCGCAAGCGGCCGCGCCACCAAGGACCCCACCCACCTCCACGTCCGCTTCCCCGGCGTCGCGGTGGTCAACAGCCACGACAACGACACAATGGTCGACGCGGTCGCCACCGGCTCGGTGACCATCGGCGCATGGTCCGCTGCCATCTGGACCGATGCCGCCCACCTGTCGAGCGTGAAGGCCGGCTGCCAGGCGATGATCCACCCGGGACTCGAGGATCCCGACATCGGCTGCATCTGACCAATCCCCGGCATGGACCGATGGCCCCGGCATCGCGCCGGGGCCATCCCTTGTGTGCTCGCAGGCGCGCCCGGCTAGAGGATCCCCCGGGCTTGGAAGGCGGCTCGCGCCGCGTCGACCTGGGCTGCCGTGGCCCCGACGCCGGGGAGCTCGGCCAGGATGTCTGCGGCGAGCGACGGCATTGTCGGGCCGTCCTGGCCGAACTGCGCGAGCAATATCGCGGTATTCGCGACCAGGTGTGTGCGCACCGAGCGCATCAGGGAGCCGCCACGCGCAGGAGGACAGCGAGCGTGGCGCCGGCCATGGTGGCGGACCCGTCGAGGTCCACGTTCGCGGTGATGTCGCAGGCGAGGTGGTAGCACGAGTCCATGGCGGCGCCGGACGTGCCTCCGAACTCGGCCGCCTGGTCAGTGGTCTTGACCTCGGTGGCCCCGGAGAAGAGCCCGCCGACCGGGATGCCAGCCTGCCCGAAGGCATAATGATCCGACGAGCCGCCGAGATCTTCGCGCTCGGCGGGCAGTCCGCGATCCTCGAACCAGACCTCGTAGTCGATGGTGATGGCGCCCGATCCGCGGGGCTCGCCGTCCGGCGCGTAGATGAACGTGATGCCGTTTGGCGAGCCCACCATGTCGAGGTTGAGGTAGGCGACGATTCGGCCCCGCGCTGCGGCGTCGAGCCCACCGACGTACGCGGTCGAGCCGAGCAGCCCGAACTCCTCGCCGCCCCACAGCGCAATGCGGACCGTGGCCCCGGCCGGCACCCCCACCTCCGCGACGCCGCGCGCGACCTCGAGCAGCGCCGAGACGCCGGAGCCGTTGTCGTTGATGCCCGGCCCGTCGACGACCGAGTCGAGGTGACCGCCCGCCATCACCACCCGGTCGCCCGACCCGAGCTCCGCCACGACGTTGCGGAGCGTGCCGCTGGCGCGCTCCGTCGCGATCACCAGGTGGACGTCGCGGCCATCCGCGCCGTCGAGGGCGCGTCCCACCGCATCGCTGACCGATACGGCGGGGATGTCGATCCCATTCGGTGAGATGAGGGTGGGCCGCAGGATCTGGCCGGGACCTCGGTTGGGGTAGACCATGATGATCGCGGGCGCGCCAGCGGCCTCCGCGTTCATGACCTGCGTGCGACGCAGACAGCCGCCGACCGATGTCACCGCGATCGAGCCATCCGGGAAGCCATCGAAGTCCGTCCGATCGCAGCCGGAGCGGTCGAGCAGGTGGATCGGCGCGCTCACATCCCCGCTCGCAGAGTAGATGAGCGCGTGCAGGTCGTCAGGCGCCGCGTACGTGCGCGCGCCGATCTCCAGCCTGCCGCCCGGGGTCTCGCGAAATGTTGGAAACGGGACCTCGGGCGTCTCGACGCGGAAGCCGAGGTCCCGCAGCTCGCTGGCGGCGTAGTCGACCGATGCCTCGTAGCCCGGCGTACCGACGGTGCGCACGCCGTCGTTGGCGATGGCGACAGCCATCAGCGCGTCGAGGTGCCGCTCGATCCGCGATGGGTCGACCGTGAACGCGAGGTCGGGAAATTGCTCCACCGGCTCGATCGACCTGCCCCCGCTTCCCGGGGGCGTGGCAACGCCGGCCGCGCCGCACCCGGACAGCACGAGCATCGCCACGAGGAGCAACCCACCCCGGCGGGCCAGCCCGAATCGGTCCATGCGCAGACTCCGACGCGAACACACCAGCGCTTCGTTCAGTCTCGCCACGCGGCGTTGAGGCGTCGCGCCGGCCGGATGTGACAGCGTGGACGGTCCGACGGGGCCGCGCTATCATCGCCCTCCGCGACGCGGGAGTAGCTCAGCTGGCAGAGCGCCACCTTCCCAAGGTGGATGTCGCGAGTTCGAATCTCGTCTCCCGCTCCACGCCCCCCATCGGGATGCGCGTCGGGTGAGCGACATCGATGCGTGGCGCTTCAGCGAGCACCACATCACGTACCACCGCCCGGCGTCCTACGGCGACCTCGCGACCGCCACCACGCTGCCGCAGCCGATCGGCGCGCGTGCCACGCGATCTGCTCGCCTCCTTCGACGCTCATCCGCGCTGAGGCGTCACGTCTGGCGTCGGTCACGTGCCGGCCTGCTCGCCCCCGGCCGGCCTGCTCTCCCCGCTCGGCCGGCCTGCTCGCTCTCGGCCGCTTGACCGCTCGCCTGCTCGGCCCGCTCGATATATCGCCCACTCTGAGCGGGACGGGCCAGGGCCGCCGCGCATGACCGATATATCGAACACCGGCGTGCACGAGCCCCGCGCATTGGCGCAGCTCACGCTGAACCCCGACCGATATTTCGAACAAATCGCGCGTCTGCCGCGCGTCGGGCGGAAATCGTTCCATATATCGAACGGGTGACGGTGGGGTGGCCGGACGCGCCCACACCATCCTTGGCGGCATAGCTCGAGGGCGGCTGCCATTCCTGGCGCTCGCGCCGGTCGGCGTCGACCCGATGCATCAGTCGCGCGGTGTCGGCACGATGCTGGTCCGCGCGCTCGTGGCAATCGCGAGCGCACACCCGCGCGATGCGGGACCGTGACACCCGTAACCCACGTGCGGTCAGAACGGTTTCAGGTACGATTGCCGCAGATCACCCGCCGAGTGCGCGAACGTCGCGCGCCGCCCCGCCCGAGCTCCGCATGGAGGCTCGCGAGCGCAACAAAGGAGATCAACTGCTCATGAGCATCGCCGATGCGGCGACTGCCAGCGTCCCCGCGGGACCCGGTGGCGTCCCGCTACCGAAGGCGCGCACCGTCCGCTACAACCCGAGCCACGGCGACCTCCAGGAGCTGACAAGCCGCATGTCACAGGCGCGGCGCACCAGCTTCGGAAACTACAACGTGCAGACCCAGGTGACGAGCCGATCCACGGCATCCACCTACATCGTCACCGACGATCCCTCGATCACCGATAAGCAGGTCATCAGCCGCGAGGAATACGATCGCGTCGCGGAGCTCCAGGCGGCGTACATCGCGGACCAGGCGATGATCGTGATCGACGGCTACATCGGCAACGATCCCGCGTATCGGTCACGCGCTCGCCTCTACATCGAGGAGGCGAACGCCAACATCGCGGGAATGCAGCAGCACCTCTATTTCGCGCCCGAGCCCGACGGGGCGCCCGGTGCGGGCTGGGATCCGGAGCTGGTGATGATCTACACGCCCAACCTCGCGATGCCCGGCTACCCGAACGACAGGCTCATCGCCGTCGACCTCGAGGCCGGCGTCAGTCGCGTCTTCCACTCCGACTATTTCGGCGAGTCGAAGAAGGGCGGACTGCGGATGTGGAACGACCGGATGTACGCGCGCGGCGGCCTGGCGATGCATGCCGGTTGCAAGGTCATCCCGACCGACACGGGCGAGCAGACCGTCCTCATCATCGGTCTCTCCGGCACCGGGAAGACGACGACCACGTTCACGCGACAGAACGGATCGCAGCCGGTGCAGGACGATTTCGTCGCCCTCTTCCCGGGTGGCAAGGTCATCGGCACCGAGGACGGATGCTTCGCCAAGACCTTCGGCCTCGACCCGAAGCACGAGCCGGCCATCTACGGCGCCGTCACCGAGCCGGATGCGTTCCTCGAGAATGCCTCGCAGGCGGAGGAGGACGGACCGGTCGACTTCTTCGACACCTCGTACACCAAGAACGGCCGCGCCACCTTCCGCATGGCGTCACTGGGGATCTGGCGCGACCCACGCGAGATCGGTCCCGTCTCGCACATGCTCATCCTCAACCGGAACGAGAACATTATTCCCGGCGTCGCACGCCTTACCCGCGCGCAGGCGGCCGCGTACTTCATGCTCGGTGAGACCCAGGGCACCTCGGCCGGTTGCGCCGCCGAGGAGGGCAAGGCACTCCGCGTGCCGGGGACCAACCCGTTCTTCCCGCTCCACGACTCGGACCAGGCGAACCGTTTCCACGACCTGATGGCGGCGAGCGACTTCGACGTGTTCCTGCTGAACACCGGCCGCATCGGTGGCGGGGACGACGCGCCGGACAGCAAGAAGATGGCGATCGAGGACTCGAGCGCGCTGGTGAAGGGTATCGCCGAGGGAACCATCACCTGGCAGACGGACCCCGACTTCGGCTACGAGGTCGCGGCGGCGGTTCCCGGCATCGACGATGTCGAGAAGCTGCAGCCGCGCCGCCTCTACGAGCGCCTCGGCCGTGCGGACGAATATGACCGGATGGTGGCGCGCCTCAAGCGCGAGCGAATCGAGTTCCTGGAGGGCCACGCCGGGCTGAAGCCGGAGATCGTCGCCGCCGTTCGCTAGCGGGCGTGCCTCAGTGGGCGTGCTCCTCCTCGAGGCTGGCCATCACCGACACCTCGACGTTGCCCGCCAGGGCCCGTGAGATCGGGCAGCCATCCTTCGCGCCGGCGGCCGCCTCCTCGAACGCCTCGGCGGTCAGTCCGGGCACGACACCCATCACGTCGAGCTGGGAGGTGGTCACCGTCCACGCGTCGCCCACCTTGTCGAACGTGACGGTCGCGCCGACATGCAGGTGATCGGCCGGGGTGCCGCCTCTCGCGAGCGCGCCGGAGAGCGCCATCGCGAAGCACGATGCATGGGCAGCGGCGAGCAGCTCCTCCGGCGAGGTGCGCCCGTCCACGTCCTCGGTGCGCGAGGCCCACGAGACGGGAAGATCGGTGAAGAGCGCGCTCGAGCCCGCCGAGACGGTGCCGCTGCCCTCCATGAGTGTGCCGTCCCAGGTGACGGTGGCGGTTCGGGTTGCAGCCATCGGTGCGTGGCTCCTTCGGTATGCTTCGAGTCCTGATGTCCGACCCCACCGCACAACCGATGCCGATTCCCGACAGCGATGGGCCGCGCCCGATCCCAACCCTCCGCGCGGGTCGCATCTACCTCCGTCCGGCGGAGCGCGACGACCTCCCGCGCTTCGTCCGCTGGTTCGCCGACGCCGAGACGACTCGCTATCTCGCCGTGCGCGCGCCATTCAGCAACGCCATGGAGGAGCGCTGGTTCGACGAGATGCTCGGCAAGCAGGGGAAGCGGGACTACCACTTCGTCATCTGCCTGGCGGAGGATGACGCGCCCATCGGCACCGCCGGGCTGCACGGTATCGACAAAGTCGACGGCAACGCGGAGTTCGGCATCTCCATTGGGGAGAAGGCGTACTGGGACCAGGGACTCGGCACGGAGGCCCTGCACGCGATCTGCGACTTCGGCTTCGGGTCGCTGCGGCTCGAGCGGATCGAGCTCCAGGTCTACGAGCCGAATCGCCGGGCACAGCGCAGCTACGAGAAGGCCGGCTTCACCACCGAGGGCACGCTGCGGCGCGCGATGTTCGCCGAGGGCGACCACTGGGACATTCGCGTCATGGCGCTTCTGCGCGACGAGTGGCGCGCCCAGGAGCGGCGGCACAGCTGGGACGAGCTCCCATCGCAGGCGACGGCCACCTGACCGATGCGCCGGCGACGCCGGCGATCGCGCGCCTGCCGCAGCTCGTCGCGGGCCTGCCGGAGGCGTCCCGCGCACGCTTCGAGCGGGTCTACGAGGTCCGCGTCGACACCGCCCGCACCGACCCGCCGCCGGAGATGCACGCCTGGCTGGTGGAGCACTTCGGCTCGGTCGACGCGGTGCGCGCGCAGACCGTGGTGCGCCTCCTCGACCTGGTGATGCTCGAGGGAACCGTCTTCGCCCCGCTCCGCTCGCGCCGCCCCCTCGACGGCGGCGGCAGCGCGGCCGGCGACCGCACCGCGGCCGGCGACCGCCTCGCGGCCGGCCACCTTTCGGATGAGATCGCCGCCACGGCCGGCGATCCGTTCTGCACGCCGCTGGATGAAACGCCTGCCGCAGCCTGGGGTCGGGTACGTGGCGCCCACGCGGTGAGCGGCGCGAATGCCGCCGCCTACGACGCGGAGCACGGCATCCTCGTCTTCGACGATCACGACCCGCTGCACTTCGATGCCTCCTCGGTCGCCGAGCTGCTGGCGCTCGGCCGCCGCTGGGCCGATGCCGCTCGCGCCGAGGATCCCACCGCGGACCGGTACCTCTTCCTCTGGAACTGCCTCTGGCGCGCGGGTGGCTCCATCGTCCACGGCCACGCCCAGACGCTGCTCGGGCACGGCCGGCATCACGCGCGGCTGGCCCGCTGGCGGCGCGATGCCATCGCCTATGCCGCTGCCACCGGCCACGGCTACCTCGATGACGTCGTCGCCGTCCATCGCGATCTGCGGCTGACAATCGACCTCCCCGGTGTCACCGTGCTGGCCTCGCTCACCCCGGTGAAGGAGCGCGAGCTGTGGGTCGTCGCCGATCCTGCCGTCGACGACGCGAGCACCGCCTTCCGCGAGGCCGTCGGTCGCGTGGCCGTCGCGTACCGGGACGCGCTCGGGGTGCGCTCGTTCAACCTCGCCCTGTGGCGACCACCGCTGGGAAGCACGTGGCCGGAGCTGCGCCCGCTGGCACGCATCCTCGACCGTGGCGCACCGTTCGTGCGTCCCTCGGATATCGGTGCCATGGAGCTGTTCGCCACGCCCGTCGTGGGAGCCGACCCATTCGAGGTCATCGCCGGATTGCGGGGCGCGCTCACCGGGCCGACCGCCGCCGCGTAGTACGATCCGAGGCGTGTTCGAGCTGCGCCGCGACCCGGTCACCGGTTGGTGGTCGGCGATCGTCACGGACCGCACCTTCGAGCAGAGCTCGTTCGCCATCGAGGCGCAGCCGGTGGAGGGGACGCACTGCCGCCACTGCGACGACGCCCCCGCTGATGAGACCGACACCGCCGTTCGCCGCGTGACGCTGCGTGGCAACGCGTTCCACCGCATCGACTCGACCAAGGAGAGCGCCGCGCAGCTGTCGCTGTCGGAGGTGGAGGCGTCACGCGGGTCGTGGGAGATCCTGGTGGGACCGCGGGGCCACCACGAGCGCCTCGCCGACGCCCCCCCGCAGCTCGCCGTGGCCATGCTGCGGACGCTGCGCGACACGATGCGCGAGATCGGGTCGGCGCCGCGCCCAGTTGACGCGGAGGGCCGGCCCGAGCCACTGACGATCCAGGTCGTGCAGAGCTACGGACGCCAGGCGGGTTCGCGGTCGCAGCATCTCAACCTCGAGCTGTACGCGATCCCGCAGGTGCCGCACTGGCTCGCGGAGGAGATCGGCGGTGGCGCGCGCCACTTCATCAAGCAGCGCGGCTGCGTATGGTGCGGACTGGCCCGCGCGGAGGAGGAGAGCGGCGAGCGGCTCGTCCTCCCCGACGAGCACGCCATCGTCTTCGCACCCGCCGCGAGCCGCTCCGCGTTCGAGCTGATGATCGTCCCGCGTCAGCACGCGGCGGACTTCACGACCCTCGAAGACGAGTCGCTGGCGGCGGCGGCCGGGACGCTGCAGCGCGCCCTGCATGCGCTCGATGCCCTCGGCGACCCGCCCTACAACCTCTTCCTCCACACGTCGCCCGTCGGTGAGCGGCACGAGGGGACGTTCCACTGGCACTGGGAGGTGCACCCGCGACTGCGGGTGATCGCCGGGCTGGAACGGGCCACTGCCCTCGCCGTCAACCCCGCCGCGCCCGAGTATGCCGCCGAAGTCCTTCGCGGAGCGGGCCGGTCGGTATCCGCGTAACAGATGCGTCGGCTGCTGCGTCGCTACCGATGACCCGCGGAGAAGCGCTCATTCGGAGGACGACGTGCTCATGGCCTGGACGCGCCCATTGGTGGATACCCCGCCGGTGAGCGCCCGAGACGCGGCCGCAGATCGGGAGGCGACGTTCGCGCGCCTCTTCGAGGAATTCGCGACACCCATCTACAACTACGCGCTGCGCATGGTCGGCGACCCGGACCGCGCCGCCGATGTCGCCCAGGACACGTTCATCAAGGCCTACCGCAAGCTCGACCAGCTGACCGATGAGGCGGCGGCGAAGTCGTGGATCTACCGCATTGCAACCAACACCGCCATCGACGACATGCGGCGGCGGCGGTTCACGGTACCGATGGGCGGCGATGACGACCCGTCGCAGCCCGAGCGGGCCGATGCGGGGCCTGGCCCCGAGGCGCAGGTCCTGGGCGGCATGGTCGACGAGCGAATCCAGCGCGCCCTGCTGGCGCTCCGTCCCAACCATCGCCAGGCTCTGCTGCTGAGCGATGTCGAGGATATGAGCGCACAGGAGATAGGCGCGGTGATGGGGATGAGCTACGGGGCGGTCCGCACGCTCCTCTGCCGGGCACGCGGCCAGATGCGACGCGCATTGGCCGCCGAGGGACTCGTCCGATGACCGGCCCGCGACGCATCTCCCACGCCGACGCCGAGGAGCTCATCAGCGGCTCGCTGACCGGCGACCTGACCGATGACGAGGCACGCGCGCTCGATACGCATCTTGCGGGTTGCTCGCGGTGCCGAGCCACCGCCGACGCGTGGGCCGGGTCACGGCGTCTCCTGTCCGGGGTGCGCCACGTTTCCGCCCCGCGCGACCTTGGCGCTCGGGTCCGCGCCGGTGTGGAGCGCGGCCGCTTCGCGCCGGTGCCGTGGTGGCGCCGGCCGGGCTTCGCGATGACATCGGTAGGAGCGCTCGCGGCCGCCGTGGTGGCCCTGGCCGTGATTGTCGGGATTCCACGCACGCCGACGCCGGTGGCCAGTGGATCGCCATCGGCCACGGCCAGCGCATCCACGTCATCGGTGTCGGCGAGCCCGGTCGCCAGCACCTCGCCCCTGCCGCCGTCGCCATCCGGCGACGCCACCGCAACGGCCGAGCCCTCGGTCGCCCCCGCGCCGCCGGCGTACCGCCTCGAGTACGCGTTCGACGTGCCGGGCGACATCACCCAGGGCACCACCATCACGGTCGTCGACGGCGGGAGCGGGAGTGTCGTGCGGTCGCTCCATGCCGGCACCGACATCGTCGGCGGCCCGCCCATCCAGGCCTCGCTTTCGCCGAGCGGTGCCTGGCTGGCGCTGCGCATCCAGCTCGATGCCAAGGGGACCGAGCACCTGTACGCCATGGCGCTCAGCGGCGACACCATCGTCGACCTCGGGGAGACGCTCCCCGATCCGTTCTCGGAGCGGATGCCGTGGTCGCCCGGGGATGGCGCGTACCTGGCATTCACACTCGTCGACCCCGCGAACGGTGACGCGGACGTCAGCATCTTCGACGCGGCAGCCGGCACCGTGACGCAGCTGACCTCCGGCGGCAGCGCGTATGCGGGGAGCTGGAACCTGACGAGCACGGCTGACCCTGTGCTCTGGGTGAGCCTGGCTGCCGGCGGCGGCCCCACGTCGTATCTCGTGACGATCGGCGCGGGCGGGGTCGTTCCCGAGCGGATCAATCCCGCGGATGACAGCGGTCAGTCCACATCCGTCGACCAATACGTCGCGAACGACACGTTCGTCCCGCTGCTGAGCCCGGACGGTCAGCACGTCATCAGCTGGCGCGGGACCATGGAGGCGACCTCATCTGGCTGGCGCATGGCCACGGGTGGGTCGCTCCGGCTCACCGGTCCGGATCCGAACGGCGCGGGCGAGTTGCTCCTGCCGGAGATGGGCACCACCCTGGAGCATGGCTTCGTCGCCTGGAGCGCGAACTCGGACGCGTACGCCGTCTGGAGCATCGGTGCTGTTGGTGCCTCTCTGGTGCCGACCGTCTGGCTCGGTCATCTGTCCACGTCACCATCCGTCTTGACCGATGCCCAACGCCTCGATCGCAACGACGTGCCGCTCGATGGCACCATCCGCGACGTGGCAGTGGCCGCTGATGGGCGTCACGTGGCGATCACCGTCAGCTATCCGGTCGCCGGCGACCTCGCCCAGCCGACCGCCGAGCTCCGCCTCGTGACCCGCAACTTCGGCACGGAGGCGGACACTGTGGTGACCCTGGGTGGGGACGTGTGGGTTGGCCCGGCGGTCTACGCGCCGTGACACGTCGTCGCTCGGCGAAGCTCCACCTGGTGGAGGTATCGGCGCCGGGGGTGCGCGTTCCCGCGCTTCCGAGGGCGCTCCGGGGCTGAATCGCCACGTGGTGGACCGAACGGCACCGGTGCGTCCATCCCCGGCCCCTCCCTGCGGGGCTCCGGTGCCGATACCTCCATCCGACGCAACGCGACGACCGGGGACCGCGGACACGCGGCCGCCCCGGGGCAGCGGAGCGGCCGCCGGGATATGGCGGGGGCGGAGCCAGCATCGGTATACTCGGAGGCGACACCTTTAACGCGGTCCGGTGAGGCCGCCAAGGAGCAGCATTGTCAGAGCGACGCATCCTCGACGCAGACGCAATCCGCCGGGCCCTGACGCGCATCGCGCACGAGATCGTGGAGCGCAACGGCGGCACCGACGCGCTCGCCCTCGTCGGCATCCGCAGCCGCGGCGTCCCGCTCGCCCGGCGGCTGGCAGAGCTGATCCAGCAGCACGAAGGCGCATCGGTCCCGGTCGGCTCGCTCGACATCACCTTCTACCGCGACGACCTGACCAAGATCGCGCATGCACCCATCGTCAAGCGCTCCGAGGCACTGCCCGAGGTCGGCAATCGCACGATCGTGCTCGTCGACGACGTCCTCTACACCGGGCGCACGGTGCGCGCCGCGCTCGATGCGATCACCGACCACGGCAGACCCATGGCGGTGCGCCTCGCCGTGCTCGTCGACCGCGGGCATCGCGAGCTGCCGATCCGGCCCGACCACGTCGGAAAGAACCTGCCCACCAGCCGCGACGAGATCGTGCACGTCCGCCTCGCCGAGACCGATACCGAGCTCGGTGATGACGAGGTTGTCATTGTCCGGACCGATGACGAGGCGGCGGCATGACCGCCCTCCACATCGCGACCGCGCCGAGGCAGCACCTCCTCGACGTCGAGGGGATGCCGCGGGCCGCCGTGGAGCGGATCCTCGACCTGGCGGTGGAGATGCGGGAGGCACGCGCCGCTCGCCGGCACCGCGACCTGCTCGAGCGCGAGATCGTCGCCACCGCGTTCTACGAGGCATCGACCCGGACCCGCGTCGGCTTCGAGCTGGCGGCGAAGGCGCTCGGCGCCACCACCGTCGACCTGGGCGTCGCCGGCAGCAGCGTCGGCAAGGGCGAGTCGCTGGTCGACACGCTGCGAACGCTCGAGCGCAGCGGCGTGACGGTGGTCGTCCTGCGCCACGCGTCGGCCGGCGCGCCGTGGCTCGCGGCACGCGCCACCGGGCTGCGGATCGTGAACGCCGGTGACGGAGCGCATGCCCATCCGACCCAGGCGCTCCTCGATGCGCTGACCCTGCGCGAGGCGCTCGGCGAGGTGAGCGGGCGAACCATCGTCATCGTCGGCGACGTCGCGCACTCGCGGGTCGCGCGCTCCAACCTGCACCTGCTGCGCACGCTCGGGGCACGGCTGCGGGTCGCGGGTCCGCCACCCTTCGTCGCCGGCTTCCACGCGTGGCCAGGGGTGGAGGTCGCCTCCACGCTCGACGAGGCGCTCGATGGCGCCGACGCGGTGATGACGCTCCGCGTCCAGCTCGAACGCGACGCCGGGAATGGCATCAGCTCGATGGCCGACTACGCCAGTGCGTGGTGCATCACCTCGGACCGGTTGCGCGCCGCACGCCCCGGCGCGCCGCTGCTCCATCCGGGCCCAACCAACGAGGGCGTGGAACTGTCCGCCGAGGCGGCCAACGGGCCGCGCAGCCTCATCGGCCGGCAGGTCGAGAACGGGGTGCCGGTCCGGATGGCGGTGCTGGCCCGCATCTGCGGCGTCTCCGCGTGACACTGGCCGCGCTGCGCGGCCGCTTCGGCTCCCTGGCCGATGCGCCGGCGACCTTCCTCCTCGCTGGCGCCCGCGTCATCGACCCGTCGGATGGGACCGATGAGGTCCGGGACCTCGCCGTGGTGGCGGGGCGCATCGCCGATCCGCGGCGGCTTCCCGACGGGGCGCCGCGCGTCGATGCCACCGGACTGCTCGCCGTCCCCGGCTTCTGCGACCTCCACACGCATCTCCGCGAGCCCGGCGGCGAGGGGGCCGAGACGGTCGCCAGCGGCGCGCGGGCGGCGGCCCACGGCGGATTCACGACCATCTGCGCCATGCCGAACACGACCCCACCCCTCGACGATGCACGTGCCGTGGCGAAGGTCAGCGGCGCCGGGCGCGTGGCGGCGGCACGGGTCCGCGTGATCGGCTCCGTCACCGCGGGTCGCGACGGCACGGTCCTGGCAGACCTCGCGGCGCTGCGGGAGGCGGGCGTCATCGCGGTCTCCGACGACGGGGCGACGGTGGCGGATGGCGAGGTGGCGCGTCTCGCATTCGAGCGCTGCGCCGACCTGGGGCTGCTGCTGGTCGAGCATTGCGAGGATCCGCTGCTCGCCGACGGCGGCGTGATGCGCTCCGGGGCGACCGCGACGCGCCTCGGCCTGCGCGGATGGGCGCCGGAGGCGGAGCTCGCGGTCGTCCGGCGCGACCTTGAGCTGGCCGCGGACACCGGAGCGCGCCTCCACCTGACCCACCTGTCGTGCGCCGCGTCGCTCGACGCGATCCGGGCCGCTCGCGCGCGGGGCGTTGACGTGACCTGCGATGTCACGCCCCACCACCTGTCCCTCACCGATGCGTGGGTCGACGGCGGTCGTCGGTTTGCATGGGAAGCACCGGGAGACATCGACGCCTCGCTCGCCTACGACGGACACTGCCGCGTCAATCCGCCACTCCCCGCCCGCGACGATGCGCTGGCACTGCTCGCGGGACTGGCGGACGGTACGGTGGACGCCATTGCCACCGACCATGCGCCACATGGCCCGCAGCGCAAGCTCGTCCCGTTCGACGAGGCCGCGCCCGGGCTCGTCGGCCTCGAGACCGCCCTGTCGCTGGGCCTGGCGGCGGTGGCGGCAGGGATGGTCGCGCTGCCGGTGCTCATCGGTGCGCTGTCGACGAGCCCGGCCCGGATCGTCGGGGAGGAGCGAGCACTGGGTACCGGCGCGACCGCCGACCTCGCGGTCATCGACCCCGCGGCGACATGGACCGTGGCCGCCGACCGGCTCGCGTCACGGAGCGCCAACACGCCGCTCATCGGACGCGAGCTGCCCGGCGTGGTGCGGCTCACGGTCGCGGACGGTCGCGTCACCTGGAACGACGGCCTGCTTCCGCTCCGCTGAACCCGCTCCGGGGGACCTACTCGCCGCGTTCCGCGCTGCCCGCGCTTCCACGTCCCGCGCTGCCCGCGCTTTCCGCGCTTCCGCGCTTCCGCGCTTGATGCGCGGGGTGTCGAGCTCAGGCACGTGGTCGCCGACGGGTGGCCCCCGGGTACTTCCTCGCGCATGCGCGTGGCGACATCTAACGGCCACGGAAGCCCAGATTCGTGGCTGACCCATGCTCCCCGGCGCATGACACCGGCAACCTGGGACGGCTGCGGCGACTTCGTTGGCCGATAGATGTCGAGGGGAGCATGACCCGAGGGGCGCGCGGTCAGCCACGGGGCGCGGTCAGCGACGGCTGTCGAGGAGTGCGCAGCGGCATGGGTGGCGGCGATATGGGACCATGCTGCGGCCATATGACCGTCCGAACCAACGAGGATCTCGATCCCAACGAGGGCCCGGGCCTGGGCTGCTTCACCATCCAGGCCGTGCTCTTCGCCATCATCCTGCTGCTCATCCCGGTCGGCCTCTTCACGTGGGGCTGGCCGGTGTGGTTGCTGGCGGTGCTGCTGTTCGTCGACCTGTTCCTGCTCTTCTTCGTGAGCATGACCAGCGTCTTCCTGCTGCGGGTCTTCTTCGCGCAGCGAGGAAACGGACGCGGCCGGCAGGTGGGCGTCGCGCGGCCGACGCGCGTCATTCAGACGACACCCGAGGAGCCGGCCACGGAGACGACCACGGAGACGACCGATGACGAGACCTGACGTTGCGATCGGCATCGGAATCGGTGCAGCACTCGGCGCGGCCCTCGATAATCTGGCTCTCGGAATTGCCCTGGGCGCCTCGCTGGGAGCAGCGATGGGCGCCGTCCAGCGACGCACCACAGGAGACCGCTGAATGCCGTTGATGGTCACGTTCTTCAACGTGCGGAAGGGGCGCGACACGCTCTTCAAGCGCGGCATGCGCCACATCTTTCCGCGGCAGGCGCGCCAGTACGCGGAGAAGTACGGGATCCATTTCGTCGGCTGGTTCAACGTGACCGAGGGCTCGACGTGGAACAACGTCCTGATCCTGGACCTGCCGAATTACGCGGTCCTCGACGAGCTGTACAACGATCCCGGCACGCGCGGCTTCGGCCACCGCGTCGCCGAGTCCATCTTCGACTCCAAGCAGACCATCTTCCTGCGGGAGCGGATGGGCCCAGACTTGGTCTACAAGCCATGAGGAGGTCATGAACGCCCCCGCCCCTCGTCTCGCCGCGCTGCGCGAGCTCGCCGCCGAGTCCGCGATGGAGCGTCGCGATTTCCTCTACGAGTCGACCGAACAGCTGCGGCGCTTCCTCGACACGCACCGCGAACGCTTGGCCGAGATCGGGCCGATCAAGCTCGTCGACGACGAGACCGATTACCTCCTCTACCACCCGGCCGACCAGACCTGGACGACGCGGCTCACGTACCAGGACCCGGCCGACAACGAGTGGTACGACGAGGAGCAGCTCGTCGAGGCGGTGAGCGAGGTCGTGGAGCTCTACAACCCGGCCGACATCTACGCCTGGCTCATGGAGGCGGCCGCGAACCCGACCGAGCACCTCATCCCGGCCGACGCGCTGGCGGATGCGGAGGCACTCGCCGACGTGGACGAGGCGGAGTCCGACTGGCAGGCGACGCTGCCCGCGACGCAGCAGGAGACGATCGCCGCGCAGCGTCTCTGGCAGCTGGCCGATGCGTACCGCGGCCAGATCGCCGCGCAGCAGCGCGGCCTGCTGCGCGAGTTCGTGGCCAATGCGGAGGAGGTCCTGGCGCGGACCGGCGAGCTGACCCTGCTCGACGAGGCCGATGATGCCCTGGTGCTGCGGTCCGACGGCCGCTTCGAGACGAGCCTCGACCTGTCCGACCTGCCGAACGGCTCGGTTTCGGCAGTCGAGGCGGGTCGCCCGGGGATGTCGGTCGTCGACTCACGCACGATTGCCGAGTACTACGACCCCGCCGACGTCCTCCACTGGGTCACCGATGCGCTGGGCGAGCGCTTTCCGCACGTCGACTTCAGCGCCGTCTACGAATGAGGGTGGCGCACGCGCCAATGGACCGATGAGCGGGCGCTCGCCGTCGGGCGATGCGTCGCTCGAGGCGCCCGAATTGGCGCTCGCGACCGCGAGCGTGGAGGAGCTCTTCGCGGTGACCGGTGCGCTCCTGGACGGGCACTTCCTCCTCAGCAGCGGCCGTCACGCGGCACGCTACCTGGAGAAGTTCAGGGTGCTCCAGTACCCGTCGATGGCCGTCGAGATCGGACGCCGCATGGCCGATGCTCTCGCCCCGTACGAGCCGACCCTCGTCGTGGGCCCCACGACGGGGGGGGTCCTCCTCGCCCACGAGACGGCGCGCCAGCTCGAGGAGCCCCTGGGGCACACGGTGCGAGCCGTCTTCGCCGAGCGCGTCGACGGCGGCGGTCGCGGGCTGCGACGCGACTGGCCGGTGGACCACGACGAACGAGTGGTCCTCGTCGACGACATTCTCACCACCGGCCTCTCGCTCCTCGAAACGGTCGACGCGGTGCGGGCCGCCGCCGTCGAGCCCCTGGCGGCGGCGGTGATCGTCGACCGCTCCTCCGGGCCGATCGACGGCGTGCCGACCCTTTACGCCCTGGGCCGCATCGAGATTCCCTCCTGGACGGCGGATGCGTGTCCGCTCTGCGCGGACGGCTCGAGCCCCGTCAAGCCCGGGAGCCGCTGAGGAAGCAACCTACTCGATCCCCGGTCCGGCCCCGATCCCGCCACCGGGGCGTGCCCGCTCCGGCTCGTCCGGGTCGTGGTCGTGCGCCGGCTCGCCCCAGTTGACGAGCGTGATGCGCGCCGGCGGCCACGCGCCGTCGTCGGGAACGATGCCCGACTCCGCCTCGAGCGGGATCCCGATGGGCGCCACGAGGTAGCGACCGGCGAGGCGCCGCGCCTCCGCGTCGAGCGCGAAGCCGGCCTTGGCACGGTGGAACGTCACCGTCACGTCGGCCGCCACGACCGGGGTCGAGCGTTGCCCGCCGGTGAGGTCGATCCGGGTCGGCGTGTCGATGGCCAGCACGGCGCACGGTCGCCCATCTGCCCGCGCATGGCTGCGAATGGCATTCAGCAGATCCACCGCGGTCGAGATAGGCTCGCGCAACGGCCCGCTGGCACCGGATCCGAGCAATGCGTCGACGACGAGCGTGGACGCGGCGAGCCGCTCACGGAGGCGCAGCAGCAGCTCCGGCGTGGGCGCGACGAAGAGGTCCAGCGCGCCGCTGGCCGCCATTGCCTGCAGCACCGCCCAGTTGTGCCCGGCCCCGCCGCCGTGGAGCTTCCCCGGGTCGCCAACGAACACAGCGATCACGCGCCGGCCGACCGCCGCCAGGCGTCGTGCCACCACCATGCCATCCCCGCCGTTGTTGCCCGGCCCGCAAAGGACCGCGATGAGCGGCGCGTCGGCGAGTGGACCGCCGGGCCCGACAACGCCCTCGTCGAGCCGGGCGAGCTCGGCGAGCGCCACATCGGTCACCGCCGCGCCGGCGCTCTCCATCAGCGCGTCCTGGGGCAGGCCCATCCGTTGCGCCGCTTCGTCGATGTCCCCCATCTCGGCCCCGCCGATGAGGACCGGCCGCGTGCGCGCCGGCCGGCCGGCGCCATCGGTCATTGCAGGGTCTTCAGGTACTCGACCACGGTGTCGATCTGCTCATCGGTCAGGTTGTTCGGCGGACCGCCGAAGGCCGGCATCGCACCGCGCATCGCGGGGTCGGAGACCCGCGGGTCCAGTCCCTTGATCCAGATGTGGATCCAGTTGTCCGGCTCCGCGGCGGCGAGCTCCTGCAGGTTCTCGCTCTTGGGTCCGGCGGCCACGCCGTGCAGGTTCGGGAACGCTCCCTGGCCCATGAGGTCCTGGCCGTGGCAGACCTGGCAGCCAGCCTGGCCGATGATCGCCATCGCGGCCGCCGCGCCGCCCGGACCGGCGCTCCCGCTCGGCAGCGGACCGACGAGCGGCGGATTCTCGCCTCCGAGGTTCGAGGCAGCATAGACGCCCCCGACGAGGACGACGAAGACGGTCAGCCATAGCGCCCAGGCCGGGAGGCCGGAGGTGCGTGATGCGATGGGGGTGCGGACGCTCATATCGGTCTGTTCAGCTGCCTGTTGCGGGTGCGGTGCCGGTCGAGGGTGCCGGGGTTGGTGTCGGGGATGCGCTGCCCGTCGGTGCGACCGAGTATTCCGAGCGGCGGCCCGAGGTGTAGAGCAGGAAGAACTCGACCAAAAAGGCGAGGCCACCGAGCGCGAAGAGGCCGAGCCCGGCGGCGACCGCCAGGTCGAACCACAGCAGCGTGCCGGTCACCGCGTCGGGCGATGCGCCGCCGACACGGAGCGACCCCTCGGCCAGGCCGCCGGCCATGAGCGCCAGGCCGGCGATCGTCACGCCGCCGAACGTGGCCCACAGCTGCGCCGTGCCGACCGGCGTGCCGTGCCAGTCGCGGCGCAGCACGCGCGGCAGGCCATGGTCGGCGGTCGCGAAGGAGGTGAACGTGGCGGCGCCGCCGGCGGCGAAGAGCCATGCTCCCTCCGGCCAGCCGGTGCGGCCGACCAGCGACTGCACCGCGCCGAGCGAACCGATCGCATCGAAGAGGGCCGACGCGGCCAGGAACGCGAGGGCGATCACGGCGAAGGCCACCGTGCGGGAGTCGAACAGCAGCGACCAGCGGCCACTGATGGTGAGGAAGAGGTTGGCGACCACGATGAAGGCGTGGACGACCAGCATGATCGTCGCCGCACTGCCGAGGGCGGTGACGAACCGGGGCACCGACGGGTCGAGCAGCGTCCCGAGGGCGGAGCCGACGCCGAGGACGAACCAGAGCGCGAGGCCGAGCAGCGCGAGGCCGGAGGAGTAGAGCGGGTTGCCGGTGGCACGCGGCACCACGTAGTAGAGCGCCGCCACGGCCGAGCCAATCACCCAGTAGACGAGGACGAGGCGCAGGAACGCGGCACCGATGAGCGCGTGCACCGTGGCATCCAGGCTCAGGAACGGCAGCTCCGACAGCGCCTGGAGGCCGTAGAAGCCCAGGAGTGCCAGCAGGCCGATACCGGCGTAGTAGAGGCTGACGTACGCGCCGCGGATGCTGCTCAGCACGCTGCGCCAGAAGACGAGGTTGACGACGAGCAGCGCCAGCAGCGGCAGGCCGTCGATCCACCACGGGGCCTCCATCAGCAGGCCGGGCTGCGCCAGCTCGGTGATGTAGGCGGCACCGATGCTCCCAGCCACGCCCAGGTTCCACAGCGCCAGCGCGACGTTGGCGAGGGTGTTCGTCGCCAGCGGCCGGCCGGTGAGGCGGGGGGTGAAGTACCAGATGGCGCCGATGGCGGCATTCGTGAGCCAGCCCCAGACGAGGGCGCCGAAGAAGCCGGAGGTGACGCTCTCCGGCGTCAGCGCGAAGGTCCAGTTGATGATCGGGATCCCGAATGCAAGACGGAACCCGTCCGGCACGAGGTCCGGCGCCAGGGCCGGCAGGAGCTGGATGCCGATCCAGAGCAGGCCGATGCCGGTCGCGACCACCAGCCAGACGGCGGCGAGCGCGAACCAGAGCGGAGCGGCGCTGTCGGGGGCGCCCGGAATGAGCGCTCGCCGTGGCTTCGGCGGCTGGTCGTACGGACGCAGCTTCTTGTAGGTGCCGGTCATCTGCGTGCGGTCGCAGCCTCCTGCGTGTGGGTCCGTCTCAGGGTAGCGGCGGCGAGACCGCACCAGATGGGCACGGACACGCCGGGACGCACAGTGGCGATGCGCCCTCGGCCGCATTGTACCCAACCGCCGCCCGCGCACGAAGGGCCTTCGGCGTTTGACCGACGCGGTCCGATCGCCTACCGTATACTTTCCACCGCGGGGTGGAGCAGTGGTAGCTCGTCGGGCTCATAACCCGAAGGTCGGCGGTTCGAATCCGTCCCCCGCAACCATTTCGCATTTCCAGATCTCGAGAGCCGCCTCCCGCCAGGCGGCTCTCGTGCTGTCCGCCGACGCGGGCCGGACTCGGCGAGCTGCTCGAGCGCGCCGTCCGACCGGCGGATATTGAGCCGGGCTCAGACGGAGAGGAGCCGATCGAAGAAGCTGCGATAGCGACGCAGCGCCACGCGCAGGTCCTCGGTCGACACGTCGTCGCCGCGACCCCACCGGCCCTCGAGGCCGCCGCGCTCGTCGGCGAACGATTGCGCCAGCTCCTTGATCACCTGGGCCACGAGGCCGTCGGCTTCCTCCACTGCCTGGCGCGGGTCGTCCACGAAGTTCGTCTGGACGGTGCGCCAGCGATCGCGGTACGCGTCGCCGCGGTCAGTCGGGAAGAGCGGCGTCAGCTGCTCGGCGTCGGCCGCGGACGCCGGGCGCTCGTCGGTGGTCCGGCGATCGGCGTCGACATCGGCGCCGCGGCGTGCTTCGTCTGGTGCTGCTTCCGATTCGCGGGCGGTCGTGCCGGCGAGATCGGCGGTCGAGATGCGCTCGTCGGTTGCGGGGTCGGTCATCGGGTCACCTCCATGGGGTCGCGGCCGACCGCGCGATCCGCGGCGACCTCGGGGTCTTCAGTCTCGAGCAGGTCGGTGAAAAGGGCGCGATAGTCGACCATCGCCTGCCGCAGCTCCTCGGTCTCGACACCGTCGCTCAGGTGGCGCCCGGCCACGGCGTGCGCGGCACGGTAATGCTCGACGACGCGCGGATGGTCGACGCTGACGTCGGCCGCCCGCTGTTCGAAGTCACCAACCGGGTAGCCGCGCGCCGCCATCACCTCTTGCACGAGGCTATCGGCATCGCGGATGGCGGCCGACGGATCGTCGACGAATGCCGCCTGCACATCCTCCCAGCGACGACCGAAGACGCTCGCCTCGGTCGGGTTCAGCGCCCGGATGTCGAGCTTGTTGACGCGCTCCTCGCGCGCGGCCAGCTCGGCTTCGGCCTCCTTGCGCTCACCTTCGTGGGCGTCCAGAGCGTGCTTGTATTCGGGGCCGAACCGCCCGGCGAGGCGCTCGGTCCGCTGACGCTGCGTGTAGAAATACGCGGCGACGGCGGCCAGCACGACGATCGCGGCGACCAGCAACAGAATGGTCGGGTCCATCGGATCTCCTTGGGTTCCGGGATTCGAAGGCAAGCCTCCGACGTGACCGGATGCATACGCCGTGCCGCGGCCGCGTGCATCTCGCCGCTCCTGGTGCCCCGGTGGGTCAGCTCCTGCGCTTGAGCCACGCGCGCAGCACGAGCAGCGCCACCACCGCCACCAGCTGCCCGCCGAGGACGATGCGATTGAGGTCGATGGCGGGCTCCCAGCGCACCTCGTCGCCGCGAATCACGTAGGCACCGGCCGGCCGCGCATCGAGCCCGAACCCGCCGCCACCGTTGTGCTGCGCGTCGCCGCCGCCCCCGCCTGCGCCGCGGACCTTCGCGGCCGGGATCACCGTCAGGCCGCCGCGCTCGACCGGCTCGCCGAACACCGTCCGCGCCTGCATCGACTCGCGCGCCTTCGCCAACATCTCGTCCACGTTCATCCTGGTTGCTCCTCTTCGGTCGCCGGGTGGCACACCCTAATCATGCGACTCCATGCGCGGGCGGGCATCTAACGGCCAAGATCGGTCTCGAATCGGCCATTCGTTAGCCGGTGCATGCTGCACGGCGCATGGATGGGCCGGGCACAGTGCCCTCGTTGGCCGTTAGATGCCCCCTGGCGCATCGGCCAGGCCCGCGCCGCCGCGAGCGACGCGTCAGGTCGGCTCGTGTGCGCCCGGCTCCATCTCCTCGATGGCGTGGTGGATCCCGTATCGGTCCAGCAGGGAGAGATACGGGTCGGGGTCGAGCTGCTCGGGGCTGACCACGCCGGAGGCGCTCCACGTGCCGCTCGCAATGAGCTCCATGGCGATCACCGGGTTGAAGCCGGTCTGCCAGCCCACCACCTGCGAGCCGTAGCGCGCCATCGTCTCCTGCGCGTCCGCCATCTGGTAATGGAACGTCTCGCGCGGCTTCCCGTCCTTGCGGCCGATGACCCACGTGCCGACGATCGCGCGGCCGCGCATCTGGTCGCCCATCGTGATCGGGTCCGGCACGACCGCCGCCACGACATCGCGCGGCGTCACCTCGACGCCGCGCACCCGCACCTTCTCGACGCTGTCGAGACCGATGTCGTGGAGGAACTTGAGCTTCTCGATGAAGTCGGCGCCGAGCGCGTACTTGAACGTCACCTTCCTCGCGTCGATCGCGCGCGGGACCAGCAGCACCTCCTCGTGCTCGACGTTGACGCATTCGACCGGACCGATGCCCTCGGGAAACGGGAACAGCTCCGGGGCACTGAACGGCTCGGTGGTGTGCCACGCGCCGTCCTGCCAGATCACCGGCGGGTTGAGGCACTCCTCGATGGTCGTCCAGATGCTGAACACCGGAGCAAAGGCGTGGCCGGGGATGTGGAGGTCGCCGCCGTCGCGGATGTGGACCTCGTCGATCTCGTCGTACAGATGCTTGGCGGCGTGCGCGGCAAAGACGTCGGTGAGGCCGGGGTCCATGCCCATCCCGAGGAGCGCCATGCGTCCCGATGCGGCCCATGCATCGGCCCGCGCGAACTGCTCGTCGCCGAGCTTCAGCCCTGGCTCCGCGAACGGCATGTCCGGATGCGGCTTCGACAGCGAGTTCGCCATGTCCATGTAGTGGACGCCGGCCGTGAGGGCACCCTCGAAGATCGGCATCACGAAGCGAGGGTCGACGGCGTTCATGACGAGGTCGACGCGATGCTCGCGCGCGGCGGCGGCGGCGGCGTCAGCGCTGGAGGCGTCGAGCGCAATGGCCGGGAAGCGGAACCGGTCGTCGAGGCGGTCGGTCAACGCTCGCGCACGGGACGCGTCGACATCGGCGAGCACCATGAGCTCGCACCAGTCACGGTCGGCGGCGAGCTTCGCGATCGCCTCGCCGACGGTGCCGACGCCGATCAGCAGGATTCGCATGGGGGGTCACCTGTTCGCATGTGAGTTCCGCGAGGTCGTGACGGCGCGCGTCTTCGTCACGTCGCCAACCGAATCGGTGGCGCAGCCACCGTTTCGGTCCGTCATTCGTGGCGTCGTGTGGATGCTACCACGCATTCCGCCACTATCCTGCCCACTGCGACGCGCAGCCAATGCTACGCCGCTCCCCGGAGCGTCGAGTCAGGCGCCGACGTAGCCGCGTCGACCGAGGCCCTCCCGCAGGCGGTTCATCCCGAGGCGGATGCGGCTCTTCACGGTTCCGAGCGGGGTCCGGGTGGCGGCGGCGATCTGGGCGTGCGAATGGCCGGCGAAGAACGCCAGACCGATGACGTGGCGCTGCTCCGGCGGGAGGTCGGCCATGACGGCCAGCAGCGCATCACGGTCGACCGCCGCCGCGACCTGATCCTCCACCGGCGGACGGGGATCGCGAAGGGCGAGCAGCGTGGGCTCGTCGTCGTCACGCGACTCGCGCCGAGCCCGAACGATATCGATCGCCCGGTTGCGGACGATGCTCGTCAACCACGTCCGCACTCCCCCACGGGCGGCCGAGTAGCTGCCCGCGCGGCGCCACACCGAGACGAATGCGTCCTGGACGACGTCCTCGGCCCGCTGCCGGTCACCGACGATGCGCAGTGCGACGGCGTAGGCGAGCGTCCGGTAGCGGTCGTAGAGGGTCGCGAGCGACGCGGCGTCGCCGCCCGCGATCGCCGACATCAGCTCCGCGTCGCTGGGTCCCTCCGCCGGCGGCGCCGGCATGGGTGTCGATGGCCTGGTGACGGCGACCGTCATGGGTGCCTCCGGTGTCGAGTGTCTGTCTAAGGTTTGTCGAATGCAGGATAGGCATCCCGTTCAAAGGTTGTCAAGCGTTTGGGCCGTGCTAACATAGACAAACTATGTACACCATCAAACAGGCAGCGGCGCGCAGCGGGGTCAGCGTCCCACTCCTCCGCGCATGGGAGCGGCGCTACGGCGTGGTCATTCCCCAGCGCACCGATGCGAACTACCGCCTCTACGACGACGAGTCGATTCGGCGCCTGCACGCGATGCGGCTGCTCGTCGAGGCCGGTTGGTCGGCACGCGAGGCGGCGGCACGCATCGTGGCGTTGGATAGCGATGCCATGCCCGCCACCGATGGTGCTTCACCCCTGGTGGAGGCTGGCGACCCGTTCGGCGAGCTCGTCGACCGCTTCGCCGACGCGGCGATGGCCATGGACGCTGCGGCGATCGATCGCATCCTCGACGCCGCCTTCGCGACGGCGAGCTTCGAGATGGTCGCGGACCAGATGCTCATCCCCGCCCTCCGGGTCGTGGGCCAGCGCTGGGCGAGTGGCGCGCTGAGCGTCGCGGCCGAGCACGCGTCGAGCGCGGCCGTGATGCGCCGCCTGGGGATGGCCTACGACGCCGCGTCCCGCGGGGTGGCATCGGCGCCAATCCTGATTGGTCTGCCGGCCGGCGAGCGGCACGAGGTGGCGGCGCTCGCCTTCGCGGTCGCAGCGCGGCGCGCCGGGCTGAGCACCGCGTACCTGGGCGCCGATGTCCCACCCGACGCGTGGATCGATGCCATCCGGACCCGCGATCCGCGGGCGGTGGTGCTGGGCGTGGTGACGGCAGGCGACGTCGAAGCGGCAACGGATGCGCTGCGTCGCATCGGTCGTGCGGCGCCTGGCGTCCTGCGGGCAGCGGGGGGCCGCCACGCTGCGGAGGTGGCGGTCCGCGGCGTGGTGCTGCTTCCCGAGGGAATCGAGCACGCGGTCGCCGCGCTGCGCACGGCACTCACTTAGGGCTCGGCCGCTGCCGAGGCGGCCAAATTCGGCGGCGGCTGGCGGACGAGGCATGAGTGACCTCAGGACGCGGCGGCGCGCGGTCCGAAGACGATGACCAGCACACCAACAAAGCAGACCGCAGCGCCGAGCAGGTCCCATCGATCGGGTCGAAAGCCGTCGATGACGTAGCCCCACGTCAGGGCCATCACGATGAAGACGCCACCGTACGCGGCGTAGACACGGCCAAAGTGGGGATCCGCCTGGAGGGTGACGATCGCGCCGTAGCCGACCAGGACCACGGCGCCGATGAGGCCGAATGGCCAGGGCCGTGACTCGCGCAGCCACTGCCAGACCAGCCAGCCGCCGCCGATCTCTGCCAGCCCGGCCAGCACGAAGAGCGTCAGGGCACGGAGGAGCTCCGACATACAGCTATGCCTGGCGCCCCGTCGACGCGGATCCGCGCCGCCGCATGCGCCGCATGATGGCCGCTGCCCCGGCTGACAGGGCGACACCGCCGCCGGCCACCGCCGCCGCCGGTGCAGCCATGATGGCGCCAATCACGAGCGGCGCGCAGCACACCGCGCAGGCGGCGCCGACCAGTGCCAGCTCGCGTCTGGGGATCTCGCTCACTCGGCGAGGCCGAGCAGGCCCCGCACGGCTGGCTCACCACCGGATCCGGCGCTGATCTTGAGTTGTCGCGTCGGCCCGTCGATACGCAGCGTGAAGGTGTAGAAGGCACAGCACTGCGACTCGAGAGCCACCAGGTCGGCGATGGCACCCATCGGCTCGTCGGTGCTGAATGCGAGACGAACACCGCCGGGGATCGCCTCGACGTCCGTCGCACGGCCGCGCAGCGCGCGCCACTCGCGCAAGCGCTCGCGCAACTGCGCCGTGCCGAGCGTGCAGGCGGCACCAACCATTCGCTCGGCGGCCAGGGGAAGCTCGCTCGTGGACGGTGCCACCGCCTGCAGGCAGGCGCAGTCAGGACCACAGGCGGCGTCACCTATCGAGGCGCCCACGGCATCGAGGTCGGCCGCCAGCTTCGTCAACTCCTCAGTCCGAATGCGGATTGCATTGCGCTTGCCGTGCACCATTGCGCGCAGCCGCCCCTGCACCGGCGCGCACTCCCCGCCGTCCCACAGGCGGACCAGCTCGGCGAGGTCGTCCAGTTGCATGCCCAGTGCCTTGGCGCGCTGGACGAAGGCCAGGCGCGCGACGGCGGCATCGTCGTAGAGGCGATAGCCGGCGTCGCTGCGTGACGCGGCCGGCATCACACCGACCTTCTCGTAGTAGCGCAGCGTCGTGGCCGGCACGCCGCTACGGTGAGCCAGCTGGGAGATGGTCAGGATGGTCATGCAGCAAGCCTAACCTTGGAGCTGGCTCCAACGTCAAGTTGCGCGTTGCACCGGATCCTCGCTGCGGGCAACGAGCGGGGTGAGGGGCTGCGTCCGCCGCTACCCGCGCCTCCTTGGGCGGCGGTCGGGCACGCTGACGTGGTCGCGATCGCCCGTCCCGAGCCGCAGCAGGATGGCCGCCAAGACGCATATCAACCCGAGGATGACGAGTCCGCCGGATGTCCCGCCGGACGAGACGCCGACGGCCGTGTCGGGGATGGCCTGCCTCAGCTGCTCGCGCAGATCCTCGATGTCGGAGGCGAGCTCCCACAGTGAGCCCGGGCTGGACAGGCTGCCATCCGGCGCAACGAACCAGACCGCTGTCGCCAGGCTGTTGAGGGGCGCATCCACGTCAACGACGCCCAGCACCACGTGCTGCCCGAGCTGGAGACCGACCTCACAGCCTCTGCCGACCGGGCCAGTGGCCGGACCGATGCGCAGCTCGTCTCCGAGTGCGGTGCCCTTGAAGACCTCCATTACGCGCAGCCGATACGCCATGCCGTCCAGCATCAGCTCCTCGACTGTCCCCTCAACGATGAGCTCCGAGCCGATGACGACATCGTCGAAGGTGAGCGGCGGCCCTGAGCAGGCACGCGTCTCGGTCGGCGCCAAGAGCATGACCATCAGCGCCAGCGGCGGCGCAGCGATCCACCACGTCAGCCTCGGTCCACGGCGCGCCATCGATCGTCCTCCCCTTGTCCTCGTCACCAACTCTGACGATCCGATGCGCACCGGTCAAGGCTCGAATCAAACTCCGGGGGTTTGTCGGCCCGGCCACCCCGACGTCAGAAGGAATACCCTGCTGTATCGGGGAGGAATTGAGCTGATGGAGCGCCTTCACGTACGAGGCCACCGTGGAAGCGGCAAGATTCTCTGCTCTAAGATGGCGCGTGAAGGTGCCGACCGCATCGGCTAGGTCGAGGTTCGCGTGAGCGTGGATTGCCGGTTCGAGGCCATCGGACCGAAGCAGTTGCTGTAACAGCGGGTCGTCAAGCTCCTTTTCTGACTCATGTGCTCCACGTGAGCACCAAAACGGTGGGCCGTTAGCTCAGCGGTAGAGCAGGGGACTTTTAATCCTCCGGTCGTGGGTTCGAATCCCACACGGCCCTCCACTGATCTACCGCGTCTTCGCTCCCGAGAGGAGCGCCCCTCACGGCTGAGCCGCTGCCGGCCGCGGGGCCACCTCGATGCGCCGGACGGCCTCGGCGGCGAGCCGGATGAGCACGCTGCGACCGGTGCCGTGTCGCGGCCAACCCCGGTCATCCCATGCCTCCCCCGAGACATCATCTCCGGCATAGAGCATCTGGCCGAGCGAGACGCCGCGGAACCGAGCCACCGCGAACAGCGCGGCCGCTTCCATCTCCACCGTCACGCACCCCTCCGCCACGCGGCGGCGAATCTTGTCCCGCGTCTCGCGATACACCCCATCGGTCGTCCAGGTCTTGCCCAGGCGGCGCGGGACGCCACGGTGGTCGAGGGTCGCGACGATGGCCGCAAGGGCGTCGTCGGCCGGGGCCACCTCGCGCGCGGCCGGCAGGTAGTGATAGCTCGTGCCTTCGTCACGGATGGCACCGGTGGGGACGATCACCTGTCCGACGGCAAGGTTGGGGACAAGCGTGCCTGCGCCACCGGCAGCGACGAACGCCTGTCCGCCGAGCCCGATCAGCTCATCCAGCCACGCGGCCGCGAGCGGCGCTCCGACGCCGGCCTGGGCGACGCCGACGCGCTCGCCGTCGAGTTCGACCTCGAACACCGGGTGCAGCCCCATCTCCGAGCCGAGCTGCCCGATCTGTCGACCCTGCCGCTCCGCGACGAAGCCCGCGATCTCCTCCCGAAAAAAGCAGATGACCACCCGCGCAGGGAGGTCGAAACGGCGGATCGCGAGCGCGGGGTCGACGATGGCGTCGCGCGCGGCGTCGAACTCGAGGATGGGAGCATCGTTCGCGTTGAACATCTCGCGCATGACCCGAACGATGGCATAGTCGACCGGGTCGCGGGCGGTCTGACAATCGCCAGATCGGTAGCTATGCTAACGGCTGCGCGTCGCGGCGGGGTAGCGCCGGCGTGGATCGATGCCGCCGAGGGCGAACGCCCCGCGGCCGTCCCGGTCGCTCTGCGGCGCGCGCTGCCTGACTCGAAGGGATCAACGGTTCGCGCGTGCCACCAGCATCGGTAACAGCTCCCCCGCCATCCCGCCGGCGCGGCCTGACGTCGCTGTGGCGCCTGCGCGGCTACCTGCGGCCATTCGCCGCGTCGATCGCGGTGATGGGCGTCGCGGCGGTGACTGCGACACTCGCATCGGTCGCGATTCCGCTCGTCATCAAGGCCATCATCGACGGCCCCATCACGAACCACGAGCGAGACGCTATCCTGCCGCTCGTGGGCCTGGCCCTCGGCCTCGGCCTGCTCGAGGCGTTCAT
>JBBRWZ010000020.1:0-33905 GCA_038248895.1 Candidatus Limnocylindria bacterium | reverse complement strand
GGGGGTGGCGGTGGGGGGGGGGGGGTGGGCTCCGGTCCCTGGCTGAGTACCAGGTTCACCGGCGCAGCCTCCTCGAGGCTGGTCCCCTCCGACGGGTCGGTGCTGATGACGGCGCCGGGTGGAATGGTCGGGTCGTAGGCATAGGTGATCCGCCCCACCCGCAGGTTCGCGGCCTCGAGGCTGCGCTCCGCCTGGTCGAGCTGCTGCCCGGCGACGGGTGGCACGGCCGTCTCCGGCGGTCCCGTGGAGACGGCCACCGCGACGTGGTCGCCGCGCCCGATCGGCGTCCCGCCCTCCGGATCGGTCGAGATGACGCGGTCGCGCTCGACGTCGCTCGACGGCTCGCGGGTCACGTCGAGGACGATGCCGAGGTCGCTCGCCTCGAGCTGCACCGCGGTGATCGTGTCGCCCACCCAGTTCGGCAGCTCGACGCCGGCGACGGGTGTGGGCGTCGGCGAGGGCTGTGTCGCGCCGATATCGAGCAGCTGCGCCCCGATGAACCCGATGGCGGCGAGCAGCACGACGCCGAGCAGCGCCAGCAGCCAGGTCCACCACGGCGTCCCGCCACGATCGTCGTGGATCGGCTCGTTGACGTAGCGCGGCCGTCGCTGCCCGGGCGGCGGCATGCTCGGCGCACGGTCGGCGGGGCGCTGCACCGGTGGCGGGACATAGACAGTGGGGCTGCCGGAGGCGGGCAGCGGCGGCGGAGGCGCGCCAGCGGCGGCGACGGGGGCGGGCGCGCCGGGATCGCGCTGGAAGCCGCGCAGCGCTTCCGCCAGGGCGCCGGCGTCGGGATACCGATCCGCGAGGTCGCGCGCCAGCGAGCGCATCACGATCGCGTCCAGGGCGGGCGGCAGGTCGGGACGCAGGGTGCGGGGTGCGGGAGGGTCCTCGGTCAGGCGCTTGAGCGCCACGCCCGCCGCCGAGTCGCCCTCGAACGGCCGCCGCCCGGTGAGCATCTCGAACAGGACGATCCCGAGCGCATAGACGTCGGACGCGCCGGTTACCTCGTCCCCTCGCGCCTGCTCGGGGCTGAAGTAGTGGACCGATCCCAGCGTGGTGCCGGTGACGGTCATGCTCGTCTCGCTGACCGCGCGGGCGATCCCGAAATCGGTGACCTTCACGTCCCCGTCCTCGGTGATGAGGATGTTGCCCGGCTTCACATCGCGGTGGACGATGCCGCGCCGGTGCGCCGCCTCGAGGGCGGAAGCGACGCCGAGCGCCACGCGCACCGCATCGTCGACCGAGAGGCGCCCGCGCTCGCGGAGCAGGCCCGACAGGTCCTGCCCGTCGACGAGCAGCATGACGATGTACTGCGTCGCGGCATCCTCGCCGTCCTGCCCGTAGTCGTAGACGCTGACGATGTTGGGATGCGAGAGCGAGCCCGCCGAGCGTGCCTCCTGCTTGAAGCGCCGGGCGAAGCCGGGGTCGCTGCTGTACTGCGGGCGCAGCAGCTTGACCGCCACCTCGCGGTCGAGCTGCTCGTCGACGGCCCGCCACAGCGTCGCCATGCCGCCCTCGCCGAGGGGCGCGATGAGGCGGTAGCGGCCGTTGATCAGCCGACCGAGCATGTTATCCACTCAGGCCACTCCTGGGGTCACGAAGATGGCGCCTCGCATGGTGCGGAGGATGGTACCCCGGTACCCGGGTCAGTCGCGGAGGTCGAGGCTGCGGATGTAGCTGCGGACCTGCTCAGCATCGTCCGACTCGAGCGCAATCGCGATGGTTGCCTTGAGCCAGCCGAGGCGGGTCCCCGCGTCGTGACGATCACCGTCGAACTGGTAGCCGAAGACGGGCTGCTCACCCATGAGGGCGGTGATCGCATCGGTCAGCTGGATCTCGCCACCGGCACCGCGCGGCGTCGACTCGAGCATGTCGAAGATCTTGGGCGAGAGGACGTAGCGCCCGAGGACGGCGAGGTCCGAGGGAGCATCGCCGACGGCGGGCTTCTCGACGACGTCGCGAATCTCGACCAGGCGACCCTCCTGCCGGATAGGCGCGACGATCCCGTAGCGGCCGACCTCCGCCGGATCCACCTTCTGCAGGGCGATCACCGACCCGCGGTGGGCCTGGTGCTGCTCGATCAGCTGCTTCGTCACCGGCGCGCCACCGGGGTTGAGCATCACGTCGTCGGAGAGCAGCACGGCGAACGGCTCGTCGCCGACGAAGTCCTTGGCCATGAGCACCGCGTGCCCCAGGCCGAGCTGCTCCTTCTGGTGCACGAAGGCGATGGTGCCGGTCTCGGTGATGCGGCGGATGTGCCGCAACATCTCGATGTCGCCGCGGTCCTCGAGCCACCGTTCCAGGGTCGGGTTGGCGTCGAAGTGATCCTCGATGGCACTCCGCCCCGTGCTGATGACGATGATGATCTGCTCGATCCCCGATGCGACCGCCTCCTCCACCGCGTACTGGATGATGGGGCGGTCGACCAGCGGCAGCATCTCCTTGGGGATTGCCTTGGTCGCGGGGAGGAAGCGGGTTCCGAAGCCGGCTGCCGGCAGCACGGCCTTTCTGACGCGCACGGTGATGTCTGTCAGCTCCTTGTGTCGGCTCGATCGTCGCGGCGGCGCTGGGGCGTGCTCAACAGCACGCTCGGCCACTCGAGCGGTGATGCATGCGGGGGACCAAGTATACCAACGCATCTCGGCCCGGCCGGTCCTGCGACCGGGTGGGTACAATGCGCGACGCATGTTCAAGAGCCTGGTCCGGACCTTCAAGGGCCCGTCCAACGACCCGCGGATGCGGTATATCAGCCGCCCGCTGCCGCGCGACCTGCCGGACGAGCAGGTCCTTGCCGCGCTCGACATCGCGCTCGGCGCCAATCCCGACCCGGCCTACCTCGTCGAGACGCTGCCCGCCGCCCTGCGCGAGGCCACCGGCCGCACGTTCGAGGTGATGGACCGATCTGTCCGCGACGTCACCGGCTCGTTCCTCAAGACGTCGGTGATGATCCGCGATGGCGGGGTGGGTCACTGGCCCGGCTACGACGCGCTTGCCTATCCGATGCTGGCGCGCGACGCCCGCGCCGACGACGCGCGAGCGGCCATCGCCGCGGCCGAGGGCCAGGAGGCGGCGGCCCCGAAACCGGGATGGGAGCCGCCCGCCCCCCGCGAGCGGGGCGGGGGCTGAGGCATGGGCCGCCAGAACGTCCCGCGCGACCAGTGGCTCGACCTCGGCGCCGAGTGCCCCCACTGCGGCGAGCGGCTGACCGAGGCGATGGTCTACTCGTGGCGCCCGGTGCCGGAGGATCCCAAGCTCCTCCTCCTCTACTGCCCCGAGTGCGGTGAGCGCGCCGAGATCAACCACGTCTGACCCTCAGCCGCCGGAGCGAGACTAGGCACATGGCGCCGCGCACGCAATCGGAGCAGCAGATGGGGCCGGGGGATGGGCCGACCGGCGCGATGCGCCTCGACGTGGCCTACGGCAGCTCGCCGTTCCCGCCCATCGCGGAGTACGCCTTCCTCTCCGATTGCGAGAACACGGCTCTCATCGCCCCGTCGGGGAACGTCGAGTGGCTGTGCCTGCCGCGGATGGACTCGCCGAGCGTGTTCGGCGCGATCCTCGACCGCACCGCCGGTTCGTTCCGCTTCGGTCCGGCGGACATGATGGTTCCATCGGCACGACGCTACCTGCCCGGCACGATGGTGCTCGAGACGAGCTGGGGCACCTCGCAGGGCTGGGTGATCATCCGCGACGTCCTCCTCATCGGTCCATGGCGCCACGACGACGAGCGCTCCGAGAGCCAGCGCCACGCGCCAACCGACTACGACGCGGAGCACACGCTGCTGCGCATGGTGCGCTGCGTGAACGGCGAGATGCAGCTGACCATCGACTGCGAGCCGGTCTTCGACTTCGGCCGCAAGCTGGGTCGCTGGGAGTTCGCCGAACAGGGCTACAAGGAGGTCGTCTGCACCGCGCCGCGAAGCGACCTGCGGCTGCGCCTCGTCTCCGACATCAACCTGGGATTCGAGGGACCGCGGGCCATCGCGCGGAGTCTCATCAAGGAAGGCGAGACCCGGTTCTGCGCCCTCACCTGGGGCCTCAACGACCCGCCGTCGTCAGCGTCGGACGCCTACGGCCGCCTCGTCTGGACGGCCCATCACTGGCAGCACTGGCTCGCGCGCGGCACCTTCCCGGATCATCCGTGGCGGACCGCCCTCGAGCGCTCGGCGCTGACGCTGAAGGGGCTCACCTATGGCCCCACCGGCGCGGTTGTCGCGGCGGCCACGACCTCGTTGCCCGAGACGCCGGGCGGCGAGCGCAACTGGGATTACCGCTACTCGTGGATCCGGGACTCGACCTTCGCCCTGTGGGGCCTCTTCACGCTCGGCTTCGACTGGGAGGCGAACGACTACCTCTACTTCATCGCCGACGTCGCGGAGCGGTACGCGGAGCTGCCGATCATGACCACCATCGACGGCCTCCGGGTGCCGAAGGAGAAGGTGGTCAAGCACCTGGGCGGGTACGAGGGTGCGCGCCCGGTGCGGACCGGGAACGGCGCCGCCGGCCAGCGGCAGCATGACGTGTGGGGCGCCGTGCTCGACTCCGTCTACCTCCACACCAAGTCGCGCGACCACCTGGACGAGCGCATCTGGCCGATCCTGGTGCGCCAGGTCGAGGCCGCCATGGCCAACTGGCGCAAGCCGGACCGGGGCATGTGGGAGGTGCGCGGCGAGCCGCAGCATTTCACCAGCTCGAAGCTGATGTGCTGGGTCGCGGCCGACCGCGGCGCCCGCCTGGCGCGCCTCCGCGGTGACGAGGAGCGCGCCACGACCTGGCAGTCGGCGGCAGACGAGATCCACGCCGACATCTGCGCCAACGCGCTCGACGACCGCGGCGTCTTCACCCAGCACTACGAAACCGATGCGCTGGACGCATCGGTCCTGCTCATGCCGCTCGTCCGCTTCCTGCCGCCCGACGACGAGCGGATCCGGGCCACCGTCCTCGCCATTGCCGAGGAGCTCACCGACAACGGGCTCGTCCTGCGCTACCGACCGCAGCAGACCGATGACGGCCTCTCGGGCGACGAAGGCACGTTCACCATCTGCTCGTTCTGGCTCGTCTCCGCGCTCGTCGAGATCGGCGAGCTGGCACGCGGCCGGCGTCTCTGCGAGCGCCTCCTCTCCCATGCCTCGTCGCTCGGCCTCTACGGCGAGGAGATCGATCCTGAGACCGGACGCCACCTGGGCAACTTCCCGCAGGCGTTCACGCACCTGGCGCTCATCAACGCGGTGATGCACGTCATCCGCGCGGAGGAGGACGCCCGCGAAGCAGCGTCTCCGGCGCCGCTCGATCCCGATGGGGACCACGACGCCGCACCGCCGCCGGATCGACAGCCCGCCGCCCGCCGCCGCGTCGACGGGTAGCCGGCCGCGGGTCACCGGCCGTGGGGCCACGGGCGAAAGCCGCCCATCCTGCCTGCAAGGTAGGTATCGGCGGGTGAATGGACGATTTCTGCCTCAGCCGTCGGCGTCGGCGAAGCGGAGGGGCCCCTGCGTCCCCGTTATCGACCCCATGCGACGATATCGGTCAACAATTAGCCGATACCGGCCTCCCAGGTCGACCACGCGGGCCCGCCGCTCGCTTGGCCGCGCGCGAAGTGCGTGGTACCCCCAACCGGATTCGAACCGGTGATCTCCACCTTGAAAGGGTGGCGTCCTAGGCCGCTAGACGATGGGGGCGCCGTCTCGCCACCGCGACCGCCGGGCCGCGATGACCGCGATCCATGCTAGCCGACCGGTGCACGGCGTTCCGCAGCCGTTCCTCAGCTGACGAGGAAGAGGAAGGCCATGATGACCACGCCGGCCAGCGCTCCGGCCGCCACGACGCCAGCGATCCCGCCGGTGATCGCGATCAGCACCGCCACGCCCGACGCTCCGGCGTTCCATGAGCGCTGCGACCATCGCCATCCCTGGACGAAGAGGAAGGCGCCGACGAGCGCGGCAACGACGCCGGCGAGCACCAGTTCGACGACCGTCATGTCACTGTTCTGACCGAGCAGCGCGAGCGCGACCAGGCCCCCGGCGACGATGACGCCGACGATGGCGATGATGAGGCTGCGCAGGAACGGGTGCATCGGCGCGATTCTAGGCCGTCGCCACTCGTCACGCGGTCGCTTGCCTACCCAGCGTCCGACGGTACGCATCTTGCATCCGGGCCGCCGTGGGGGGACACCAACGATCGACTTGTGGAGGCGCTCCGAATGGCGGAGACGAACGACAACGGCAACATGAGCGTTCGCGAGGCCGGGCGCAAGGGCGGGAAGACGACCCGCCAGCGGTACGGCGCCGAGTTCTACCAGGAGATTGGCCAGAAGGGCGGCAAGGCCGTGAGCGAGCGGTACTCGCACGAGCACTTCCAGGCCATCGGTCGCAAGGGTGGCCGAAAGGTGGCCGAGCTCATCGACCGCGCCAAGCAGATGGACCGCGACCAGGCCTGACGCCCCGCGCTCCGAGGCGGCCGTGATGCCCGCGCGTGCGCGCTACCGGTACGAGTAGCGCTCCTCCTGCCATGGGTCGGCGTGGTTGTTGTACCCGTTGCGCTCCCAGAACCCGAGCTGGTCCTCGACGCTGAACTCGACCCCGCGCAGCCACTTCGCGCTCTTCCAGAAGTAGGTGCCGGGGACGATCGACCGCAGCGGGTAGCCGTGGTCGGCCTCGAGCGCCTTGCCGTCGTAGTGCCACGCCAGCACGCACGCCGGATCCATGGCGACCTCGAGCGGCACGTTCGAGGTGAACCCGCCCTCCGCATGGAAGATGACGAAGCGCGCCTCCGGCTTGGGCTGCGCCACCTCGGCGATGTGGCTGAACGGCACGCCCTCCCACGTCGTGTCCAGCTTCGACCAGCGCGTGACGCAGTGGATGTCGAGCGTCACCGTGGTCGTTGGCAACTGCTGGAACTCGGTCCAGCTCAGCGTGAAGGGGGTCTCAACCTCCCCGAAGACGCGAAAGTCCCAGCGCGACAGGTCCGGGTAGTCCGCGACCCGCCCGAAATGGAGGACGGGGAACTTCTCGGTCAGCACCTGGCCCGGCGGAATTCGGTCCTTCAGCTCGTCGGGGACGCGCTTCTGCCATGGGAAGGTCATGCGCCGCAGCGTGCGCCGCGCGGCCGCGCCCCGTCAACAACGGTCAGCGCTCAGGTCGGCATGGAGGCTGCGTCCAGGCGCTCGGCGCTCGACCAGTCTGGAACGGTCAGCGGTGCCCGTCAGCGCACCGTGACGGGGACCGGCAGCCCCTGCATCACCTCGAGGACGGCGCGATCACCCAGCGGGGCAGCCAGCTTCACCATCGCGGTGCGAACGGCTCCGACCGCCGTGCATGCGCCAGGCAATGGGCTACGCTGCTCGATGACGATCACGACCACCGCCAGCGACGACTCGACCGCCTCAGCGCTGTAGTCGGCGCCGCATTTTTCGCTGGCTGGATTCGGAGCGCCGCTGAAGGCCACGGTCAGCTCCAGGCCGGACGCCGATCCCACGGCTGAGTCGATCGCGATCCCTGCCCGCACGTCGTTCGGATCCCATGGCGGCGGCGATACAGTGACCGTCTGCGCGGGGGCGACCGCGACGCGGGTGATCATCACCTCTGTTCCCTCGACGCTGAACCTCCACATCGGCACCGTTGCTTTCCCGCGGCTGGTGGAGACGTCGCTGCTCGAGAGCGTCGCTCCGGTCACCTTGAGCGGCGTCAGCGTGCAGCCTCCGCAGCCGGACCCGTCACCCCGCATCTCATTCAGGGCCTGCGCCGCGGTCATGAGCGCGACCTGCAGCGTGCGATTGTCGTCCCAGCGAACCTCGCCCGCCGCCGGGATGTCGGTGGGAAGCTGGGCGACCGCGTCGACGAGGCCGGCATAGAGGGCGGCCTTGTTGTTGTCCCCGGTAGCCGGCTCCCAGTCCCCGATCTGGCCGGTCATGCTGCCGATCACCGAGATGCCCTCCTGAGCGCCGTCGGCCGCGACCGCAGCGGCCCACCGATCGAGCTCGTCGTGTGCCTGCTGCCGCTGCCGCGCGAGATCTTCACCCGGCGCGGGTATCAAGGCACAGGCACCCAGGCTCGCCGCCAGCAGGACGGCCGTGATGATCCGCATTGTGGCCTCCCCGCTTCGCTCGCGACGCGAGTATCCGTCCCGATCGCCCGTCAAGAATACCTTCGCTCTGCGCGCGCCGTCCGCCGTCCGTGCGCCGACATCCAACGGACAACGAGAGTCCTTGCTGCCGCTCTCACTGTCTGATGCATGCGCCTGCGGCCATCCCGAGGCACCTGACGTGCTCCTGCGTGGCTGTTGGAGGTCGGGCGACGCATATCCCCGGTTCGGATTCGCGAGAGAGCATCCGAGGGCCACCCGTCCTCAGACCCGCGCCTCGAACCGCGGACCCGTGCGTCGAGCGCGGGGAGCACGAGAGCACACGGAGCGCCACCCCTACACTCGGCCACATGACCGCCTCGGGTTCGACCCCCTTCGCGAATTTCGCCGCCGCCGCCGACGATGTGGCGGCGACGCGCTCGAAGCTCGCCAAGCGGGATCGCCTCGCCGCGTACCTGCGGGAGTTGCCACCGGACGACCTGCTCGCCGCGGCCACGTTCCTTGCCGGACGACCGCTGCCCGGCACCGACCAGCGGCTCGGCATGGGCTGGGCCCAGCTGTCGGCGGCGCTCCACGGCGCGAGTGGTGCGGACGAGACGGCGCTGCGGGCGGCGTACCGGCGCCACGCCGACGTGGGTGACGCCGCCGCGGAGCTGCTGGCGGAGAACCGCCCCGCGGAGCCGCTGACGGTCGACGGGGTCGGCGCCGCGTTCCGCGCCATCGCGTCCGCCGCCTCGACCGAGGAGCGGGTGCGGACCATGGTTGAGCTCCTGCGCGCCGCGACGGGCGGGGAGGCACGCTACATCGGGCGCATCGCGGCGCGCGAGACACGCATCGGGCTGCGCGAGGGGCTGCTCGAGGAGGCCATTGCGGCAGCGTTCGAGGCTGACCTCGCCGACGTGCGGCGGGCCCACATGCTCCTCGCCGACCCGGGCGGGACGGCGCTCCTGGCGCGCGAAGGGCGGCTCGCGGAGGCGCACCTGCGCATCGGTCGCCCCATCCGTTTCATGCTCGCCACCCCGGTCGCGGACGCCACCGAGGTGATGCGGCGCGTCGGCGACGAGGCGTGGATCGAGGATAAGTACGACGGCATCCGGGCGCAGCTGCATCGCACCGATGACGGCGAGGTGCGCCTCTTCAGCCGCGACCTCAACGACATCGGCCGCGCCTTTCCGGAGGTGCTCGACGCCGCCCGCCGGACGCTGCAGGCGACCGCGCTCATCGACGGCGAGCTCGTTCCGTGGCGCGAGGGCAGCGTCCTCGACTTCGCCACGCTCCAGGCGCGTATCGGCCGCGTCGACCCGTCGCCCGAGCTCCTCGCGGAGGTGCCGGTGGTGCTCGTCGCCTTCGATCTGCTGCACGACGCCGGCCGTGACCTGCTCGACACCCCACTCCGCGAGCGCCGCGCCGCCCTCGAGGCGCTGCATCTGCCGGAACGCAGCGACGAGCGGTTCCTCCTATCGCACCAGGCGGTGGCGCGTTCGGCGGACGAAGTCGAGCGTCACTTCGACGACGCGCGCGATCGTCACAACGAGGGGCTGATGGTGAAAGACCCGGCATCGGTCTACCAGCCCGGGCGGCGCGGCCTCGGCTGGCTGAAGCTGAAGAAGGCGCTGGCCACCCTCGACTGCGTCGTGGTCGGGGTCGAGTGGGGCCACGGCAAGCGGCGTGGCGTCCTGTCCGACTACACGTTCGCAGTGCGCGCCACCGACGCGCCGGACGCGCCGCTGCTGACGATCGGCAAGGCGTACACCGGGCTGACCGATGCCGAGATCGCCGCGATGACCGAGCGCTTCCAGGGCATCACGCTGCGCGACAACGGGCACTACCGCACGGTCCATCCCGAGGTCGTCGTGGAGATCGCCTTCGACCGGCTGATGCGGTCCACGCGGCACCGCTCGGGGATCGCCATGCGCTTCCCGCGCATCATCCGCATCCGCGACGACAAGTCGCCGGGGGAGGCGGACACGCTGGCCGCGGCCGAGCAGATCCTCGAGGCGCAGGCGAGCGGCCGGATCCTGCTGGCCACCGGCGCGGGCGGGGCGACCGAGCGGATCGCCACCACCGGTGAGGCGGGGGAGTCTCCGGCGGGTAGGATCGGTCAACCATGAGCGAGCCCGATCTGCCGGAGCACGTCGCCCGCAACCGCCTCCTCTGGGACGAGGTGCACGCGCCGCGCTACGTTGCCGCCGGCCGCCGCGCATGGGCCAGCGACGAGATCAGCTGGGGCATCTTCGGCGCGCCGGAGTCCGAGCACCATCTGCTCCCCGAGCGGCTCGCCGATATGGACGTGATCGAGCTCGGCTGCGGGACGGCGTACATCTCCGCCTGGCTGGCGCGACGCGGCGCGCGCGTCACCGGCCTCGACAACTCGGCGGAGCAGCTGCGGACCGCCCGCGAGCTCCAGGACGAACACGATCTCCACTTCCCACTGATCCACGGCAACGCGGAGGCGACGGGGCTCCCGGACGCCTCGTTCGACCTGGTCGTGAGCGAGTACGGCGCTTCGATCTGGGCCGATCCCCACCGCTGGATCCCCGAGGCGGCGCGCCTCCTGCGGCCGGGCGGCGACCTCGTCTTCCTCGTCAATGGCACGCTCTGGGTGCTGACGGTGCCCGAGACCGATGACGCCGGCCCGGCCCGCGAGCAGCTCCTGCGACCGTACTTCGGGATGCATCGGTTCGAGTGGCCGGATGAGCCGGGCGTCGAGTTCCATCTCGGCTACGGTTCGTGGATCCGCCTCCTGCGCCGCCATGGCTTCGACATCCTCGATCTCGTTGAGATCCAGGCGCCGCCCGACGCGGAGCAGCCGGCGGCAGCGCCACTCGTCGACCCGGCGTGGGCGCGACGCTGGCCCGCGGAACAGATCTGGAAGGCACGACGAAAGGTGGCGACATGAGCTTCGGTGGTGGCTATGGATCCTTCGGCACCACGGACGGCGGGACTCCTCCCTCGGTCGAGATCGACCTCTACACCGATACCTACCGCGTCAGCGGCAAGGTGGGCACCCGCTTCAGCCGGGTCGGCGATATCGTCAACCAGGCACCCGCCTCGCACCTCGTCGTGGAGCAGGCGACAGTGAGCGAGTTCGGGGCGCCGTCGGCAACGCTCTCCGCCGCGCAGGTGCTCGTCTCGGTCGACGAGATCCTCTTCCTCGTCACCCGCGGCACGCAGCCCGCCCCGAATCCCGAGATGCGGATCCCGAAGCGCGGCGTGAAGGCGCAGCTCGCCGTCCCGCCGTTCCGGCTGACCGGCACAGTGCACATCTCGCAGGGCAGCCGTCCCACCGACGGGCTCCTCAACGCCAGCGACCGCTTCCTGCCGATGACCGATGTCGAGATCGCCTGTGCCGCCTTCGAGGGGCTGGACCGCAACGTCGAGGCGGTGGCGGTGCAGCGTCGCCGGGCGCATCTCCTTCTCATCGCCGACGACGAGCGACCGGACGAGCTGCTCGCCGACGTGCTCGACGAGGAGACGGCGCGGTCGTGGTTCCGTCGCCGCGACCGTGAAGCCGGGGGCGACGAGGGCTAGGCGCCGGAGGCCTTGTCCGGGCGTCCAATGCCCAGTGGCGCATTCATCGGTCAGAATGAGCGCTGCAAAGCGCGCAGCTTGGCCGTTGGATGTCTCTGGGGCGCGTCCCCCTACGACGGACCTGCGGTTGTCCGGGCGTCGTACAGGATCGCGTAGCGGTCTGCGGCGCGACATGCCTCCGGGATGTCACCGACCAGACTGGTAACGAACTCCCGACCGGGCATCGCCTTGGTAGACACCGCCTCCTCTGGTGATCTGGCTGCCAACAACCGCCTCGTAGCCGGCCTGGCGTACCTTCAGCGCGCCTCCCTCGCGGATGAGCTGGGCCGATGCGCGCCAGATGGGCAGTGCGCGACCGTCGGAAAGGTCGATCCATATGCAGCCGTCCGCTTCCACTGGATCACCCGCGACGAGGGCGACCGGTTCCGCCCCCTCGTCATGGTATTGAGGGAAGTAGATATCGGCGGGTGAGCACTGACACCCTGATCCAATCGCGACAAGCAGTGCCAGCCTCCAGGCTGTGCTCCGCATCGTCCTAAGGTGCCGACAAGACTGACGGCCCCAACGGCCCCAAGATACTCGATAAGGAGTTGTACACCGCCTTGTCTGTCCAGCACCCAATCCCACCCGATACGTATCCACTCATGATTCCATACGCAAAGTTGTTCGCGTAGAACGGGCCGCCGCTACACCTGGGGTGCTCAAGTCAACACCGCAATTGCGAACGACAACAAACACCGCACCTGAGCCAGCCACCCAACTGGGGTCATAGTTTTTCGACTCGATCTCACCGCATCCCGCCCCAGTCGTCCGTCCGTACTTGCATATCCACGCGCCGACTGGCGTGCCGGTATACCGACCCACCCGTCCACGTCGATCACGTCGCCTTGGGCGTTGAATCGAATCCAAGGTCGATCTGTGTAGTTAGGGGTAGTGTGCCATTGAGCATCCGTGTTTCCGGCCATCACCTCGGCCTGCCACGGAAAGTTCGTCGATCCAAAACCTGCGGTATTTGAGCAATGCCCGAGCCGACAGCAATCCCGTAGTGCCCAAATGGCTGACGGCGAAGCCAGCGGTGCACCCGTTGCCGGTTAGGTGTGTGCCCCCGTAGATATCCGCCGCGGGGCCGCCGAGTGATGGAACCTCGACCACCTCGACGACGTCCGGAAGTCGCTGAACGAGTTCATCGCCATCGCCAGGGAACACTTCCAACCGGATCGAGTTGGCTTGCACGTTGATATCGAGATTGTGCGGCACATCCACGTCGATTGATTCCGCCACGGCGATCAATTCGGGGAGTGAGTGCTCGTACACGCGAAATTCGAGGCCGTCCCTGAACTCGATCGGAGCGAGCGCCTCAACATCGGCGACGTTGGCATCGGTGAGAGCAACGACAACATGGAAGATCGGTTTATGTTCTATCCATAATCCGCTGAATCTGTCCGCCGCGGTGCGTTCCACATTGGCGGCGAACTCGCCGACCGGGCGAGTCAGGGCCAATTCCGCCTCGGCGACTTCGCGCGCAACGCCGTAGTAATCCATGTAGGAGATGGTCTGCAACTCGCCGGCGTCTGGGCCGATCGCGGACAATGCGGAGAAGTATCCGCAAATCAAAGCGGCATCGTCGCGTGGAGAATCCCGAAGCCATAGCCGGCCGGTCTCGAAAGGCTTATACCAACGACGAAGAACGTCCGCTCACCGTAACACTGTGGCCGCGGACGCTTCACCCACTTGAAGTCTCCAACATTTTGGTCGCTGACAAGGTAGGCGCCTCCGCCCAAGGTAACGGCGTCACCAACCGAGGCGGATACATTTAGCACCCGGACGACCCGAAGGTCCGCATTCCAGGTTGTGCCCACAGGCCAAGCAATCCCGTAAGCTGTCCCGTTATCGGCATCGAGCATGAGGCATCCATCGCGATAGGCAAGCGACCCATAGACCTCCGCTCCGGGTAATGCCTGCGGATCGTACGTCGGTAGCTCTGGAGACGTGCCGCACGCCGATACGAAGATCACAAAAGCCCAAAGCGACGCGATCGCGCGGGTCACCCGAAACCCCTTAGACCCAGATTGTGTCAAGCAGGACTCGGGTGTTAACGCCATCGTATGTCAACGCCTCAATCGGCATGCCGATCGCGAAGTAGCATTGGCTCGCGGCTGGACCGGTAGCGGCCTGCCCCGAATAGAGGCCCCATGCTGCGTTCACCCAGAACCACGGTCCGCCGCTATCGCCGTGCCAACACTTCAAATAGTTGGGACCGCTCACCGCAAGCCACACCGAAGCGCATGGCCCGCCATTGCAATATGTGCCGCCTGGGTTATAGTTGATATTGTCCACGAAGCCACACGAGAAGCCAGTGGTCCGACCATAGTGACACACTGGCTGTCCAAGCATGTGATTCTTCGTCTGTGTTGACGTGACGTTACGATATACCGATCCGTCGTAGAACAGTGGGTAGGCCGAATGGACTGTCGAGCGGTACCAAGCAAAGTCCTGGTTTGCGTCCCAACGCGTTCCGCCAAGTGTCACGGCGTACGTATTGGATGACGTATCGTAGTAGGTCGCACCACTCGACGATCCCACGCAGTGACCAGCGGTCAAAACACCCTTGAGCCCTGATACCGCGTCTACGGACGAAAAGCCGGTAGTGCAGTAGTAGTTTCCGTTAAACAGACGGCCGCCGTAACTGTGTCCTGTCGTGGCTGCAGTGGGAAACACCATCTGGGTGACCGCGACGCCGGACGCCTTGATAATCTCGGCTATCACGTCCGCGGAGACTTCGGCGGGAGCTCGAAGCTCGATCGAATTGGACTTCGGGTCGATGCCAAACCCTGCATCTGGCAGCAGCTCATGGATCAGGTCGGTGGCTCGATCCCGACCTGCTTGAAGTTCGGAGAGAGAATATGAGGCACCCATCACGATCTTTACCGGCATACCTTCAGCCAGCGTAGCGAGCGTGCGGACGATATCGTCGTCGGGATGGCCAACATACCGAGCAACCAGTTGAAACTCCGGTTGATGTTCTAGCCACCCGCCGGCGAACTGTGAAGGAGCGGCCGCGTCCAAGCCCTCCAGCCTTTCGGCCAGAGAAGGGATTAGGTCGACCCTCCTAGCGGCCTCGGCCCCTGAGACTCCTACTGCTTCGGAGTACCCTGCGATATCGATTGCACGCGCTTCGTCGGTGGAGACGGGGGTTACGTGAGAACCGGGGTCTTCCGCCGGTGTCTCCCCTAATGCTGACCCCGAGGAAACAGACAATAGTAGTATCGCCAAGATGATGGCGGGCGCTCGGCCGAGTCCTTCGATTTGATGTGGACAACCACCTCGCACGTGCGGCGAAGCCCCAACTCGGCGAACCATTCGAAACTCTCCCTACTCAACGGCCGCTACGAGCACATCGTAAGACGGGCGTCAAGTTCCGCTTTACCTCTGTGTTGTTGCTGCCCGACCCAGGACCCGATGCCCGCCGCCATGGGGATGCGCCCCAGCTGTTGGTGGTGTTTGTGCAGGAGTGCGTCGGGATGGCAGACTTCGTAGCGGCGGTTGAGACGATCCAGCCCTCGACGAGCACCCACCTCTCCAGCAGCTCCCGGCCGAACGGGTTCAGCCGGGCTCTAGCATGAGCCATGAGAGTTTCCCCGCGGTTCGAGCCTCAACAACCCGCACGCTGCAGGGAGACGCTCATTTGTCAACAACGTCGTCGGCACCACAGCTAGATGTCCATGGGCGCATCGCGACCTCCTGGACGCATCGCCGTCGCTTGGCCGCATGGCTGCACCGCGGGCGCACCGCGGCATCGCTGCACCGGTGGACAGCCGTGCAGACGGCCGCCTAGCCGTGGTGCGGGGGCGTGGCCTCGGCGCGGTGGCTCCCCTGGGCTGACGGCGCGCTGCCAGCCGATGCCTCGGTGGCGGCCATGACCGCCTCGATGATCGTCGCCACGCGGCCCGGGTCGAGGCGGCGCACGCGACCGATGCTGTTCGCCCACCACGGCGCGTTGTCGGCCGTCACCACCTCCGATCCCGGCTCCTCCAACACGAGGTGCGAGTACCCGTGCGGGAAGGCCGCGACGCCGGCGACGCTGAGATGGTCGTCGAGCTGAATTGCTCGGGCCCACGCGGACACGGCGCCCGCGACGCTGTCCGCGTCGAACGACGGGTTGGTGCGGCAACGGATCCAGCCGCGCCGTCGGTCGCGCGTGTTGTACTCCCAGCCACGTCCGCGGACGCGGTACTCACCGCGCCAGCGCCGTACGACGAGCGCATGCACGCCGCCGGGCCCAACCAGGATGCCGGCGAGGTCGCGCGACACGCCGGGAAGGCGTGGCTCGCTGACGAGGACCCAGCTGTCGTCGAAGGCACCGCCCAGCAGGCGGGCCAGCTCGTCGCTCAACGGGCTGACCGGGCGGCGCCCGATGGCGCGAACGAGCCACGCGACACCGATCCCCAGCCCGAGCGCGGCGACGAGCGCCAGCGCCCCCGCGGCCTCCGACTGGGTCACGAGCCGAGCCGCGAGACCGGCGGCGAGGAGCCCGGTACCGATCGTGACGAGCGCCAGCAGCAGCGGCCGCCGGTCATTGCCCGGCGTGCGCGGGCGGATCAGGCGCATCGGTTCGGTCCCGGTGCTACGCTCGGCGCATGTCGCGCCGCATCAATGCCACGTTCGTCGACCCGCTGCGGATGCGCGTCGAGGCGTCCGGGGGCCGCGGCGAGCTGGTGATGGATGCCGCGCCGCCGGATGGCGACGGGGAGGGGATGAGCCCGCGCGACGCCGTGCTCGGCGCGCTTGCCGGCTGCACCGCTATGGACGTCGCCTCCATCCTGCGCAAGAAACGCCAGGTGCCGGTCGCGTACGAGCTCGACGTCTCGGGCGAGGAGGCGGATGAGCATCCGCAGCTGTTCACGCGTATCACCGTCGAGCACGTCGTGCGTGGTGACGTGGACGCCGAGGCGCTGCGGCGCGCGATCGAGCTGTCCGCCACGAAGTACTGCCCGGTGAGCGCGCTGCTCAGCCGAGGAGTGGAGATCGAGCATCGCTATCGCCTCGTGCGCTCGGACGGGACCGAGCAGACGGCGCGCGTCGCGGTCACCGGACTGGACGGCAGTCGCGTCGAATAGCCCCCTGCTGCATCACGAAGCGCGACGCGTCTCGAGCGGCTGCTCCACGGCGCCCATGACGGCGCTCGCGAGCTCGTCGATGTCGAAGGGCTTGGGGACGACCGGACCGATGGGTGCCAGGTCCGCCAGCCGCTCCCGGCTCGCGGCGCTGACGATGACCACCGGGATCCCCGGCCACGCGGACCGGAGCAGCTCGGTGATGTCGCCGCCGTCACCGTCGGGAAGCATGACGTCGACGACGAGCAGGTGCGGGAGCGCGAGCTCCATCAGGTCGCCGAGCTCCACGATCCGGGTGCAGGTGACGACGGTGAAGCCCAGGTCGCGCAGCACATCTGCCTCGAGCGCCGCGATATCCGGATCATCCTCGAGCACGTAGGCGCGCATCGGTGCCTGCTGTGCCATCGAGGTGGGGGCGGCGGCGGGCGTGGACTGGGTGGCGGGCTGGTCGGTCATCGCCCGGTCATCTTTGCCGCAGGACCCGCGAGCGACAATGGGCGGATCGGGCTGCGTCAGGGGTACCGCGCCGGTACCATCGGTCCGATGTGGGCGTCTTGCGGACGCGTTGTACCATGCCCTCCCGCACGACGGACGCTGGGCACGCATCCGACCGCATCGCGGTGCAACGAGGCAACACGCACACGACATGGCACGCAGCATGTGGCGGGGGGCGATCCAGTTCGGGCTGGTGACGATCCCGGTCAAGCTCTACCTGGCGACCGAGAGCAGCAGCATCGGTTTCAACCTGCTGCACGCCAGCTGCCTGAACCGGATCCAGATGAAGGTCTACTGCCCGTACCACGACGAGGTGATCCCGCGTTCCGAGACGGTGCGCGGCTACGAGTGGAGCAAGGGCAAGTATGTCGTCGTCACGGAGGAGGACGTTGACGCCGTCCCGCTCAAGACGATGCGCGCCATCGAGATCGAGATGTTTGTCGACGCGAGTCGCGAGAACGCCGGTACGCAGTTCGTGAAGCAGGCCTACTACCTCGAGCCGGACCCCATCGGCACCAAGGCGTTCTACCTGCTGAAGAGCGTCCTGGCCGATGAGAACAAGTCGGCGATCTGCAAGATCGTGCTCAAGGACCGCGAGCAGCTGGCCGCCCTCAACCCGTTCACCAACACGATGCTGCTCACCACGCTGCACTGGCCGGACGAGGTGCGCGACGTGGGCGAGCTGAATCTGCCCGAGGACGAGATGGAGATCAAGCCGGCCGAGCGCAAGATGGCCGAGCAGCTGGTCGCCAGCATGACGGGCGACTTCTCCGCCGACGACTACAAGGACGATTACCGCCAGGCGCTCATGGCAGTCATCGAGGCCAAGGTGGGCGGCGAGGAGCCGATCGCAGCGACGCGGACCGAGCCGACGAAGATCACCGACCTCATGGCCGCGCTCGAGGCCTCCGTCGCGGCCGCGCGCGAGACGCGTCGCAGCACGTCGCACGCGACCGCGGTGGCCGCCGCCGATGCCGCGCCTGCACCGAAGGCGGCGCGGCGCCGGACGAAGGCCACTGCTGCCAAGGCCACTGCCGCCAAGGCTGCCGAGGCCGCGGCCGAGAAGCCGGCGCGGCGGCGCAAGACCGCCTAGCGGGCCGGCGTGCACGGCGACCAGCTCCCGCTCTCGATCCCGTCACACCCCGAGCCCGACGTACCGTCGCGGCTGCCCGCGCGGGTCATCCCGATGCACCCCGTGCCGGGTGCCGCGCCCTTCGACGACGACGCCTACCTCTTCGAGCCATGGTGGCCCGGCGCACGGGCGTGGGCATTCATCGAGGGCGGCCGCGTCCGGCTGCGAACGCAAGGCCTCGCCGACGCGCTGGCGGCGTTTCCCGAGCTTCGTGACCTCGCCGCCGAGCTGCGGACGGACGGCGCGGTGATCGATGGGACGCTTCTCGTCCTCGACGACAAGGGGCGACCGGACGCTGATCTGCTCCGGGCGCGGCTCGAGGCGGGGGAGTGGGTGGGATCGCCGGCGTTCGTCGCCTCCGACCTGCTCTGGGACGAGTTCGCGTCCTACGGGCGGCGCCCCTTCCGGCGGCGGCGCGCCCGCCTCGAGGCGGTGCTTCCGTCGAGCGACCGGGTCGCGGTGGGTCGCGGCTATCCGCGCGAGGGCATTCTTGTCGCCGAGGCGCTCGCGTGGCTCGGCATCGACGGCCTCTCCGCCCGGCGGCTGGACGGGCGGCATCGGGCCGGAAGTGGCGGCGATGCGTGGATCCGGGTCCCGGTGATGCCGCACGGCGAGGTGCATGCGCGTCCGACCCTGGCGCTCATCCTCCGCCTCCCGCTGGAGTAGGGACCGGCGCGACGTAGGCAGGGTCCAGCAGTGGCGCGAGGTACCACGGATACGGCACGCTGCCGAGGAGGCGCTCCGCCGCGCCCACCAGTCCGTCGCGCGGATAGATCCGGAACGAACCGATGTCGAACGTCAGCCCCGGCGGCATCGGGTCGACCAGCGTCCCGGGCCCGGCGATGGGGCTGCCGCGGATGACCGCGCCGACGCGCATCGCCGGTCCGGGATCCTCGCCCCAGCTCACGGCCAGCAGCGCGCCCAGGTCCCACGTGACGGCATCGTACGGCGCCTCGCGCTGTGCGTCGGCGAGTGACATCTCGCTCGTCGCCCGGTCGCCGATCATCCGCGCCGCCACGGCGTGCACGATGGGCGCCGGGTAGTCCCCCGGGTCGATCGCCAGGCCCTGCGTGCGCCGCGCGACGAGCAGGGAGAGCTGCGCCGTGGCGGGGTCGATCGCCGCCACGGGCGCGGCACCGGGATCGATGCGCCGCGGCCACGCGACCGCGAGCGTGGTACGCAGGTTGGTGAGCGCCGAGAGCCGGAGGAACGTATCCGCGCGCGCATGGTCGGCGAGCGCCTCGCTGACGATGGCGGCGTTGACGAGCTCGAGCGAGAAGGGATCGGCCCGATCCGCGGCCGAACCGGCGGCGGTCGCGGCGCACGGCTCGTCACCGGATGCCAGGCAGAGCAGCGCGATGTTGGTCCAGGAGCGCCCGTCGCCGGGATTGAGCTCGACCGCGCGTCGGGCGGCGGCGAGCGCCGTCGTGGCATCGCCGGCGGCATCGGCGGCAACCGCCAGCGCTTTCGGCGTGGCGGGGTGCCACGGGTCGAGACGCTCGGCCACCTCGAGGCCGCGGACCGCCGCGGCCGGCGCTCCCTCGGCAAAGCGATCCACCGCGCCGCGGTAGGCGATGGCCGCCCCGTCGCCGAGCAGCCACGGCACGCTGATCGCCAGCAAACCGATGCCGAGTGGGATGGCGAAGCGCTGTCGCATCGCGACCGGCTGCCAGCGCACCGCCCCCGCATCGGTCAGCGCGATGGCGGCCAGCAACAGGACGAGCAGGTTGTAATCGGGGATGAAGGTGAGGTCCTCGAAGAGCCCGCTCACCGCCAACCCAACCAGGACCGATGCCGCCGCTCGTCCCAGCGGCGTGCGCGACCGCCAGGGCCCGGCAACCCAGAAGAAGGCGACCGCCAGCGCGACGCCGGCGAGGAGGCCGATGATGCCCGCGTCGCCGAGCAGCCCCAGTGGCAAATTGTGCGAGTGGGGCTGCCGAGCCGGGAAGGTCAGCGCCTCGGCCGCCGCCTGGCGGGCGTATGGCATCGTCCCCGGCCCGATGCCCAGCAGCGGGTCGCTGCTCCACGCGGTCAGCGTGTCGCGCCACAGGTCGACGCGATAGGCGAGCGAGCCGATGGCGGTCAGCCGTGGCGCAACCAGCACCCCCGCGACGCCGATGCCGGCGACGGCGGCGACCGCGACGGCGACGACGCGCGGCGTCCACTGCCGGGGGAGGCGTTCCCGCAGCGTCCCGAGCTCGCCGGCAAGGAACGCGAGGCCGGCGAGGCCGACCGCGATCCACGCCGAGCGCGAGCCGGAGAGGATGGTGAGCGGCACCCCCACCACCAGCAGCGCCAGCTGCAGCCGGCGCCGCCACCGCGGATCGGCCACGAGGAGCGTCAGCGGGGCCACCGCGAGGAGCATGAACGGGGGCGTGGCCACCGACCCGAATGGCGAGCCCTCGGCACCGATGCGAATCGGTGGGACGATGGTCCCCGCGTCGACCCAGAACCAGCCGAGGCGTCGCACCACCATCACCAGCAGCGTGCCGGCGGCGAGGGCGAGCGTCGGGACGATGGCGACGAGAGCCACCCATTGCGGCCGGTGGCGCAGTGCGACGAGGGCCACCGGCAGCATCGCCGCGGTCGCGAGGACAACCGCCAGCGCGCGCGTCGCGAGCCCGGCGTTCTCGGCCGAGAGGGTCGCGACCGCGAACGCGGCCGCCAGCAGCAGGACGAGGACATCCACCCGCGTGCGCGGCAGGAGGCCGCCGCGCCAGGCCACCCCCAGCAGGCACGCCACGGCGGCGAGCGCGAACGCGTGGAGGAGCAGCTGGTAGCGCGCGTCCCACAGCGCGCCGTCCCAGCCCACGTAGCCGAACGTGGCGAGTCCGATCGCCACGGCGGCGACCTCGAGCCCGCGACGCCACCGGTCCGGCGCCGACGGTCGCGCGCGACGGCGTGCGCCCCGCCGCGACGTCAGGTCGTCACCCCCTCCACGAGTCCGTCGAGCATCCTGACCGCGTGCTCGAGCTTGGACCGCCGGTCGGCCACGACGCCGGGGATCTCCGCCAGCGCATCGCCGAGCGCCGCGAGCACGGCTTCCCCACCCTCGGCGGCGAGCTCGAGCTCGATAACGTGCAGCCCGCCGACGGGTCGGCCATCGCGCAGCACCGTGACGTCGTCCAGGGAGAGCGTCCCGATTGGGCCGCCGTCATCGGTCACGGGTCGCTCCCGCCGGAGCTGGGCGAGCGCGAAGCGTTCGTGGAGCGTGGCGCCGCCGCGCAGCCGCTCGATGAGCTCGGTGGCCGCCGATGCCGGCCACGCCGCGGGGTCGAGCGCGTCGGTCGCCGGTCCCTCCACCTCGGGCCGGCGATGCACCCCGCCGCTGATGCGCTCGGCGGGGCCCTTGAGCGAGGCGAACGTGCGCGACGTGCCGGCCACGCGACGCGTCCGCAGGCGGCACGCCCACCCGGCGGCCGCGAGCCGGCCGTCATCGGTGTCGAGGTAGCGGTCGGTCTCGTCGTTGCGCACCGTGGTCCCCAGGAGGGCTGGGCCCAGCCGGTCGGCAACGGCCAGGCGCTCCAGCGCGTCCGGCGTCGCCGCGAATTTCAGCTCGACCTCGACGTGCGGCTCAGCCACTGGTCGCCGCGCCAGCGTCGCCGTAGCGCGCGCCGGCCCGTGCGAGGGCGCCGGCGACCGCCTCGCGCAGCTCGGGCGGCTCGAGCACCTCGACGCCATCGCCCCACGAGAGGATCCACGGCCGGATCTCGACGATGCCGGCCACCGTGACCGTCATCTCCACCCCGCCACCGGGGAGCTCGGTCAGCTGCTGCGACCGGTGCCAGACCGATTCGCGCACGCGGTGGGCGACGCTCGGCTGGAAGCGCAGGCGCACGGTGGCGGTCGGCGTCGTGTCCGCCGACCAGATGCCCCACGAATGCGCGAGCCAGCGATCCGGATCGAAGGCGTCGGGAACCTCGTAGCGGTCGGTCGTGAGCGTCGCGCGGCGGATGCGCTCCACCTTGAAGGTGCGCATCGCGTCGACGCCCTCGTCGTGGCCGATGAGATAGATGCTGCGCCCGGCGGCATCCGGCTCGAGGAAGTAGGGCCGCACCCTCGTCTCCCGCCGTTCGCCGCCGGCCGGCGGCTCGTACGTCATGGCGACCACGCGTCCCTCCGCCCAGCCGCGGGCAACGGTCGCGAACGAGCGGGTGAACGGCTCGTTGGGCGACCGCTCGCCGACGGCCAGCATCGTGGCGGCGACGTGCCGCGCAATCGGCTGCGGCAGCAGGTCGGACAGCTTCGTGAACGCGCTGACCACCTCCGCGTCGTATTCGTCGCTCCAGCGACGGATGAGGCGCGCGGCGAGGAAGAGGACGATTGCCTCCGGCACGGTGAGGCGCAGCGGCGGCAGGAAGAACTTGCGATCAATCCCGTAGTGGCCGCGCGCCGCCTGGAAGACCGGGACCCCCAGCTCCTCCTCGAGCGCGCGGATGTCGCGGTAGATGGTCCGGGTCGTCATCCCGGTCAGCTTGGCGATCTCGGTCACCGCCACCCCGGCCACGCCGCTGCCGCGCGAGTAGAGGATCGACGCCACGCTGAGGAGGCGCGCCAGGCGGTCCCGCTTGGCGGTGAGCCGCTCGTTGCCCCCCTCCTCGTCCCAGCTGCCCCAGTCGCTCATGGCCGCGCGCCGAGCGCCGCCGGCCGCCGCGGGTCGGACGACCAGTCGCTCCACGAACCCTCGTAAAGCCGTGCGCCGCGTATCCCCGCCAGTTCGAGTGCCAGCAGGTCGTGCGTGGCGTTGACGCCGGAGCCGCAGTACGCGACCACGACGTCGTCACGGGCGCCGAGCCGCCCGAACCGCTCGCTCAGCGTGGCGGCGGGGAGGAAGCGGCGCTCGGCGTCCAGGTTCGCGCTCCACGGTGCGGAGCGGGCGCCCGGGATGTGTCCCGGCCGTGGGTCGACCGGCTCGGTCTCACCCCGGTACCGCTCACCGGCGCGAGCATCGAGGAGGAGCAGCTCGCCGGCGGCCACTGCGTCGGCATCGACGATGTCGTCACGCGCCGCATCCGGCGTCCAGGTGGCGGCGGCGAGCGACGGGGCGTCGGTCGTCAGCGGCTCGCCGGCGGCGCGCCACGCCTCGATGCCACCGTCGAGGACGGCGCAGCGGCCCGCATGCCCGAAATGGCGGTACAGCCACCACAGTCGCGACGCCACGCTGCCCCCCGCATCGTCGTAGGCGACGACGAGGTGCTCGTCGCCGATGCCACGTTGGCCCAGCACCGTGGCGAGCTTCGACGCCGATGGCAGCGGATGTCGCCCCGGGCCCTCGCCGGGGGACGAGAGCTCGTGCTCGAGGTCGATGAAGACGGCGCCGGGCAGGTGTCCCGCGGCGTACAGGTCGCGGCCGGGCGGACCGGCGAGCGACCAGCGCACGTCGGCGATGCGCAGGGCGGGATCGGAACGGTTGGCCCGCAGCCAGTCGACGGTGACGAGCGGGCCCGGCAGCGTCAGCACTGCGCCGATGATAGACCGATGGCTCGGTCGGGTCCCTTTCGCGCTCCGCGCCCCGCAGCCGCGTTCTGCGCGGGATGCATCGTCGATTCGGTGCCCGAGGCCGACGCTGGGCCGCATTTCACTGATACATCACCGCCCGGGGAGCGCGAGGTGTTCCGCCCGGCGCGCTTCGTGCCTACCGGGCACTGATCCATCAGCGGAACCGCGCGCCGGTCCGGTGCCAATACGGTGATCGATCGGCGGACCCGAGTGCTGGGCACGCCCCCCCGCCGGAACCCCAGGTGGCGCGCTCCCCGCGCTTGATGCGCGGGGCGATGAGCGGGGCGCGCGACCCCGGACGGGTGGCCCGCGGGCGCTCCCTGGCGCAGATGCGTTCCGGAGCTCAGGTGAGGAAGAAGAACGCGATGGCGAGGATGACGTAGACGCTCATCAGCTGCAGCCCCTCGACCCAGTTGGTGCGGCCGTCGAGGGCGATGTAGGCGGCGATGAACGTCGCGACGGCGACCGCCACCACCTCGAGCGGCGTGAAGACGAGCGTCAGCTCGTTGCCGACGGCGAGGCCGAAGAGGACGAGCACCGGCGCCGCGAAGAGTGCGATCTGCGTCGCCGAGCCGATGGAGGTGGTGAGGCTGAAGTCGAGGCGGTTCTTGTAGGCGAGCGTCACACCCACGACGTGCTCGGCGAGATTGCCGATGATAGGGATCAGGATGATGCCGACGAAGAATTTGCTGATCCCGAGCGAGGCGACCATCGGGTCGAGGGAGTGGACGAGGATCTCCGAGACGACGGTCAGCGCAACCGCCGACGCGACGAGCACGATGGCCGAGGTGCGGACGCTCCACTCCGCCTCTTCCGCGCCGGCGGCGGCGCCGGCCACCTCGGGGTCGGTGAGGAACGTGTATGTCTGCGCGGCGTAGGTGAGGATGAGCACGATCGCGACGCCGATCGAGAGTGCCTCGATGCTGAAGAAGTCGCTCGCGCCGGACGCGGTATCGGGTCCCGCACCGATGAGCACGGCGAACGTCGCCGGCACGATGAGGCCGATGGTGGCGAGGATGAGGCTCGCCGCATTGGTGCCGGTCGCCTGCGGATCGAAGCGCTGCACGCCGTTCTTCAGCCCGCCGACGAAGAGCGAGATGCCGAGCACGAGCAGGAGGTTGCCGATGATCGAGCCGGTGATCGATGCCTTCACCACCTCCAGCTCGCCGGACGCGATCAGGAAGCCGGCGATGATGATCTCGCCGACGTTGCCGACGGTGGCGTTCATGAGGCCGCCGATGCGCGGTCCGAGCGATGCGCCGAGCTGCTCCGTCGCGTGGCTGAGCACGTAGGCGAGGCCGAGGATGCCGAGCGCAGCGACGCCGAACGTCAGGGTCGCGTCGGCGCCGACCACGCGGAGCGCCACGGCGATCAGCGTGCCGCCGCCCCCGAGAACGTACGCGGCGCGGCTGAGCGTCACATGCTCAGCACGCGGTCGACCGCCGCACGCACCCGGGCACGATCATGCCCAAGGCCGATGGTGTCGGCGGCCTCGCCGATGAGCCCGGCCTGCTGGCGCAGCGCCGCGTGACGGGTGCTCGGGACGGCGGTCACGATCGTCCGCAGCACCGTGGCCAGCGCGATCGAGATGTCGACGTTCCGCGCGCCGTACTGGCGCAGCTGGTCGAAGCTGAGCTGCACCAGCTCGTCCCAGTCACGATAGGGAACCCACACCCGCACCACGCCGCGCTCGTCACGATGGCTGCGATACGGCGCGTGCCGACGGCCGGCAGCGACGAGGATCTGTCCGAGGCGGTCGATGCAGTCGGTGGCACTGGTTGGATCGTTGATCCCCGGTGAGATGGCCTTGACCGCCACGTCGACCAGTTGCCGAATCCCGAACGCCGGATCCTGTTCAATCGATCGCTGGGCACCGACCGTGATCTGGTCGTTGAGTGCGGCCGCCGTCTCCTCATCCGTCGCCGAGGCCGGCCAGACGCCGAAGAGCGGCGCGTCCTGCTGGACCCAATCGCCGGGGGTGATGAGGAGGTGCACGACCAGGTCGCGCCGCGCGGCCACCCGCAGCAGGCCCGGCACATCGAGGAGCTGCAGGTTGCCGCTCCGGCGCGCGGCGATGATCGCCGGCTCGCCGTCGGGGGTGGGGTCGGCAGCGCCGTCTGCCTCGGCCGGCCAATCCGCGCTGATCTGGCGCGTCGCCTCATCGGCGACGCTGCCGACGATGGTCGTGACCTGGATGCGTGTCGCGATGTGGTGCAGGAAGTAGACGAGCATCCCGACCGCGATGAGCGCAAAGAGGATCCCCACGCTGATCGAGAGCGACGGCACGAAGGCACTGCCGCCGTCCAGCGGCGAGCGGATCGAGCGCAGGACGAGGATTGCGTAGGTGAAGGCGCCGATGAACGAGCCGAGCACGACCTGGCTGGCTCGGTCTCGCATGAAGGTCCGCAGGACGCGTGGCGCGAACTGCGTCGAGGCCAGCTGGAGGGCGACGATCGTGATCGAGAAGGTCACGCCGGCCACGGTGATCATCGATCCGGCGATCGACGAGAGCAGGCCACGGGCGCCGTCGGCCCCGCCACCAAAGACGAGTGGAAACTGCCGCGCGAAATCGGGCGTGGCACGGTCCACAGCGATCAATGCGAAGGCCAGGACAGCGCTGCCGACAACCCAGATCGCCGGGACGAACCAGAGGCTATCGCGCACGATCGCCCAGGAGCGCTGAAGTTGCATCGGCATCGCCTGCTGCGGGGTGACAGCGTACCTAGGCGGCCGGCTCGGCGCTGGCCTGTCCCGATCCGGTGGCCCCGGGGGAGCCGGAGGGTCCCGCGGGGCCGGACTGGCTGGCGCCCGCCGAGCGCGACGGCCGCGGGGTGGGCGTCGGCGGCGGCTCCCCGGGGAGTGCCGCCAGGATGGCGCGGTTGACCGAATCGTCGACACCGATGAGGAGGAAGACGTACCCGTCGGCGGCCCAGGTGTAGATCATGGTGCCGGCCGCGGTGGCGTTGTCCTCCGGGCGCACCCAGGTCACGTGGTCGCCGATCGTCTCCATGCTCCATGGCTCGGGATCCAGCCCGGCGATGCCGACCTTCCGACCGGCCGTGGCCAGGTAGGGCTTGAGATCGGCGGTCATCGGCGCGGGGCCGTCGACGCGCATCGCGTACAGCGTGGTGCGCGGCTGCTCCACGTAGCCGATGGCGAGGGCCGCGAACCGATTGCCGAGGTCACCGTAGGCATCGCCCATGTCGCCGGGCGTGAGGCCGAACTGGTCGACCGGCGGCACCACGACCGTCACGCCACCGGCCGAGGTGGGGATGAGCGCCTCGAGCTCGGGGTCCGCCTCGTTCGTGTAGCGCGGCGTCGGCAGCGGCGTGGGTGATGGCGTCGGGGATGGCGTCGGTGTCGGAGTTGGCATTGCGGCGGAACCGGTGCTCGCCACCACCGAGGGCACGGATGGCGAGGATCCGCACCCCGCGACACACGTGGCGAGCAGGGTGAGGAGCAGGCCGAGCAGCATCCCGCGCGGGCGTGACGGGACCGGGCGGGTGTACGTCATGCGAGGCTAGATTCTAGCATCGCGAACGGGTCAGTCGCGTGCGACGGCTCCGCGCCCACCGGGAACCGGTGCGTCAGGCGGCACCATCGACGAGCGACGCGTCCGGGCGGTCGGCGATCCGTCGCCGGGCGCCCCGCGTGCCGATGCCGAGCATCCGCGCCAGGGCGTCCACGGCCGGCGCCTTCCAGCGACGGCCGGTCAGCTCTCGCAGGTCGGCGAGGGCGTCGGCGCGGGTGCGCCGCGGCCGGCGGGCGACGGTCAGCGTGTCGAACGCGTCCGCGAGGCCCACCACTTGCGCAGCGAGCGGTGCGCGCCCGGCGATCGTGCCGTTGCGCCGGTTCCAGCGGATGATCTCGGCCACGCCGCGCAGCGACGCGATCGGCGAGAGCTCGGCCGTGCCGAGAACCTCCAGGCCGTGGAGGCGCGCGGCCAGCTCGATGGTCGCCGCATCGTCCTCATCCATGCCGAGCTCGACCGCCAGCCGACGCGCGAGGCGCCCGACACGATCGGCGTGGCCGCGCGTCACCGCGTCGCGACCGTCGAGAGACCGCGCGACGGAGAGGAGCGTGTCGCGCATCGACTCGCCGCCGTGCTCGGCGGAGCCGGAGAGGAGCGCCGCGTGCTCGACGAGCTGTTCGACGCTCCCGTCGGTCGGGTTCTGGAGGGCGGCGCGGGCCAGCTCGTCGAGCGTGCCCCGCAGCTGGTGCATGTCGCGCGGGACCTGGCGGGCCAGGACCAGGCAGTCCTCGCCGGAGCGCTTGCCGAAGTAGAGCGCCGTGTCGGCGGCCGAGATCAGCGCGTTCTTGTCCGTCGCGTCGCCGGGGATGGTGGCAATGCCCACCGAGATCGTGACCGTCACGCGCTCCGCTCCGGTCAGCGCCGCCACGGCGGACCGGACGCGCTGGCCGATCTGGGCCGCGCTCGTCTCGTCGACGCCGGGCAGGATGAGCGCGAACTCGTCGCCTCCGTAGCGGTACACGTGGTCGCTGGCACGGGCTCCCGCCGAGATCGCGCCGCTCACCGCGTGGAGGAGCGCGTCACCCGCCGGGTGGCCGAGCGTGTCGTTGTACGTCTTGAAGTTGTCGAGGTCCATCATCAGCAGGGCCAGTGGCGCGGCGTCCTCACCCTGCCCGCGCTCCGCGACGAGCTCGGCGAGGTGGCGCTGGAAGGCGCCATGGTTGCCGAGCCCGGTGAGGGCGTCGGTGTCGGCGCGCAGCGACACCTGCTGGTGGACCTCCGCATTGCGCAGCGCGATCGACGCCTGCGCCGCAAAGAGCTTCACGAGCTCGAAGTCGGTCTGCGTGAAGTAGATCTCCTCGCGACCGATGCGCCCGATGTTCAGCGCACCGATGACGGTGCCGTCGGCGACGAGCGGGACGACGATGATCGCCTCCGGGTCGGCGGTCGTGCCGGGGATCTGCACCGCACGCCCGTCGGAGAGCGCGTCGTTGACGAGGACCGCCTCGGCGTGCTCGACGACCCAGCCCATCAACCCGCTGCCGAAGGGCACGATGTGGCGCATCACCTCGTCGGCGAAGTTCTCACGGGCGAGCACCGGGACCAGGCGCTGCAGCTCGTGGTCGACGTGGTAGATCGAGAGCCCGTCGTAGGCCACCACGCTGTGGAGCCCCTCGGCGATCGACTCGAGCACCTCCGATGGGTCAAGCGTCGACAGCAGCTGTTCGTTGATGCGCAGCAGGCGGCGCTGTGAGTCGAGCTGCCGGGCGAGCTCGGCCGACTGGGCGTGGATCCGCTCGTAGGCGCTCGCATTGGCAATCGCCTGCGCCGCGTAGCCGGCGAAGATCGTCACCGTCTGCAGGTCGTCGGTGCTGAACTGGTCCTTGCCGAGCTTGGAGAGGGCGATGACCCCCACCGATCGGCCCTCGTAGACCATCGGCACCACGAGCATCGACTCGTCGACGTCATCGGTGCCCTCGATCGTGAGGCCGCGTGGATCGTTGAGCGCGTCGTTGATGAGCATCGGCTCCGCCGACTCGGCGACGACGCCGGTGAACGAGCCGGGACCGATGTCGACCTTGAGGCGTTCGCTGAAGTCGCCCTCGCCCAGGAGGCGGTCGGTGAAGGCGACCGGCTCGCAGACGCGCGTCTCCCAGTCGACGCGGTAGACGCGGATGTCGTGGTACGCGGCGAGCGAGCTTGCCTCCGCGACGATCGCCTCGGCAATGGCGGTCACATCGGTCAGTCGGTTGAGCCGGGCGGAGAGGTCCTGGATCGAGCGGATCCGGGCGGCCTGGTCGCCCACGGACCGATAGAGCCGCGCGTTGCTGATGGCCACCGCCGCCTGATTGGCGAACGCCTGTGCCAGCGCCACCTCCTCGCTCGGCCACGGCCGATCGCCGACGTGGTAAAGGCCGAGAATGCCGACCGCCTCGTCGTTGGCAATGAGCGGCACCAGGCAGACGGTCGAGACCCCTTCGGCGGCGTACAGCGACTGCATCGGTCCAGCGGCAAGGTCAACGTCGGCATGCGCCATGACGTACGGATGGCGATCGCGGATCGCCCGGAGACCGATGCCGCCCGAATCCCAGTGCAGCCCGCGCACCGCGTCGAGGAAGGGGCGCGACAACCCGTGGATCGCCGCCTCGGCGAACGGATACTCTCCGCCTCCCATAAGCCACAGCCCCGCCTTGTCGGCCTCGAACAGCGCGCGCGTCCGGGTCACCACGTCCTCGAGGACCGTCGGCATGTCGAGCTCGCCGCTCAGCTCCTGGATGACGCTGCGCAGCGCCCGTGACCGCACCAGCTCGCGGCGTGCGCGAGCGAGGATGCGGGCATTGCGCACGTGGCCGGCGAGGCTGTTCGCGACCGCGTCCAGGAATGTTCCGTTCACGGCGCCGTCGCCGACGGCGATGACAAGGACGCCAAGGTCGGCGCCGGCGGCCCGCAGCGGGATGAAGCGCTCGTCGTCCGCGGGAGCGGCGTCGGCGAGCAGCGCGGCGGGGGGTGCGGTGCGATAGCCACCGTGCGTTTCGAGAAGGAGCCGCTCGCCCGTCTCCGAGCGCAGGTAGACAGCGGCGCGCTCGATGGCGAGCGTTGTACGCAGCGCCTCCACCACAACGCGGCCGACCGCTGCCGCGGAGGTGACGCCGATGGTGCCCTGCGTGATGCGGGCGAGCACCGCCAGCCGGGGATCGTCCGTCATGCCGCCGGCTCTGCGCTCGTCGTCCGGGCCGGAGCCACCTTCGGTGAGGAGGCGCTCCACCTCGCTGCGACGGTAGCGCCGGTCACCCCGCGCATTGATGCGGTACGCGACGAGGCGGCCGGCATCGGTCCAGGCGCGCATCGTGTTGGGATGGACGCCCAGGAGCGCGGCGGCCTGGGCGACGCTGATCAGGGCGTCGCTGTGGGTCGCCTGGTGTCGCGGTGGCGTAGGCACGTGAGGCTCCATCGGTCGATCGGAGGTTCTGGTAGGTCCAGTGCACCGGATGCTAGAACTGGACGCCCCTCGTCGACGATGCCCCGTTGGTACCGCTGGACTCCGGTACAGATGCGCGGCGCCGAGCGTCTCATGGGTCGACCAGCATGATCAGCCCGAGCACGAGGCCGACCGCGACGATGAGCAGGCCGACCGCCACCAGCGCCGCGCCGGCCAGCAGTCGCGGCCGGCTGCGCCCGCCGAGGAGGCGCAGCGCGGCATCGAGCTCGAGGGTCGCGATGACGTAGCCGCCCGACGGCGGGGCGAGCTCGATCGCGCCGGCGGTGCCGCGCCGCGCTGCGGCGAGCACGAGCAGGTGGTCGACGACGCTGACCATGCGGGTCGTGGCGCGCGCCTCGGCGAGCGATCCGTGCTCGGCGACGAGCCGCTCCACGGCAGGCCGGAAGCGTCCCGTCAGCTCGTCGGGGCTGCCGCGCCAGACGTGCGGGATCGCCACCAGCGGCTCGGCCGCCGCCGCCGGATCGAGCTCGAGCGAACCGTCGTGGTCCCACAGCTCGAATGCCCGCGTCTCCCGCAGCCGCTCGATGGTCCGCCAGCGCCCGTTCGGTAGGCGTACCTCCACGTCGCGGTGTAGTGCCACGAGGCGCTCGTCGCGCTCGCTGATGATCGGATCGGGACAGCGCGGCCGGCCGGTCAGCCGCACGGGGCGCGACGGCAGCGAGTCCGCGTCGAGCAGCGACCCGACACCACGTTCCGCCGCGCCGGCGAGGCGGCGCCCGACCGCGAAGCTCGCTCCCGCGGACGACAGCAGCACTCGGCCGAGCAATGCGGCGGCGGCGCCAACGAGGGCGACGGCCAGCGCCGCGAGGACGCCCGGCATCAGGAGGCGGAGGGCGCCGGGCGCTCCGCCAGGTCGGCGATCTGACCGCCGCTCACGCGCAGCAGCTCGGCCGGCGCGATCGCGAACGTCGCATCGGGGAGGCCGGCGGCGGCATGGACGACGTCGAAAGCGGTCAGGTCACGGTCGACGAGGACGCGGAGCACCGTGGCGTGGCCGAACGGCGGGATGCCGCCGATGGCGTAGCCGGTCGTGGCGCGCACCTCGTCCGCGTTCGCTCGACGCACGCCGCTCGCGCCACACGCGCCGGCGAGGCGGTCGTGGTCGAGGCGGTTGCTGCCCGACATGAGCGCGATCACCGGGACCTCGTCCGCGACGAAGACGAGCGACTTCACGATCTGGGCGACGGCGCAGCCGATGGCGTTGGCCGCCTCCACCGCGGTGCGTGCACCGGCGGCGCGGTGCTCCACGCTGATCTCGAGCTGCGCCGCGCGCGCGGCCTCGATGACGCGGATCACGGCTGGGTGCTGCGGCCGGGTGGAGGGGTCGTCCGATGAGTCCATGGTGTCGACCGATGATAGCCGCCGTGCTACGCTCGGGCCGCAATCGACAGGGGAGCGCGCAACGCGCTGAGAGTGCGGCCACGTCGGCCGCAGACCCTCACCCACCTGATCTGGGTCATGCCAGCGAAGGGAGTCAGACCGAACCGATGCGAGCCATCGTGGTGGCCGGCGGATCGACCGATCCGTCCGACGCCGACCTGCTCTCGACCGCCGACCTCGTGATCGCCGCCGATGGCGGTGCTGCGTGGCTGGCGGCGGTCGGCCACGTCCCGGATCGCCTGGTGGGCGACCTCGACAGCGCCCCGGCCGAGATCGTGGCGGAGCTCGAGGCGGCCGGCGTCCCGGTCGAGCGTCATCCGACGGAGAAGGATGCCTCCGACCTGGAGCTGGCGATCGACGTGGCCGTGGCGGCCGGCGCGACCGAGGTCACGATCCTCGGTGCGCTCGGCGGGATGCGTCTCGACCACGAGCTGGCGGCGGTGCTGCTGCTCGCCGACCCGGCCTGGGACGGGAGGGGCGTGACCCTGCGCATCGTGCGTGGTGGCACGGCCGTGCGCGCCCTGCTCGGCCCCGGCGTGATGCGGCTCGACGGCCCGCCCGGCAGCATCGTCACGCTGCTGCCGCTCGGCGACGACGTGGCCGGCGTGACCACCGACCGGCTGCGCTATGCCCTGGACGACGAACCCCTCCGCCTCGGACGGGCGCGCGGCCTCTCGAACGTCGTGGCGGCGTCGGGGGCGAGCGTCCAGATCGGGACGGGGACCCTGCTCATCATCGAAGGAGAACCGACATGACAGCCACCTCCTCCGCGAGCGCCGGGTGGCGCATGCGCGACATCCTCGTTGCTGCCGTGCTGGCGGTGGCGTTCGGTGCCGTCTTCCTGGCCTGGAACGCCCTCAACGATCTGGCCACGCCGCTCTTTGCCGGCCTGCCCGCAGCGCAGGCGATCTTCTACGGCATCTGGCTGCTGCCCGGCGTCCTCATCGGTCTCATCGTCCGGCGGCCGGGCGCGGCCCTCTTCGGTGGCTTCGTCTCGGCGGCGGTGTCGGTGCTTCTCGGATCCCAGTACGGGGCCGACGCGCTGCTCTCCGGCCTCGTCCAGGGCGGGGGCGCCGAGCTCGGCTTTGCCCTGTTCCTGTACCGAGCGTGGAACCTGCCGGCCGCGATCCTGGCCGGCGCGGTCGCGGCCATCGCGGCGACCATCCACGACGTGATCGCCTACTACCCCGGCACCGGCGCCGACTTCTGGGCCGTCTACGCGGGGACCGCCATCGTCTCGGCGGTCGTCATCGCGGCGATCGGCTCGTGGCTCCTCGTCCGCGCCCTGGCAGCCACCGGCGTGCTGACCGGTTTCGCGGCCGGGGAGCAGCAGCGCCGCATCTGAGCCCGGCCGGCCGCATCGGTCTGGTTTGATGGACCGATGAACGCGCCGGACGCTCCCGTCGCCATCGAGGCCCGGGGGTGGGGGTATCGGCACGCGGGACGCGCCGCGTGGGCCCTGCGGGGCGTCGACCTGCGCATCGCGGCGGGAGAGCGGGTGCTCCTCCTCGGTCCGTCCGGAGCCGGCAAATCGACGCTCCTCCTCGCCCTGGCCGGCCTCCTCGATCCGACCGGCGGAGGCGAGGCCGAGGGCGCGCTGCTCGTCGACGGTGACGACCCGCGGGCGGCGCGCGACCGCACCGGGCTCCTGCTCCAGGACCCCGAATCGCAGCTCGTCATGGGTCGCGCCGGCGACGAGGT
>JBBRWZ010000019.1:0-34281 GCA_038248895.1 Candidatus Limnocylindria bacterium | reverse complement strand
GAGCGTTCGGGCTGGTTGACACTGCAGCGTGAGCTCGGCGATCGCCATCGCGACGACATCCGGCTGGCTGAAGCCATCGCCGAGGACTGCGCCGCGCTGATCGGCCGCGCCGACGCGCTCGCCGCCGTCGGACACGCGATTGAGAGCGGCGCCCGCTGGCTGCGCCCGCGCCGGATCAGCATCGGCGAGGTCAGCGTGGACCCATCGTATGCGGCGCAAGCGCGCGCCCCTGCGGACCTCATGCGTACCGCCCTCGCGCAGCTCGACTCGATCCTCAGCCACGGCGAGCGGCCGGGTGCCATCCTGCTCTATGACGAGGCCCACCTCCTCGCTGACGACCGCGGCCGAGAACGTTTCCCGCTCTCGAGCCTGCTGGCCGCCATCGCCGCCGTGCAGCGCGACCGTCAGCGGGTGCGGATCATCCTGTGCGGTCTGCCGACGCTGAGTCTCAATCTCAAGCGCGCGCGGACCTATGCCGAGCGCATGTTCCGCCACGCTGGGGTGGGCAACCTCGAGGCGGACACGGCCGAGGAAGCGCTGGTCATTCCGCTGGCCGCCAGCGGGCGGAGCTTCGGGCTGTCGCTCGTCACCGAAATCGTGGAGCAGACGGCAGGGTATCCCTACTTCCTGCAGTTCTTTGCGGCCTTCGCCTGCAGCCGAATCGGGCTGGAGCACATCGACCTGGCCGACTTCGCCAGGGTCGAGTCCGCCCTGCTCCACGAGCTCGACCTGGCCTTCTTCGAAGATCGGTTCGAGGGCGCCCCACCATCCGAGCAGCTCGTGCTCGAGGCCATGGCCCGCGAGGCTGGCCCGGTCACGCTGCATCGCCTGCGGCCGCTGCTCCGCGATGTGACCGGCGTCGACCTGCTGCTGCGCCGGCTGATCGAGCGCGGCCTGGTGTACCGCACCGGGCGCGCCACCTATGACTTCGCCCTGCCGCTGTTCCGCAGCTTCATCCGCCGCCGGCGCCGACTTACAAGACTTACACGATCTGTAACGAGTGGCGCTGGGGCGGCTCCCGAGGGGCCGCGATGAGGCCATTCGCACCGGTCGCCCCGCTCCAGCTCGACGCCTTCGGCCTGCGCGACGTCATCGCTGAGTACCGCGACGCGCAGCGCGTCGCCGGACGCAGTCCGCGCACGATCCGCTGGTACGGCGATCAGCTGGAGGAGTTCGTGCGCTTCGTCGAGCGCGATGGGCGTGCCTCGCTCGACGACCTGCGCCCGGCGGTGGCGCGGCGCTGGCTGCTGGCCGCCCAGGCCGCGCGCACCAGGCCCCTCGCCCCGGCCAGCCTGGCGGGGCGGGTCCGCACCCTGCGCGCCTTCGGCTCATGGGTGGCGCGCGAGTTCGAGCTGCCGGCCAGCCCGCTGGCCGGCCTCCCCGTGCCGCGCGTGCCGCAGGTGCTGGTCTCGAGTCTGCGCGAGGGCGACCTCCGCGCCCTGCTGCGGGCCACCGAGACCGGCGCGCACCCCGAGCGGGACCGGGCCATCGTGCTGCTGTTGCTCGACACCGGCCTACGCCTGGCCGAGGCCGCCGGCCTGCGCATCGGCGACCTCGACCTGGTCGAAGGCCGCGCCACGGTCGTGGGCAAGGGCTCTCGGCAGCGCATGGTCCCGATCGGGCGTCGTACCCGCCAGGCGCTGCGCCGGGTGCTGGCGCCGCGCGGGCCCGTCGAGGCCGGTGACCCGCTGTTCGTGGCCGACGCCGGCAGCGCGCTGACGGCGCACGGCATCCAGCAGATCTTCCGCCGCCTGGCGCGGCGCGAGCGACTGTCGGTGCGCTGCTCGCCACATGTCCTGCGCCACACCTTTGCGCGCAGCTTCCTGCGCAACGGCGGCGACGTGTTCAGCCTGCAGCGCATCCTGGGCCACAGCCCCCGCTCGCTGCAGGTGACGCGGCGCTACCTCGACCTCGACGACGACGACCTGCGCGCGGTCCACCGCAGCGTCTCGCCGGTCGACCGTCTGTTCTGAGCGCCGGATCCGGGTCCGGCGCTCGCGCCGCTCCAGCCCGATAGCGGTGCGGGCTGCCGAGAGCGCGCCCCTGACGGGCGCGCCACCAAGCGGTCGGCCGGCGATGCCGCCCGATGGCGCCCGGCAAGGTCGACATCGGTGAGCGTCACGTAGCGGCGCACCATCTCCAGGCTGGAGTGGCCGAGGATGCGCTGCAGGCTCAGCGCGTCGCCGCCATTGACGAGGTAGTTGTGGGCAAACGTGTGGCGGAAGCTGTGCGGATTGCAGCGCGCGGTCACCCCCGTCCGGCGCCGCAGCCGGCGCAGCAGCTGGGTCACGCCCGAGGTGGTGAGCGGCTGGTCGGCCTGGTTGAGGAACAGCCGCTCCCCCGCGGCGCCTGGACCGCGTGCGGCCAGGTACGCGCCGATCGCCCGCCGCGCCGCGCCGCCGACAGGCACGACCCGCTCGGCGGCGCCCTTGCCCGTGACCTTGATTCCGCCGTCGGGCCGCAGATCGCCGAGGCGGATACCGACCACCTCGGACACGCGCAGGCCGGTATCGAGCAGGAGCAAGAGCACCCCGCGGTCGCGCTCGCCGGCGGCGGCCAGCAGGCGACGCAGATCGGCGTCGGACAGCGGCTCGATGACCTTGCGCGGCACGCGAGGTCGGGTCAGCCCACGGAGCGCCCGGGCGCCGGCCAGGCCGTCGCGGGCCAGCCAGTTGCCGAAGGCGCGCAGGCCACGCACGTAGCCGGCCACGCTCATCGGCGACAGCGTGGCGCGCAGCTCGACCAGCCATGCCCGCAGCTCCGGCGGGGTCAGCGCATCGACCGGTCGCGCGGCGCCGAAGCGGACGACGAGGCGCTCGCCGATCATGCGGTACCAAACGATGGACCGTGGCGACAGGCCCTCGGCGGCCTTGGCGGCGCAGAAGGTCTCGAGCGCCGCGGCCAGGCCAATGGCGGAGGGCAGCGATCTGATTCGGTCAGTTGCTCCCCACGCTCGGCCATCCCACTCCGGCGCAGGATCAGTCGCTGGGTTGGGTGGCGAGTCAGTTGCTGCCCCGGCGGCGTCCATCCAACCGACGTCGGAGCCCCGCTCAGGATCAGATGCCCACGCATCCGGCCCGGAAGGATCAGATGCCCACGTCGGCAGGCTCGCCGAATCAGATGCTCGGTAGCCGGGTGAGTCAGATGCTCGTGGCATGTCGCGCCTCCTTGGCTTGGGGCCGCCGGAGGCTCGGCTGAGCACAAGATGTGGGGTTCACGTGAACCCGCTACCCCACATGGTGTGGGGTGGGGAGGAGGCTGGCGCGCCCGGAGGGATTCGAACCCCCGACCTGCTGATCCGAAGTCAGCTGCTCTATCCACTGAGCTACGGGCGCACGTGCACGCTCAAAGAGAGCGGAAGGTCGATTCTGGACGAAGTAGGCGCCGAGTGAGGAACCTGGTCCCTGCGAGGTGACGCTGGCCCGAGCAGCCGGCTCAGTCCGGCCCCTCTGGCCGCCTTCCATCCAGGGTCGTAACGTCTGCGGGTCGTAACGTCCGCTCCTCCAAGTGTATCGCTATCACACATCTGACGTTCACGGTGCGGAGCCGATACGATCCCCACGTGACCTGCCCGCACCGCACTATCCCATGAAGCTTCGGTGGCACCGCCACCGTGACCGGCAGCGTCCAGAAGGGAACCCGATGCGCGATCTGAGCACCCTTCCCAAGGTCGAGTTGCACCTCCATCTCGAAGGCACCCTGGAGCCGGAGACCGTGCTGGAACTGGCCCGCCGCAACAAGGTCGAGCTGCCCTACGCCGACCTGGAAGACCTGCGCGGTCGGTACGAGTTCACCACCTCCAGAGCTTCCTGGACTTGCTCTACGCAAACCTCGCCGTGCTGCAGACCGAGGAGGACTTCAGCGAACTGGTGACCGCCTATGTCGCCCGGGCGGCCGGCGGCGGCGTACGCCACGTCGAAGCGTTCTTCTACCCGCAGCCCCACGTCGCCCACGGCATCCCGCTCCAGCGGGTCCTGGACGGGCTGGCGTCGGGCATCGCCGCCGCCGAACGCGACCACGGCACGACCGTCGAGCTGATCGCCTGCTTCCACCGGGACCGCTCCGAGGAGGAGGCCCTGGCGATGCTGGCCGCTCTGGAGGAGGCCGGTGCGCCGATCATCGGGATCGGTCTGGACTCGGCCGAGGTCGGCAACCCGCCCGCCAAGTTCCAACGGGTGTACGCCCGCGCCGGTGAACTGGGACTCCACCGGGTCGCTCACGCGGGCGAGGAGGGCGGGTCCGCGTCGGTGACCGAGGCGCTCGACCTGCTGCACATCGAGCGGGTCGACCACGGCATCCAGGCGATCGATGACCCGGCCCTGATGGATCGGTTGGCGCGCGCCGGGACCCCGCTGACGATGTGTCCGCTGTCCAACGTACGGCTCCGGTGCGTGGACACGCTGGCGGACCATCCGCTGCCTGCCTTCATCGAGGCGGGCGTCCTGGTCACGGTCAACTCCGACGACCCGGCCTATTTCGGAGGCTACGCTGATACGAACTACGAGGCCCTGCGGGCGACGTTCAGCTTCAGCGACGAGGTAATGGCCCGGTTGGCGCGCAACTCGGTCACGGCCAGCTTCCTGCCCGAGGGGCGGAAGTCGGAGCTGCTGAGCGAGATCGACGCCTGGATCGCCAGGTGACCGAGCTGACTCCGACCGAGTGCTTCGGCACTGCTTCCGATCGCACCTGCTAGGAGGCCTCCCGCCCCTGCGGCCGCCTTCCCGCTTCGCCTGGCGGCTCTCCCAGAGCGGCCCGTTGCGGGTTCACAGGCCCGGAGTGCCAGCGAAAGCGGACGCGCGACAGCGGATAACTCGACGCGCTACGCTCGCCCGTCCACGCTCGGTGCTCCAGCGCATCGGCCGGGATAGTCCGAAGTCAGCTGCTCTGATCCACCGAGCTACGGGCGCGCGGTTCACGCTCAAAGGGAGCGCCTAACTCGCCGATTATTCTGACGCAGCGCTTGCGGAGCACCTGATCAGGTCCCCGTAACCGGTCCGTCGATTGTCGATCCCACATGAGACGCGAGAGGCAGCACCTCGAGGGGCTCCAATAGGGCTCCTACAGGCGCTTGGTTCGACGTCCTTTGATCGGGTGCAGGGCAACCATGCCGACAGGTGCTAGACGCCAGAATTAGCCACCCAATCCCGGCCGGAAGTGAAGGAGCTCGCTGATGCCAAGGTAGCCGAGCCTCCGCAGCTGCTCATGGGCGGGACCAGGACCGCCGTGCGCCGCGGCCTCCTCCTCGCGGATCGCCGCCGCCGCGGCCCCGGCCAGCCGCGCCCCATGAGCCGCAAACTCCTCGAGCCTGGCAAGCACCCGCGGCAGCTCGTCCCAGCCCTCGAGGACGGTCAGCGCGATGCCCGGGATCAGATCCGCCACGTCCCAAACGCGGTTGCGGTCCCAGAGGCGCAGGCCCGGCTCATACGCCCGCAGGCCTGCGGTCACGGCGTCCTGGTTTCCCGCCATCACCTTGGGGAGCATGACCAAAGCCGCCTGGACTCGTTCCGAATCATCGACCTGCCGCTTCGCCTGCTCATCGATGTCAGCGGGTAGCGGCGCGCCGCCGAGCATGTCGGCCGCGGCCCCATAGCCGACCACGGCGCCACTGAGCAGGCAGAACGGAACGTCCGCATTCTCATCGGCGAGCGTCCGCAGGTCGCGGCTCGCGGTGGCGAGCGCATCCCAATCGCCGCCGCCGAACGCGGCCATTGCTTTCACTGCGATCGCGTGGCTCCGTGTGTGCACACTCCTGCGGACGGATTCGGTCAAGAGCCGATCAGCGAGCTCATCGGCCTTTGCAAGGTCGCCGGCTGTGAACGCGGCCATGCCGTACCACGCCAGCGCCTCCGGCTCGTTGATGAGCGCGCCGGCAGGAATCAGTCGCTCGAACACGGCCTCGAAGAGGGAGACCGACTCAGCAATCTTGCCGGCCCACGCATAGACGGTCGCCATGCGTTGAGCGGCGTCCGCGAACTGCACCGCATTCGTCCCGTCCAGGAACCGATGGATCTCATGGGTCCCGGACGTGTCGCCGGTGAACGCCGCTCGTTCGGCCAGCAGGCGGACCAGGGAGACGTCATCACCGCTGGCACGCGCCACGGCCGCCCCTTCATCCAAAAGGCGGACGACCTCCGCGTCGTCAGGCAGGTCGTGGAAATACCCCCAGTTGAAGGTCGCGATCTCCAGCATGTCCGCGTACAGCTGTGCGGGGGGACTGGTGCTGGCCTCGCCGTAGAGGCCAATGGCGCGAAGCCGATACGTCCACGCTTCGTCCCCGCGCCCCTGCCGAGCAAACCCGCGACCCGCCGCCGCCGCTGCGGTTGCGACGTCCGTGGTTGCATCGGCGAGCTCAATCGCGCGGAGATAGACGTTCGTCGCCTCCTCATATGCGTTGCGCCGCTCTAACCGAACGCCGGCAGCCATGTGGACTTGGTACGCCTCCCGGCGCATTGCCGCTAACTGCGCCTTGTCCTCCCAGACCCAGTCCGCATCCGGCGGCTTGAGCGCCTCCCACCAGTGGTGGGCCTGCGCCTCGACGTCGTCCGGGTCGGTCCCGTCAGCGGCATAGCGGGCATGGAGCGCCATGCGCTCACTGACCGGCAGCCGCCCGTACGCAACCTCGCGGACCAGGATGTGATGGAACCGATACGACGAGCCGATCGGATTGACGAACCCCAGGTGCGCAAACCGTCCCAGTGAGGCTGCCACCTCGCCCGGCTCGCGCTCGCCGAGTAGCGCGGCGTCGCGCACCTCAAACGTTTCGCCGACCACGCTCGCGCGCTGCAGCAGCTCTCGCTCGCTGGGCACCAGCTCATCGAGACGCGCGGCGATTGCAGCTTGGATCGTGACGGGCAGCTCGCTCGACCCCGACCGTGAGCGCGCGAGCTCGATGATGAAGAGCGGATTGCCGCCAGCTCGCTCAAGCGAAGCGCCGCTGGCCGGGCTCCCGTCGCCAGAAACCTCTATGAGCCGCGCGACAGCATCCGGCTCGAGCGGCCCGAGATCGAGCTGCAGTCGGTTCTCACGCGGACGCAGGTACGCCGTCCCGAGAAACTCGGGACGCGCGGTCGCGAGCACTAACAACGGCGCCGCGACCTCCGACGTCACGTGGTCCAGGACCCGGAGGAGCACCGGATCGGCCCAGTGCAAGTCTTCGACGATCACGGAGAGAAGCCCCTCCGCGGCCAGCGCTTCGAGGTACCGCTGCCAACCTCGGGCGATCAGCTCCCGCTGCTCATATCGGCTGATCGCCAGCAGTCGCTCATCCACCGCCAAGCCGGAGCTGTGGCAGAGGGCGGATGCGACCTCGGGGCCTTCGGAAGGTCCGACGAACCCGATGAGACGTTGACGGACCGCCTCGGGCGTGGCGTCAGGCACGTCGCTCTCGATCAGCTGACGCAGCGGGGTGTTTACCCCTGTTTCGGTCCCCGGTCGGCAGCGTGCCCGCAGGACACCGACGGGCGCCGCCTGCCGGTTCGCCTCGCTCGCGAGGCGACTCTTCCCTTGGCCGGGCGGTCCGACGATCAAAGCGAGCACTGCGGTGCTGTGTCGCGCGCGCTTAAAGGCATCGTGTAGCTTCACCAGCTCGGCCTCACGGCCGACGAACTCGGCTTGGCGAGCCTCCCCAGCCTCGCGGAAGCCGCTGAATCGCCAGCCCTCGACGGTCCCGTGCCCCTTGAGTGCGAGCTCACCCATCGGCTCGAAATCCGCCAGCGTCTCCATAGCCTCGTGACACCTCGGCCCCACCACGATCTCGCCCGGCTCGGCAAACTGCTGCAGGCGCGCCGCGAGGTTAATGCTCTCCCCGACCACCATCCGCTGTCGGGTCTCCACAGCCGCAAGGTCGACGAGCAGCTCTCCGGTCTCTAGGCCGGCTCGCACGGCTAGGCCGACAGCAGACGACGTCGAGGCCGATACCCACCGCACACAGGCGTCGGCGGCAGTCAGGGCGCGCTCAACATCGTCAATGTGCGAGGTCGTAGTGCCAAACAGAGCCAGGATCGCATCGCCGACGTATTTCTCGACCACGCCGCCATGCGCGGCGACCGTGGCGCTCATTTCCTTGAAGGCCCCTCCCAGGAGGCGCTGCATCCGCTCCGGGCCGAGCCGAACGGTGGCCTCGGTCGACCCGACGACGTCGATGAAGAGGCAGGTGACGAGGCGCAGTTCCTGGCGGCCGTCCACGGCCACCTATTCTGCGCCACCGTGGATTGGCACGTCCCGCATCCGAGAACGTTTAGCTGGCCTTTGCCGCTGAGAGTCGCGAGCCCTCATTTGGGCGCCCCTGAGTGGGCCAGGCCGCCACGACGGGCCGAATTGAGCGACATATTGGCCCTTGCGACACTGGAAGTCCGACGTCCCCTCGGCGGGGCTGAAACACAGCAGATAACTAGGCTGTTCGCGCTCCCCCGTTCATGCTCGGTGCTACAGCGCATCGGCCGAAATAGTCCGAAGTCAGCTGCTCTATCCGCTGAGCTACGGGCGCGTGTTAGTGCTCACGACGAGCGGAAACGTTGTCCGGGATTGTGCCACAGCCCCGGGCAGCGCCTAACCAGCTTGCCGCGTTCTCGATGACTGCATCGCTCAAGTGGTCGACGACCGCGGCGATGGCGAACGCGCCGCCCAGCCGCTCGTACAGGGCCTTCTCGAACACCGTTCGCCTCCTCCGTCCATCGCGTCGGCGGGAAGTGCGCCGCTGCATGAACATTCGCTTCGGCTTACAGCCCGCGCCGACAAGGCTCAAGACGTGCTTCGGCTGGTTTTGTCCACTAGTCCAACTGCCCCGTCACCGGGCGGAAATCCCGAACGAGAAGCGCCTCGACGCGATACCTAGGCACGCTCCTGGGCGCGGCTTGTAGTACCGTTCCGTGCATGGACTGGACGTACCCATCTACTGGTGCCGGGAATCGGTCCGGAGGCATCGGCGAGATTGCCGAAAGACTCATGCGGGACACGGGTGACCGTCAGCTGACGGGGACTCGCTTCACGTATGACTTCCGCGAGATGCTCCGCGCGACGCGCGAGATCGAAGGCTCGGTGGCCACAGGTGGCAGTTTATGGGTCGGATTTCAGAACGCGGAGAAGATTGAGCTCGAGGCATCTCGTTATGCCCGGATCACGAGCGCCGGCACAAAAGTTGTCGCCTTCGGCACCGGAGATCCGACTCTCCCCGGCACCGTTGCGCTTCGTTGGGTCACGCTCGAGCCGTCGACTCATCGGGTCGAGAATCAGTGGTTCCTGGTCACGACAGATCCCGAGCCGATCGCGTTCGTCAGCTGGGAAGTGTCGGATCCCGACAGGTTCGGTAAAGGCGGCATCAGCGCCCCCGACAAGCAGTTTGTCGGGTTCGTGACCGACGAGCGTCGGGTGATCGAATCGCTCATCGAGCACCTGGCAGACGTTGCTGGCCCCGAGACCACGCGATGAAGCGAACCGTCTTGCTCGCCACCGACGACGGTCGCAACGCGGGATACGGCGACATGCGCGACCGAGCGTTGATGTGGGCCCGCGAGCAAGATGCCCGCGTGATCCTCTATGACCGCTCATCGGAGTCGTACTTTGTTGACCCGTATTCCAGCGGACCGTGGACTGCGGACGTCGAGAGCGGTGGAAGTCGCGACCGTCTACTCGAGCCGAATGATCTGGAGCTCCTCGGACGCCACTATCTCGCGCTTCAAGTGACCGAGGCGCGTAGGTCAGGCGTTGACGCGTCCGCGTACCTCTCGAGCAAGCCCGGCCCCCGCGGGATGGCCGATGTCGTCCAACGGTTCGGGGTGGACGTGGTGGTGCTTCCGGCGACGATCGCGCAGGCTTCGCTCATCGACCGCGTCCGCGGGAACACGCTTGAGCGATTCCGAGAGATCCTTTCAGTTGACGTGATGCTCGGTGATGCACAGGAACTAGGCCCGGCCACGAGCACAAATAGCAGCAGATAATTCGGTCCGTTGCGCTCCGAAGTCAGCTGCTCTGATCCGCTGAGCCACGGGCGCACATTCGGCCCGTCGCCATGCGCGCCGCCTCGATCTGGACGTCGGGATCGAGCGCGTCGACCAGCGCCGCTGCGAGCTCGCGGATGGAGTGGCCATCGGCGGCATCGGTCAGAAGCTGGCGGTCCGGTGCGCTGAGCTGGCGGTCCAGGCGCGCCAGGCGGCTGGCCAACGAGGAGAGGACATCGGTCTCGCGGTTGCCGAAGGCAATCTGCTCGAGCAGCTTCTCGAAGGAGACCGACGGCTTCTTCACGAGGCTGACGGTATCGGTCAGGTCCTCGTGCTGATGCCGACCGCGTCAACGATCACGAAGCGCGTCTTGGCCCGCGCGTCGGGGGTCACCGCCTGGAGATCGGTGTCGCTGATGACCCGCACGCCGCGGCCCTTCATCTGCTCGAAGCAGGTCCGGCTGCGCACTGCGCATGAAGAACACGATCTCGATGGGTCGCACGTCGGTGCCGGTGGCGATCCTGTCGACGGTCACCGCGATGCGCGGTTGTAGCTGTTGCGGAAGCTGGCAAGCAGGTCCTCGGGCTTGGCGCCGGTGGTCGGTCCGGCCGGTGGCTGCCAGCTCAAGTGCCAGTCGAGTGCGCCGCGCCATGTAGTCCGGCAGCGCGTCTTCCAGTTCATCGGCTGCGAAGAAGCGCCAGTCGCGAAGCTCTTCCGGTGGGAGACGGAAGCGGTCCGTCACCGACTCGTCGACGATGCCACCATCGAACTGCATCATCAGGCCCTCGGTCTTTGGCGGTCGGACGGGCAGCCAGTCGACCACCAGGAGGCGTCCGACAGGAATCTCGGTGCCGAGCTCTTCGCGCACCTCACGTGAGACCGCTGCCGCTGGTGACTCCCACGCTTCCACGACACCGCCCGGGATCTCCCAGGTCGGCTTGTACGTCGGCTGGACCAGGAGGACGCGATCATCGGCGTCGCGGCAGATCAGCCCCGCACCTATGCGCTTACCGGGCAACGACTGGTAATTGGCTCGCGTCGCCGCATCATTGGATGCCATGTCGACAGCTCACCACAAGCAAGGCTCCCTCGGACTGCTAGGTGGACGCTCGACGCCTTCTCGATCTCGTTGATCCGGAACGATCCCGTTCCAGTGCCAGAACGGCTGCGCCGAGCCGAGGCCGCGCGAAGACTGTTTCTACCTCCGTCGGGCCAAACGACAGGTTGCCGGGCACGAACCGCGCAAGACACTCGCAGCAACCTGCTACGGGATACTGCGGTGAAGAGTCGGCCGAAATGGCTACTTGACGATCGCCCTCATCCGCGTAACATTCAAGTTACGCACAGGAACTCCACAAATGGCCAAGACTTCATTCGACCGGCGCTTCGATCGCTGGATGCAGGATCCCGAGTTCGCTGAGAGCTACCAGCAGCATCGCGCTCGGATTGATGCCATCGACACCCTGATGCACGCGCTCGATGAGGAGCGTGAGCGGCAAAAGATGTCCAAGGCTGATCTCGCGCGGCGGATCGAGGCCGAGCCAGCCGCAGTCAGGCGGCTGTTCACCGAGTCTCGCCCGAATCCGCAAATCGGGCGACTGGTGGACATTGCCCATGAGCTCGGCTTGGAGATCAAACTGACGAGGCGCCGACGGACTCGGGCACGCTCGGACCTCGCGGCTGCCGGCTGACTACGCCTCGATGCTGCGAGGCGAGCGGCTCAGGTACTCATCGCGCAGGCGACGCACCCGGCGGTAGTCCGCGGACGAACAGGCCGATTCGTTCGGCTTGTCCATGCCCGTGACGATCACGAGGCTAGGTCCGGGGAGTCCAGGCGCCTCCCGCTCCAAGACGCAGAACACCCGGTAGAGCCGCTTGCGCGGCCCCCGCGTCCTCGCTTCGTAGATGCCGGCCATATCGCCGCGCATCGCCTGCCACTGCCCGCCGCCGGCGAACTTCATCGGCGGTGCGTCAGCCACCGCCTTTACGATCGCGACGAGGTCGGCACGTACGCCGACTGGGCAGGAGTCAAGAAAGTCTGCACATGGCACAGCTCTGTCTCGATCATCGTCTCGATGGCGCTGGAAGAGCACGATCGCCCACGGCTCGGACGCGGCTCGCGCATCGGCACCCGGATTCGTAGACTTCGGGCGGCGACGTTGCTCGGGCATGGGTCAGGCGCGGTGGCGGTTACGCCGAATGCGGCGTTAGCCGACGTGCTGGTCTCGCTGCAGCACGGCGAGGTAGACGATGACGCCGACGACCGCGGCGATCACCCAGACGAGGACATTGCCGGAGCCGAAGAGCCATCGGGCCACAAGGGTGCCCGCGAGCCACGCAAGGCCGAAGGAGCCGAAGGCGATCCCGACTCGGCGAGCGACCTTGGTCATGAATAGTCGACCTCCAAGCTCGTGGGGCTTTCACCGTCGTTCACGAGCCCAGAACTGGCTCGGTCAATGTTCAGACGCCCGCGACGGGCTTGCACTTGCGCTGAGAGCGCTGGCGAGCTGGAGCACACTATCAGCCGTCAGTAGTGGACATGCCCACGTCCATGCCGCTACGCCCTTCGCAACGCGGCCGCGAGCAGGTCGTCGACACGGCGGTGCATCCCGACGCGATCGAACCGAGCGCGGTTCCCGATCTGCAGTGGGATGAAGGCCCAGTCAGTGCGCGCCGGAGCGGTCACTCCCCGGATGTCCCAGTACGGATCCACGCGCCGCCCCGCCTCGGCTTCGTAGGCAGCCAGAAACTTCGCCGCCAGGTCCGCCGAGTAGAGAACGGCAAGGTTCAGCCGGCAGTGGGCGACGTCCGCGTCGGCCGGACCGCGGTAGGCGGGCACCCAGTCGACGACGCCCGTCAGCCGTCCGCGCTGCCAGAGGAAGTTGAAATGCTGGTAGTCACCGTGCGCGAACCGAACTTCGTGCGCGGGGGCCGGACCACGGACCACGTCCGCCGCGGCGCGCCAATCGGCCGGCCTGGATGCCCACGGCGGAACGGGCACGTCCCTCGCCTCCCACTCGTATGGCTCGGCGTCGACGTCCAGGGCGTGGATCCGCACCGCCATGGCCGAGATCTGCCGCAGCCACGCCTTCGGGTCAGCCGGCGCCAGGTCGACCCGTCCGCGGACCCGCGTCATCAAGAGGGCAGGCACACCGGTCGACGCACCGATCGGGTCGGCGGCGAGCACGCGCGGCGCCGGGATATCGGTCAACTCGAGACCGCGGAGCACGTGAGCCTCGCGCTCAACGAGCTGCGGGACATCCGCGGTGTCAACCCACGGACTCGGTGTCCATCGGCGCAGGACCACCTGGATGCGCGTACCTCGGCGCGTTGCGACAGCGAGACGGTGAACTGACGACGTGATGCCGCCCGTGAGCCGGCGACCTCCGACGACGCGAGTCCCGGTCCCGACCGCGCGCGCCACCCACTCGAGCGTTTGCGCATCCGGGAAACGATGGTGCGTGCTCAGTTGTCGAACTCGTCGCGGCGCAGCGCCGAATCCATCTCCGGGCGCGTGGGTCGATCGCACCCGGTCACGGCATCAGGGCATGCCGGTCCGGTCATTCGGCATCGTGGAGCAGGGCGGTGGCGTACGCGGCCAGCGAGCGGTTGTAGCGGACGAGGTGCGGCGCCAGCGCTTCGAGCGCGAGCGCGACAGCCTCGCGCTCACGACCGATATCGGTCAGGGCGAGTGCGAGAAAGCCGAGCACGGCGTCGGCGAGCTCGTCCGGCGGCTGGTCCCGCGCTGCACGTAGCAGCTCGACGCTCTCCTCGGCATGACCGAGGTTGCGCAGCGAGCTCGCCAGCTGGATGGTGGCGCGCCGCCGACGAATGCCGTCCAGGCCGCCGGCGAGCGCCTGGCGGTAGAGTCCGACGGCAAGGTCCGGATGGCCGGTCAAGTCGTTGGCGGCGCCGAGCTCGAAGGCGGCCCGCGGATCACCGGCCGGCAGCTCAGCGGCGACCTCCTGCATCGCTGCGACGAAGGGCGCCGGCTCCATCTCGTCCATTCGTCCCCACAGAGCGGCGACGCGGTCCTCCCAATCGTGTGTGGTCACGCAGCCAGTCTTGCACGTGACGTGCGCGGACGAGTCTATGTGGACCGCACCATGGGGCATCGGTATGGCCGGGTCGGTCACCGGTCGCTCACCGGTTGGTCACCGGTCGGTCACCGGTCGGTGTTCGGTCGGGTGGAGGTATCGGCCCCGGTAGGACCGAATTCATGGCGCTCAGGGGCCGGAAGGTCCACCCGGTGCCGAATCAGCCCCGGAGCCCACTCGTCGGTGCCGATACCTCCACCGCCTGGATCATGGCCACGGCCGGCCAAGAACAGGGAGCGATTCGAAGAACCCCGGCGTCAGCCGCGCCGGTGGATCGTGCCGTCGCGACGGACCAGGAAGGCGACCGCGGTACCGGCCACGATCAGGAACGCCCCGGGCAGGTCAAGTTCGCTGGCCATCACCACTACCAGGCCGATGATGCTGATCGCGAGGCCGAGCAGCAGGGCGAACACGTCGCGCATGCCGATGATGCTGGCGGCCTCGGCGGTCCATCGGTATGGCCCGATCGGTCACCGGTCGGTGGTCCATCGGGTGGAGGTATCGGCCCCCGGGCCGCCGAACCGACGGCGCTGGGGCGCCGGAGGGTCCACCCGGTGCCGAATCAGCCCCGGAGCCCACCCATCGGTGCCGATACCTCCACCGCATGGATGCTGGGCGAGGCATGGGCGAGGATCAGCGGACGGTGGAGCGGGCCACCACTTTGACGCCGTCGATTGTTCCTTCGACCGCCGCCTTGACCCGGGTGCCGGCCGTGGTGCCGATCTCGCTGGCCGCGTCGATCGCGCCCGTCGCGGCGGCGGCGGCCGCATCCTCGGCGCTGACCGTCGTGTCCTTTGCGATCTCGATCGCGCCCGCTACCGCGCCCACGGCGGCGACGGTGATGTCGGCGCCCAGCGCCGACGCCTCGGCAACCGCTGATCGGCTCGTGCGCCCAATGGCGTCGAGCGTGTCGACGCCCGCGTCGGCGGTGCCGCGCACAGCGCCGACCACGGCAGCCTTGGCGGTGTTGCCGACCGACATCGCCGCCGACTCGGCCGCCTGGGCAGCGGTCGAGATGGTGTTCGCGGCGGTGAGGGCACCCAGTCCGACGACGTCACCCACCGCGCCGATAGCGCCCTTCACGCCGCCCGCGGCGAGGTCGGCCGCTGCTCCACCGGTGCTGCCCGTCTCCTTGATCGTCCGCTGGACCGCGGATGCGACGGTGCCGACCGCGGCCTCGGTGATCTCTCCGGTGCCGCGGATGGCGCCGATGATGGCGTCTCGCACGCGGCGACCAATTTCGCGCTCGTCTGGCATGGGTGAATTCCTCCTTCAGGTGTGCTCACACAGCCTACCGCCTGGCAGCTCGCACGCGAGGGCAAAGCCGGCGCTCCATCCATGGGGCGGAGCTATCGGCCCCCGGGCCGCCGAACCGACGGCGCTGGGGCGCCGGAGGGTCCACCCGGTGCCGAATCAGCCCCGGAGCCCACCCATCGGTGCCGATACCTCCACCGCGTGGATGAGTGCCCTCGGCTGGCGAGCATCAGCGGGCCGGGGCGAGCCGGGGCGCTACCAGAGCGCCAGGCCGGTCGCCTCATCGTGGGTCCGCACGAGGGAGAGATCGGTCCATTCGTTGATGATGACCTCCGCCACGAACGCGGTCGTGCCGTGCAGCAGGTGCCCGCTGACGGTGCCGCCGGATCTGTTGGCGAAGGTGCAGTGCGCGTGCAGGAACGGCTTGTCGTCCCGCATCGAGACGTTGCCGACGAAGCCCGCCAGCTCGTGGTGCACGTCAGAGCTGAGCTCGGCGTAGCGCTGCTCGTCCTGCACGTAGTAGGCGTACGCGGCATGGCTCACCGCGCCGACCACGGTCACCTCGGCGGCGAGGATGCCCTGCTCGGCGCAGATGCGTTCGATCTCGTCGACGAGGTCGGCGCCGGTCGCGACGCGACCGATGAAGGTGCGGCCCGGCTGGGCCTGCCAGAAGCGGGTGGGGGGTGCCACGTGCAGCTGTCTCCTCTTCGGGTGCGGGGTACGGCTATTCGAAGTGCTTCAGGGTGCTGACGATGGGCTGTCCCGCCGCGAGACGCGCGGGATAAAGCCCCGCGACCGCGGCCACGCCGACGCCGAGCAGGAACGTGGTGATCAGCAACGGCCACGAGACGCTGAGGCCGGCGGTGAAGTCGCGTGGCGCACCGACCACCACCATCGCCCACGCCACTGCCAGTCCCGTGCCGACCGCCAGTACGCCACCGATGGCGCCCAGGATCGCGGCCTCGCTGACGACCATCGCCTGCACCTGGCCCACCGTCATCCCGTGCGAGCGCAGGATCGCGATCTCGCGCGCGCGCTCGACCACGCCCACGGTCAGCGCATTCAGGATGCCCGCCGCGGCTACCGCCAGGGCCACGAGCGCCAGGACGTCGAAGAGACCGATGAGCCGATCGAGGGAGCGGGCCAGCTCGCTTGCGAGCTCGGTCGCGTCGAGCGGCTCCGCGGCCAGCGACTGCGCCGTGTCGCCCACCGCCTGGCGGAACGCCGCCTGCGAGATGCCACGCTCGGGGACGAGGGCCCACAGGCCCGCGGTCGTGACCGCGAAGCGGTCCGCGGCGTCGGCGAGCGAGAGGAGGATGGCACCGTCCGGTGAGCGCGCCGGGAAGGTGTACTCGAGGATCCCCGCCACGCGGTACGGCTGCAGCTCGGCTCCCGGGGTGCCGATGCCGATGGTGTCCCCCACCGCCAGCCCGTCGCGCCGCGCCATCGGCTCCGGGATGAGCACTGCGCCGCCATCGCGCAGCGCATTGAACGCCGTTGCCCGGTTGCCGTCGACGAGGAGCAGCGCGCCCGCGTCCTGGAACACGGTCGGGTCGATCCCCGCCAGGCTCACCTCGCGGACCGCCGACCCCTCACCGACGACGGCCGGGAACTCCGCGACCGGGCTCGCCGCCGCGACGCCCGGTGTCTGCGTGAACGTCGGACGGAAGAGGTCGATCTCCTCGGGCAGGGCGAGGCGAATGGCCGTCCCGCCCGGCAGGACCGATGCGACCCAGCGCGCCGCCGTCTGCCGCGCGCTGTCGGCCACGGTTCCCAGCGCCACCACCGCGGCCAGCGCGATCATCAGCGCACCGACGGTGAGGCCGGTGCGCGACCGATCGCGACCGAGGTTGGCGCGCCCGAGCATCCCCTCGGCACCAAAGAACCACTCGAACGGCCGGCCGACGACGCGCGCCAACGGAAGCAGCAGCCACGCCGCCGCCACCGCGCCTCCGACGAGGAACGCCAGCGCGAGGACGACGGCCGCGATGGATGTCGCTCCGCGCTCGAACGGATAGACCGCCAGGCCCACCAGCGCCACGCCCAGCTCGAGCAGGACGATCCAGCGCAACCGCTGCCCGAGCCCGGCTCCGGCGCGCGCGGAGGGGCGCAGCGCCACCAGCGGGCTCGTCTGCGCCGCCTGCCACGCCGGGACCGCCGATGCGACGGCCGTGACCACGAGCCCCAGCAGCGCCGGAATCAGCAGCGTCGCGAGCCCGATCGGCAGTCCATCCACGAGGACGGCGCGGGTCGATCGCAGGAAGCCGATCATGAGGGCCGCCAGACCGATCCCCGCCACCACGCCGGTGATCGATCCCGCCACACCGAAGATGAGTCCCTGGCGGACGAAGATGCCCACCACCTGCCGCCCGGTGGTGCCGGCGGCGCGCAGCAGGCCGATCTCCCGCAGCCGCTCGGTGAGGGTCATCGCCAGCGTGTTGGCGACGAGGAAGGCCCCGACGATCATCGCCACCAGCCCGAAGAGGAAGGCGATGGGGGCGAACGAGGTCTGGGCGCGCGCGAAGCGCGCCGCCGCGTCGGCGGCGGTCTCGACCACGAATGGCTCGGCCAGCTGCGCGTCGAGCGCCGCCCCGACCGCGCCCGCGGTGCCCGGCTCGATCACGAGGTCGACCGCACTCACCGGCGTCGGGTTGGCCAGCGAGGCGTCCAGCTGGGCGCGGTCGACGAGCAGCACCTCGCCGCGCTCGAGCGCCCCGAGGCCCAGGTCGTCGATGAGCCCCACGATGCGCAGCGCCGGCGCGTCCGGCAGGCGACCCACGATGAGCAGCTGGTCGCCGATGCCGAGGCGGTGCTCGCTCGCCCAGCGGGCCGCAACGAGCACGCCCGTCGGATCACCCTCGGACAGTGGCGACCCGCTCACCAGCCGCGGCTGGCGCACCAACGACTCGACCGCCGGGTCGAGCCCCAGCGCCAGGAGGCCGAACACCTGCTCGTCGGCGCCGGGCAGCGTCGAGAGCGTCAGCCGCCTCTCGCCGACCGGCGCCGCGGCCGTCACGCCCGGCAGGCGCCGCAGTGTGGTGACGCCGCGGGGCGTGAAGCCTGCCGGATCGAACGCACGCACGCGGAGCGTGGCGTTGCCGAGCAGCTCCTGGGCGGCACGCCGGACCGCATCGCCGGAGGCCTGGTTGGCGATGAGGGTGGCGGTGACGATGGCAACCCCCACCGCGATCGAGCCAATCGTCAGCGCGCTCCGCAGCGGACGGGCGGCGATGCCGCGCCACGCCAGCGACCCGAGCTGCATCGGTCCGCGCGCCTACAGCCCGAGTGCGGCGAGGCGCCGGATGAGGACCGCCGGCGCATGGTCGGCGCGGCGGCCGAGCGGGATCTCGTCGCGCACCGAGCCGTCCCGGATGACGAGCACCCGATCGGCGTATGCGGCGGCGCGAGCATCGTGCGTCACGAGCACGATCGTCTGGCCGAGACGATCGCAGGAGTCCCACAGCAGGGCGAGGATCTCGGCCCCCGTCGTGTAGTCGAGGTTGCCGGTCGGCTCGTCGGCGAGGAGGATCGCCGGCTCGGTCGCGAGCGCGCGCGCCAGGGCGACCCGCTGCTGCTCCCCGGCGGAGAGCTCGTCCGGCCGCGCGTCGGCCTTGGCGGCGAGCCCGACCAGGCCAAGGAGCTCCGCCACCCGGTCCCGGTGCTGCGCCGCGCTGTCGCCGGCGATGAGGAACGGCAGCGCCACGTTCTCCGCCACACTCAGCAGTGGGATGAGGTTGAAGAACTGGAAGACGAAGCCGGTCTTGGCGCGGCGAGTGAGCGTGCGCTGCTCCTCGTCGAGGGCGCTGACGTCGACGCCGTCGATGACCACGCTGCCGCTCGTCGGGGCATCGAGCCCGCCGAGGAGCTGGAGCATGGTGCTCTTCCCCGATCCGGAGGGTCCCATGAGCGCCACGAACTCGCCGCGGGCCACGGACAGGGACGCGCCGCGCAGCGCCTCGACGCTGCCCGAGCCGGCGGGATAGGTCTTCACGAGGTCGCGGGCCTCGAGGATCAGAGCGCTCATGCGCGACCGAGTCTACCGGCCCCCGCCGGCGATGGATGGCGTCCCACGGCGCCGAGCGTCAGCTGAGCGTCAGCCGAGCGTGAAGCCCAGCAGCGTGCCAATGACGCCTTCCACGAACCCCGCATCGGCCGCCTCGGCCGACTCGACCCGCAGGCTCGGCAGCGGCGCGCTGACGGCCACGGCATCGCCGCGCGGCCAGGCGTCGGGATACGGCAGCGCGCGCGTCGCGTGGCTTGACCAGGCGTGGCGTCGCTCGCTGACGACGACCGCGCCATCGAGCGGCTGGGACGCGGTCGGGCGTACCGGGCTGGCCATCGCGACGCGCTTCGGTGTCGGGTCCGCGACGGTGACCGGCGCGCGCGAGCTGCCACCGGCGGCCGTGGAGCTGCCGCTGGTCGAGGTGCCACCGCCCCCGCCACCACCGGTCGGCGGCGGAGGAGGCGCCGGCGCTGTCGGCGGCGGCGGGGGCGGGGCGGCGGATCGGGCCTGCAGGAAGAGCTCGGTGTAGAACCGAGGGCTCCGCAGCTTGCCCAGGAAGTTGATGTTGTCAGCGGCGTAGGCACCGATGCCACCGTGGGTCCAGTCGCCGTTGAGGATGTTCGCGCGGTGGCCCGGCGACGCCATGAAGCCCTCGTGGATCTTCACCGGCGAGTCGGCGTCGGCCATGCCGTTGTTCCAGCCGATGTTCTCGCCGCCGTAGGCGTAGGAGAGGCCGTTGCTGTCATACCAGTGGTAGACCTGATAGCCGGTGCCGGCCACGGTGTGGTCGAAGTAGTCGCGCTGCACCTGATCCTGCGACCGCCAGCGAGCAAGTCCGACGAGCGTCGACTGTCCCTGGAGCACGCGCAGGCCGTTGTTGGCACGCGCCCCGTTGGTCAGTTGCCACACCACGCCCTCCGCGCTCGACTGGTTCCAGCCGGTCGCGAGCGGCGCCTGCCACGTCCCCAGCACGAGTGCACCGAGCAGGGCGGCCGACCCGAGGGTCGTCGCTCGCAGCACAGCATGTCGGGCGCGGGGGCGGAGGATCATCGAACGAGGCGTCTCCGTGGGGTCGTGGTGGGCCAAAGGGCCGGCTCGGACGGCCACCGACATGATCGCCCCGCGCCAAGGCTGCGTCTGTAGCCGGGTGGTCCCGGTCGGGAGGATGACTCGGGGGCGGCCGAGTCACGGATCGCGGCAGGACGATCGGTGTGCCGCGAGCGCCGGGGAGGCCTTCGGCTTGACCATGCACCGGCGCGCCCCTAGGATGCGCCGACACGTGAAGACGGCTGTGACCGGGACGAGTAGCCGCGTCGCGTCCGAGTGCGAGCGAGTCGGGATGGTGTGAGCCGGCACGGACGTCGCGAGCGAATGGCCCCGCGAGCCTTGCCCCGAACCACCGAACGGTGCAGTAGGCGGCGACGGACGGCCCCGTTACCTCAGGCCTGGCGCATCGGTCCTTCGTCGGACCCGTGCGTGACGAGCGCGGACGCGCCAGGCGCGTCCGAACCAGGGTGGCACCGCGGAATCGAGCCTCCGTCCCCGGGACGGAGGCTTCGTTGTACCGGCAGACGAATTGATGACCAGCCAGACCGATCCTTCCTCCACCGCCGCCGAGGCACGTCCCGCCGTCGCGGCGGCGACCGAGCTCGTCGCCGACGGCGCCACGCTCCCCATCCCGCTCGCCGAGGCGGCGATGGAGGAGATCATGGACGGCGCCGCGCCGCCGGAGCAGGTCGCGGCGCTGCTCGCCATGCTCCACCTGCGCGGCGAGACGCCCGAAGAGATCAGCGCCTTTGCGCGCGTGATGCGGCTGCGGGCCATCCATATCGAGGCGCCCGACGGGGCGATGGACCTGTGCGGGACGGGTGCCGACCGCAGCGGCAGCTTCAATATCTCGACTATCGCCGCGTTCGTGGTGGCGGGTGCCGGGGTGCCGGTGGCAAAGCACGGCAATCGCGCCGTCACCAGTCGCGCCGGCTCGGCCGATCTCGTCGAGGCGCTCGGCATTACGCTCGACCCCGGCCCGGACGAGGTGGCACGCTCGCTGCGCGAGACCGGCTTCGGGTTTCTCTTCGCCCCCGCCTTCCACCCGGCGATGAAGCACGCCGGACCGATCCGCCGCGTGCTGCCGTTCGGGACCGTCTTCAACGTCCTCGGTCCGCTCGCGAACCCGGCACAGGTGCGGCGCCAGCTCCTCGGCGTGGGGCATTCGCGCCTCCTGCCCCTCATCGCCGGCGCCCTGTCGCGCCTCGGCGTCGATCGCGCCCTCGTCGTCCACGGCGCGGATGGCCTCGACGAACTGACCCTGTCGGCGCCGAATGAGGCCCTGCTCGTCGAAGGTCGCGGGGTGACGCCGCTGCGCATCGACGCCGCGGAGCTGGGTCTCCGCCGCGCGCCGGCGGCCGCGTTCACCGGTGGTGATGCGCAGCTCAACAGCGCCATCGCGCTCTCGATTCTCGGCGGCGAGCCGGGCCCGGGCCGCGACGTGGTGCTGCTCAACGCCGGCGCCGCGCTCTTCGTGGCCGGCCGCGCGGCCGACGTGGCCGACGGCATCGCCCTGGCGGCCGAGGCGATCGACTCCGGGGCGGCGGCAGGGGTCGTCGATGCCGCCGCCGCGATCGGCGCCGGATGAGCAGCGTCCTCGACGAGCTCCTCGCCGCGGCACGGCTCCGCGTGGCGGCCGACCGGCGCGCTGCGTCGCTATCGACGCTGCGCCGCGACGCCCTGCGCCTCCCAACGGCGCGGCGGTTCGAGGCGGCCATCCGCGCTGGCGACCGCATCGCCGTCATCGGCGAGGTGAAGCGCGCCTCCCCGTCGGAGGGCAGCCTGGCCGGTGCCACCGACCTGTCGGCGATCGCGCGCCGTTACGCGGCGGGCGGCGCCGTCGCGCTGTCCGTCCTGACCGAGCCGACCCGGTTCGGCGGACGGGACGACGATCTGGCCGCGGTCGCACGCATCGGTCTGCCCGTGCTGCGCAAGGATTTCGTCACCGACCCATACGCCGTCTGGCAGGCGCGACTACTTGGCGCCGACGCGGTACTGCTCATCGTCCGCGCCCTCGACGCCGCGACACTCCGTGCCTGCCTCGAGGCGGCCGGCGAGGCGGGCATCGACGCCCTCGTCGAGGTCCACGACTCCGCCGATCTGGAGCGCGCGCTCGGCGTCGACGCGACGCTCATCGGTGCCAACGCCCGCGACCTCGACACGCTCGAGATCGACCGTGACGCGGCGGCGCACCTCGTGCGAGCGGCTCATGCGGCGGGCGCGACGGTGGTGGCCGAGTCCGGCCTCCGCGGGCCGGCGGACGGGGCTGCGGCCGTGGCAGCCGGCGCGGATGGCGTTCTCGTCGGAACCTCGCTGCTCCGCGCCGACGACCCCGAGCACGCCGTCAGGGCCTTGGCCGCGATCGGGCGTGCCGAGCCACGGCCGTTGCCGCCACCCGTGCCGCTCTACCCGCGGGTCAAGGTCTGTGGCACGCGCACGCCGGCAGCGGTGCGAGCCGCGGTGAGCAGCGACGCGGACATGATCGGCTTCGTCGTCGACGCGGCGAGCCCGCGGGCCGTGACGGCGAAGCGGGTACGGGAGCTGGCGGCGCCGCTCACCGGACGTCCGCGACCGGTGCTCGTCATGCGGTCCGCCTCGTTCGACGAGACGAGCGCCGCGATGCGGGACAGCGGCGTCGACGGTGTCCAGCTCGCCGGACATACGGCACCGCCGACCTGGCTGGCACGCCTCCCCGGCGAGGGCCCGCGGATCGGCGTGGTCCACGATCCATCGGCGGCGCGCGACGCCATCGGCTCGGTCGAGGCCTGGCTTACCGCCGGGGCGACGCACGTGCTCCTCTAGGCCGCCCCTGCGAAGCGTGGCGGCGGATCGGGCAGTCGCCTCGACATGCGCCTGGCGCAGCGGGTGGCGCGGGTGGTCCCGGTCGGCATCGCCGGCGGCCTGCGGCCGGAGACGATCGCGGACGACGTGGCCTCCATCCGGCCCGCGTTCGTCGACGCGGCAAGCGGCCTTGACCGCGACGGCACCCCGGACCCGCGCCGGGTCGCAGCCTTCGTTCGCGGCGCCCGGCGCGACCCGACCGGGTCGGGACGCGTCAATCGGCGCGGCCGCTACGGTGCGTTCGGTGGCCGCTTCGTGCCCGAGACGCTCATGATGCCGCTCGCCGAGCTCGAGGCGGCATGGCGGGCGGCACGGCGCGATCCGGCGTTCCGCGCGGAGCTGCGGCGCCTCGCCGCCGAGTACGTCGGGCGGCCCACGCCGCTGTTCGAGGTGCCCGCGGCGGCACTCTCGGCCGCGACCGGCGTGGCGGAGCCGGCCCGCCTCCTCCTCAAGCGCGAGGACCTCGCCCACACCGGCGCGCACAAGATCAACAACGCCCTCGGCCAGGCGCTGCTGGCGCAGCGCATGGGCAAGCGGCGAATCATCGCCGAGACCGGCGCGGGACAGCACGGCGTCGCGGCGGCGACCGCGTGCGCCCTCCTCGGGCTCGACTGCATCGTCTACATGGGCAGCACCGACATCGAGCGCCAGGCGCCGAACGTCCGCCGCATGGAGCTGCTCGGGGCCGAGGTGCGTCCCGTGGCGACCGGCAACGGGACGCTGCGCGACGCCCTCAACGAAGCGCTTCGCGACTGGGTGACGACGGTCGAGACGACGTTCTACGTCCTCGGCTCGGCGACCGGACCGCATCCCTACCCGGAGATGGTGGCGGCGCTGCAGGCGGTCATCGGCGACGAGACGCGGCGCGAGTCGCTGCGCCGCTTCGGCCGCCTCCCGGACGTGCTCCTCGCCTGCGTCGGCGGTGGCAGCAACGCCATCGGTTTCCTGCGCCCGTTCCTCGACAGTGGCGCGCGGCTCATCGGCGTCGAGGCCGGCGGACGCGGCGACACGCTCGGGGATCACGCCGCCTCGCTCGGGCTGGGACGTCCCGACGTGCTCCACGGCGCGCTCACGATGCTCACCCAGACCGATGCGGGGCAGGTCGTCGAGCCGCACTCCGTCTCGGCCGGTCTCGACTACCCCGGCGTTGGTCCGCAGCTGGCAGCGCTCGCCGCCGCCGGACGGCTCGAGGTGGACCGCACCACCGACACCGATGCCGTGGCCGCCTACCGCTGGCTGGCGCGCGCGACGGGTATCATCCCCGCCCTCGAGCCCGCGCACGCGGTTGCCTCGGCCCTCCGGCTGCTGCCGACGCTGGATGCGACGCAGCTCGTGGTGGTGAACCTGTCCGGGCGCGGCGACAAGGACCTCGACCACGTGGCAGCGCAGCCGTGAGCGGCGTCGCGCGGCTGCGGGCCACGTTCGAGCGGGTCCGCGACGAGGGCCGCGTGACGCTGCTGGCGTACCTCGTCGCGGGCTACCCCGACGTGGCGACGTCGATCTCCGCCGGCGAGGCGCTCCTCGACGCCGGCGCCGACGCGCTGGAGATCGGCGTCCCGTTCAGCGATCCGGTCGCCGACGGGCCGCTCATCGCCGAGGCGGGACGGCAGGCGATCGTCGCCGGCGGCGGGCTCGGAGCCGCGCGGGGCATCGCGCGGCGGCTGCGCGAAGGCGGCCGCGAGGCGCCGCTGCTGGTGATGACGTACCGCAACCCGCTGCTCGCCGCCGGCGACGAGCTGGCGGCGGGGCTTGCCGCCGACGGCGTCGACGGGCTCATCGTGCCGGACCTGCCGGCCGGCGAGGAGCCGGCCCTTGAACGTGCCGCGCGTCGGTCCGGGCTGGCGATGACCTTTCTCGTGGCGCCCAACACCCCCACGGCACGCCTGCGGCTCGTCGCGCGCCACGCGACGGGCTTCGTCTACGTCGTCCCGCGCTACGGCGTCACCGGAGCGGTCACGGCCGGGGCCGAGGCCGTCGCGCTGCTGGGGCGGGTGCGGGCGGCGATCCCGCACCTGCCGATCGCCGCCGGCTTCGGGATCGCCACGCCCGACGACGTGCGGGCGCTGGCCCCGCACCTCGACGGCGTGGCCGTCGGCACCGCGCTCGTCCGGGCGCTCGGCACGGGCGGCGTGAACGCGATGGCCGAGCTGGCCGCGTCGCTGGCAGCAGCGACGGTGACGACCCGGGCCTGACCGTCCCGCGCTGCGGGATGAGCGTTGAACCGCGAACATGGACCAATGCGACTCTTCGTCCGGACGTTCCTTCCGCCGACCGGCGCAGCCCGCCGCTGCGTCGTGCTGCTGCATGGCATCACCGGCAGCCACCGGACCTGGTGGCACATCGCCCCGGCGGTCGCCGCCGCGGGGTGGCGCGTGCTGGCGATGGACCTGCGCTGCCACGGCGCCAGCGGCTGCGACGAGGCGATCGGACGCTGGGACGCGGCGGATGACGTGGTCGAGACGGTGACCGCGGAGCTCGGCGCGCCGCACCTCGACGCCATCTGGGGCCACTCCCTCGGCGCGCGGACGGCGCTGCAGGCGCTCGTCCGGCATCCCGGCCTCGCCGATCGCGCCGTCCTCGAGGATCCGCCCGGGGTCATCACCAGCCGCCCGGATGACATCGCCAACTGGCGGCGCGAGGCGCACCTGGCCCGGACCGATGCGGCGGCGTTCGCCGCCGAGGTGCGCGACGCCAACCCGACCTGGGACGAGCGCCACATCGCGGCGGTCGTGGCCGATGTCGCCGCATGCCGGATCGAGCCGATCGTGACCGCCATCGAGCGCGGCCTGGCGATGCAGGACCCCGCCGACGAGCTCGTCGCGCAGCTGCGGGTGCCGATGCTGCTGCTCGTCCCGCCGGCGGAGCGCTCGGTCCTTGGCGCGACGCGCGAGCAGACGATCGCGGCGCTGCCGGCGGGCTCCTCCGTGGTCGAGCTGGATGGCGGCCACAACCTGCACCGCGACCTGCCGGCGGCATACCTGGAGGCAGCGCTGCGCTGGCTCGGCTGATACTCCCCGGGGGTATTTGACAGGACGTGCGGCGCGTCGCCAGAATGGGCCAGTGAGCGAGCTCCAGATCATCGACCTTCCCGTGGCGGGGATGACGTGCGCGTCATGCGTCAACCGCATCGAGCGCTACGTGGGTCGGGTCGACGGGGTCAGCGAGGCGAGCGTCAACCTGGCCGCGGAGCGCGCCCGGGTCGCCTTCGACCCCACGCGCACGACGGTCGGGGCACTGCACCACGCGGTGGAGGCCGCCGGCTACCGGGTCGTCGACGGCGTGGCGCCTGATGATCTCGATCGCCGGCGCGCGACCGAACAGGAGGCGCTGCGGCGGCGCTGGGTCGCGAGCCTCGTGCTCGGGCTGGCGATGATGGCGCTCATGCTCCTGCCGCTCGGCCTCGACCAGCGCGCGCTGCGGCCGATCCTGCTCCTCACCGCGACCGTGGTGCAGGTGTGGGCCGGCGCCACGTTCTACCGCGCGGCGTGGCGCGCCGCCACCCACCTCTCGGCGACGATGGACACGCTCGTGGCGGTGGGGACGAGCGTCGCGTTCGGCTACAGCGCGTTCGTGACGCTCTGGCCCGCGGCCGTCGTGACGCTCGGCCTGCCGGACGAGGTGTACTTCGAGAGCTCGATCATCATCGTCGCGCTCGTCCTCCTCGGGCGCTGGCTCGAGGCGCGTGCCAAGCAGCAGACCGGGAGCGCCGTCCGCGCCTTGATGGGACTGCGACCAACGACGGCACGCGTCATCCGCAACGGCGTCGAGTTCGACGCGGCGGTCGACGAGGTGCGGGTCGGCGACCGCGTGCGCATCCGGCCGGGCGACCGCATCCCGGTCGACGGTGTCGTGGCCGAGGGCAGCTCCGCGGTGGACGAGAGCATGCTGACCGGCGAGAGCCTGCCGGTCGAGAAGGCACCCGGCGACGAGATCATCGGTGCAACCATCAACCGCTCGGGCAGCTTCGTCTTCGAGGCGCGCCGGGTCGGGACCGATACCGCCCTCGCCCAGATCGTGCGGCTGGTGACCGATGCCCAGGGCTCGAAGTCCCCGGTGCAGCGGCTCGCGGACCGCGTGGCCGAGATCTTCGTCCCGCTCGTCCTCGGCCTCGCCGGGCTGACGTTCATCGGCTGGCTCGTCCTCGGTCCGAGCGCTTCGTTCGCACTCACCAACGCGATCGCCGTCCTCATCATCGCCTGCCCCTGCGCCCTGGGGCTGGCCACGCCGACGGCCCTCATGGTCGCTGCCGGCAAGGCCGCCGAGCACGGGATCCTCATTTCCGGAGGCGAGGCGCTGGAGGTGGCACGCAGCCTCGGGACGGTCATCCTCGACAAGACCGGGACGCTCACCGTCGGACGGCCCGCGGTCGTCTCGGTGGCACCCATCGGCGGCTTCGACGGCAGTGAGCTGATCCGCCTCGCCGCCGGGGCCGAGGTGGGATCGGAGCATCCGCTCGGGACGGCAGTCGTGCGACACGCCCGCGAGAACGGCATCGAGCCGCCGCCTTCGTCCGCGTTCACCGCGACGGCCGGCTCCGGCGTCGCCGCGCAGGTCGACGACCACAGCGTCCTGGTGGGGACGGCCGAGCACGTTGGCGCGCATGGCGACGCAACGACGCTGGCTGACGGCGTGGCGCTCGCCGGCGCCACGCCACTCCTCGTCGCGGTCGATGGCGCGGTGGCCGGCGTCCTGGGCGTGGCGGACACGATCCGTCCCGAGGCGGCGGAGGCGGTAGGGCAGCTTCGCGCCCTCGGACTCGGGGTGTGGATGCTCACCGGCGATCGCCGCGCGACCGCGGCCGCGGTGGCCGAACGAGTTGGCATCGACGCCGACCACGTGATCGCCGAGGTGCGCCCCGACGCGAAGGCGGCGGCCGTCCGGGCGCAGCGCGCCACCGGCCTGGTGGCCATGGTCGGCGACGGCATCAACGACGCCCCCGCGCTGGCCGAGGCGGATCTCGGCATCGCCATCGGCACCGGCTCCGACGTGGCACTCGCCGCATCCGACGTGACCCTCGTCGGTGCGGACCTGCGCGGCATCGTCACCGCCATCGGCCTGGCGCGCCGCACCGGCAGTGTCGTTCGCCAGGGCCTGGCATGGGCTTTCGGCTACAACATCCTGCTCATCCCGGTCGCGATGGGTCTCCTCTATCCCGCCTTCGGGATCCTCCTCAATCCGATCCTCGCGGCGGCGGCGATGGCAATGAGCAGCGTCAGCGTCGTCACCAACGCCCTGCGGCTTCGCGGCTTCGAGCCGCCCGCATCCGCGCGCGCGATCCTCCACCCATCCCCGGCGGCGCGGCTGGCCGACGTCGGCTACCTGGTCGCGATCGGCGCCGCCGCGCTGGTGCTGGGTGGCGCGGCACTCGTCCTCGCCAATCCCGCGCACGGGACGACCGATGCCGGCGCATCGGTCCAGCGGTCGGACCGACAATGAGCGACAAAGCCGTCGTGATCGACCCGGTATGCGGCATGGAGGTCGACCTCCACGCGGCCCAGGACGATCATCGCGTGGCGGAGTACCACGGCACGACGTACGCCTTCTGCGGCCGCGGCTGCCTGCTCGAGTTCGCCGACGACCCCGAGCGCTTCCTCGACCCGGACTACCAGCCCTCGATGTGAGCGATCGACATATCGAACGGATCGCGACCGAGAGGGGTGGCGCGTGCGGACTGTTCGAAATATCGGTCAGCTGTGAGCGTGAGCCTCACCGATCCGCGCCGCTCGTGCTCATCGGTGTTCGACATGTCGGTCATGCGTGGCGCCTCACACCGCTCCGGCTCGAAATGGCCGACAGGTCGAGCCGCGAATTGCAAACGAGACGAGCGAGCTGAAGGAGCCGCATAGCCGGTGCCGCGCTACTGCTCCTCGATGCGACCGTCGTATGGCGGTCCGGGCTCGACCGGGGCCGGGAGGGGCGTCATGAGGCGCCACCCGACGCGGGGCATGCCACCCAGGGTCGCGTTGCCGTAGGCCAACAGGCCCGCCAGGAGCAGCATCGCCAGTGGCGGCGTCTGCGGGACGACGACGAGCACCAGCCCGCAGACCGCGATCCCGGCCCAGCCGGCGAGGAGCACCAGCCAGCGGGTCCATGCCCTGCACAGCGGCACCGTCACGGACGACACGATGAGGAGCACGCCGGGCGCGAGCGCCGGCCATGGGCTCGCCGTCGAGGCGACGCTCGCCAGGGCTGCCATGAGACAGCCGGCGCCGACGAAGGCGTGGAGCGTCCGCACCAGCGCGACGCCGGGCGCGATCTCGTCGTCGAGACGCGGCTCGTGGCGCAGGAGGCGCGCCGGGATGGTTGCCAACCGGGCCGTCATGGTGGCGCTCATTGTCCCCCACTCGGCAAGCACCGCTACGCCTGGGGCGCGCCAGCGCGTGACGTCGCGCGGCGGACGCACCGGGTAGGCTGGCGCGATGCAGATCACTCGACAGGCTGACGCCCCCGACGAGCCATTCGACATGGACCAGGGGGCGCATTTCGATGGCGACGTGCGCCGCCGCGACTTCGGCGCCATCCCCACACCGAGCGGGACCGCGTTCGCAGTGACGTTCGCGCCAGGGGCACGGACCCACTGGCACGCCCACCCCGACGGCCAGGTCCTGTACGTGACCGATGGCGAAGGTCGCGTCGGCAGCCGCGATGGCAGCGTCACCCCGATCCACATCGGCGACCTCGTCTATGCCGCCCCCGGCGAGGAGCACTGGCACGGTGCCGCCACCACCGAACCGGTGACGCATGTCGCGCTCTCATTCGGTGCCACCGCCTGGGCGGAGCGGGTCGAAGGCTGAGGGATGCCGGTCCATCCGGGTACGATCCGTTGACGGAGCGAGGCGGCGGCGCGGTCGTGGTCGGGATCGACAACGGTGGCACGAAGACCAACGCGACCGTCCTGGACGCCGGTGGCACCTTCCTCGTCGATCGCATGCACGAGGTCCCGAGCCGCGTCACGGAGGGCCCCGATGCGGCGATCGAGGCGATGGTCGACGCGATGGAGATGGCGCTCGCCGCCGCCGGCGTGGCGCGCACGCGGGTGATCGCGGTCGGCCTCGACACGCCCGGACCAGCAAGCGCCGACGGCGTCATCAGCTCGCGCGGCGCCACGAATTTCGCCCAGCCGGCCTGGCGCGGCTTCGACATACGGGCCGCGCTCGAGCGTCGTCTCCGCCTGCCGGTGACCTACAACAACGACGGCAACGCGGCGGCGCTCTACGCCCACCACGCGCATTTCGGCGAACGCAGCGGCGCCACCGGATCGGTATCGGCGATCGTCGGGACCGGCCTCGGCGGTGGCGTCATCGACGCCGGACGTGTGATTCGGGGCGCTGCCGGCCAGGCCGGCGAGCTGGGCCACGTGCGGGTCGTCCTCGACGGCATCCTCGCCGACGAGCAGCCGATGCCGGTCTGCGCGTGCGGCACCGCCGGCGATGCGGAGAGCGTCGCGTCGCTGTCCGGCATCGCGCGCAACCTCCTCCCCTATTGGCTCGGCCGCTTTCCCGGGCATCCGCTCGCCGACATGCCGCTCGGCGAGGCGGCGAAGGCGGTCCGCGGCTACGGCGTCGAGGGCGACGAGCTGGCGACGCGCATCTTCGAGCAGCAGGCGATGACCCTGGGGCGCCTCTTCACCATCGCCGCCAACTTCACCGATCCCAACGCGTTTTTCGTCGGCGGCGGCGTGGTCGAGGCGGCGCCGGCCTTCCGCGATTGGTTCCTGGACCTGGTACGAGCCAACACCCAGCTGCGCGACGAGCAGGCGGCGGTGGCAGAGTTCGCGCTCGTCCACGACCTCGACATGGCGGGGTCACGTGGCTCGGCCGTCGCGGCGCTCGCCTCGCTCGGCGTTCCCGCTGAGTCCGGGGGCGTCGCTCAGTAGCGGCGGCCGCGCTGCCGCGCACGTGCGGTGCTCATCGCACCGCCACCGGGACCCGCGCCAGGAAGCCGGCGAGCAGCGCCTCGCCGGCATCGGTCAGGATCGACTCGGGATGGAACTGGAAGCCCTCGATCGGATGGCTGCGGTGGCGCAGCCCCATCACCACGCCGTCATCGGTCCAGGCGGTGACCTCGAGCTCGTCGGGCAGCGTCGCGCGATCCACCGCCAGGGAGTGGTAGCGGGCGGCGACGAGCGGCGAGGCGAGACCGGCGAAGGCGCCGTTGCCGGCATGGCGCACCGGCCATGCCTTGCCATGCACCGGCGGCACGCGCACCACCGATGCGCCATAGGCGACACCGATCGCCTGGTGTCCGAGGCAGATGCCCAACGTCGGAATCGTGGGGCCGAGCGCGCGGATGAGCTCGATGCTGATGCCCGCCCGCTCCGGTCGCGACGGTCCGGGCGAAACGACGATGGCGTCCGGGGCCAGCCGGCGCACCGCGTCGACGCCGATCTCGTCGTTGCGCGCCACCGTCACCTCCGCGCCGATGCGGCCGAGCAGCTGGACGACGTTGTAGGTGAACGAGTCGTAGTTGTCGAGCAGGAAAACACGCGTCATGCCGGCTCCTCCGCCCCGATGGCGGCGAGCATCGATGCCGCCTTGGCGGCCACCTCCGCCGCCTCCCGCTCCGGCACCGAGTCGGCCACGATGCCCGCCCCGGCGTGCACCGTGGCGACGCCGTCGAGCAGGACGGCGCTGCGGATGGTGATGGCGCACTCCACGTCGTGCGGGCTGAAGTAGCCGACCGCGCCGCCGTACGGGCCGCGGCGCTCACCCTCAATGGCCGCGATCTCCTGCATGGCGCGCACCTTGGGTGCCCCGCTCAGCGTGCCGGCCGGGAATACCGCCCGCACCGCGTCGAACCCGTCGAGGTCATCGCGCAGTTTGCCGTGGACCTCGCTGACGAGGTGCATCACGTGGCGGTAGCGTTCGACAGCGCGGAGCGTCGTCACCTCGACGCTCGCCGGCGCCGCGACGCGCCCGACGTCGTTCCGCGCCAGGTCGACGAGCATGGCATGCTCCGCCAGCTCTTTTGGATCGTCGCGCAGCTCCGCCTCGAGCGCGCGATCCGCGGCCGGGTCGAGGTCGCGCGGACGCGTGCCGGCGATGGGGCGCGTCACCACCTCGCCATCGCGCACGCGCACGAGCAGCTCCGGCGACGCGCCGACGAGCGCGGCACCCGGCGCCACCGCCGCGAGGTCGAGGTAGTAGAGGTAGGGCGAGGGGTTGATGCGCCGCAGCGATCGGTAGATCTCGATGGCGCTACGCCTCGTCGGGACGCTGAAGCGGCGCGCCAGCACGGCCTGCAGCATCTCACCGGCATGGATCTCCTCCACCAGCCGCGCGACGCCTGCCTCGTAGTGCGCTCGGCGCTCGCTCTCGCGGTCCGGTGGCACGCTGCCCGGCCCGAACGTGGCGGGCACCTCGCCCGCCGCGGGTGACGCGAGCGCCGCGGCCACGTCTCGCAGGCGCTCCTCCGCCCCGGGGCCGTCGAGCGTGGCGACGCGCGCGATCTGGGCGAGGTGATCGAAGACGATGACCGACGAGGGGAGGTGGAAGACGGCCTCCGGCATGCCGAGCGGATCGCGGGCGGGGACCGGGAGCCGTTCCCAGCCGGCAGCGGCCTCGTAGGCGAGGTAGCCGACGCCGGAGGCCAGCGGGAACGCCGGGTCAGCGCCCATCGGCTCCACCACCGGCAGCTCGGCGCGGAGCACCTCGAGCGGGTCGTCCGGCGCGCGGATGACGAGCGTCCGTCCGTGCACCCCCGCGATCGAGTAGCGCCCGTAGCGCGCGCCGTCCTCCACGCTCTCCAGCAGAAAGGCACAGCGCTCGCCGAGGCGCAGCGCAGCGGCGACCGGCGTGAGCGTGTCGGCCGCCAGCTCGATGCTGGTCACGCGGGCAGGGGGGCGGCGTGGTGGTGCAGCGGTCATCGGTCCCGTTCAGCTGGCTACAGCAGAGCCTCCATCCGATCAGGGACGGAGGCTCAGTTCCGCGGTGCCACCCTCGTGGTTCGGACCGATGTGGTCCGCGCTCGTCACGCACGGGCCGCGTGCTTGCGACCGATGCGCCTGGCCCGCACTAACGGTGGCCGTCCGTCGCCGCCTACCCGGGCCACGCAAGGCCCGATTCGGAGCAAGGCTCGCGGGTCCATTCACCGCTGCCGTGCCACGCCGGCTCGCACCATCCCGGCTCGCTGCGGTGGCCGTGCAACCGGGTACTCGTCCGGTCGACGCCTGTATTGAGTTGGAGCCGCATGCTAGGGGCCATGGCGTCAGCCCGTCAAGGTGCCCGCCGCATCGCAGCCGGCCTGCGGCCCAGCGGTGCGTGACGGTGCGTACCATGGCCAGGCCATGAAGCAGCCTCGCACCGCCCTCATCACCGGCGCCGCCGCCGGCATCGGCCGCGCCACCGCCACTCGGCTCGTCGACGACGGGTGGGACGTCGTCGGGATCGATCGCACCGATGCGGGCGCCACTGGCGCCCGGAGGATCGCCGGCGATGCCGGCGACGAGGCCGTGATCGGCCGCGCCCTCGAGCTGCTCGGCGGCCGGCTCGGGGCGCTCGTCTGCTGTGCCGGCGTCCCGCCGTCGGGGCCGTGGGACAGCGGCGAGCACTGGGACGAGGTCATTCGCGTCGATCTCACCGCCCCGTTCGTCGCGCTCCGCGCCTGCCTGCCGGCGCTGATCGCCGGGCGGGGGTCGGCCGTCCTCGTCGGCAGCATCGTCGGCGCGGCCGAGGGGTCGCTGCGCTCCCCCGCCTATGCGGCGGCGAAGGCCGGACTGGAGGGCCTCGGCCGCTCGATGGCGATCATCGGCGCACGCGACGGGGTGCGCGTCAACGTCGTTGCCCCCGGCGGGATCGCCACCGACTTCGACGAGCGGCTGCTCCCCGCCGACCGGCGCACCGATGTGCCACTCGGGCGGATGGGCACCGCGGATGAGATCGCCGCCGTCATCGGCTTCCTCATCGGTCCGGAGGCGTCGTACGAGACGGGCGCGGTCTGGACCGCGGACGGCGGTCGCACCATCCTCTCGACCGCCGACGCGAGCCGTCTCGGCGGCGGCGATTGACACCCACCGCGTCCGACGGCTACGCTCCGCGGCAATGACCCAGATGTGGTTTTACGTGTAGCGGGTACGAGGCAGGTGGGCGGCGCCCACCAGCAGAGG
>JBBRWZ010000018.1:0-35594 GCA_038248895.1 Candidatus Limnocylindria bacterium | reverse complement strand
GCCGGCGCGTACTGGTGCCACTCGTCCGGCTGGTCCGAGCAGGCCGCATAGCCGGAGAAGACCTTGAGCACCACGTAGGCGTTGACGCCCGCGTTGGCCTGGTGCCACCGCGACGCCATTGCACAGCCGTCCTGCCCATCCGCATACACGAACACGACGAAGCGACCGTTCACCCGTTCAAAGGCGGAACTGCCCGCGTAATGGTCGCGCAGGTAGACGAGGTCATCGTGGAGCTCGGCGACGGAGGGGTCACGCTGCCCCTCCGGCTCGTAGTAGACCGTCCAGCGGAACTGGCGGTCGCCGGTCGCGTTGAGGAGGCTCGAGATGCGCCGGTCCGTCGCCGACCCCTGGCCCCACCACGATGCAATGCCGACGCCGATGCGACCGTACGTCATCGCGTCGATGTGCGATGCGATGACGCTTGATGCGCCACCGTCGTAGAACCCCGACGATGGGTGGAACCGGGAGAACGGGTAGATCCCTGACTGTCGCCAAGCTTCGGGGAACCATGGGTAGTAGAACGCCGCGCGGACCGGGAAGCTCGGCTGCCATGCCGCTGGGGCCGACGACGAGCCCGCCGAGGGCGATGCTGCCGCAGACACCGTCCCGGCCGCTGCCGGCGAGCCGCTAACAGCTGCGGTCGCCGAACCGATTGCCGTCGGCGAGACCGATGCCACGCTGCCGGACGCCGGGGGTGTCACCGGTGGCTGGGACGGCGCCGGCAGGTCGGACGTCGTGGCGCTCACCATCAGCACCACGCTGGCGAGCACACCACTGGCGCCGGCCGCGAGCGCAGCGCCACGCGCCTTCCCGTTGCCGCGGGCGCCAGGCACCGCGGACACGGTGTGCCTACCTTCCACCGCGCCATCCGGGATGAGGAATGCAACCTCGAACGCGCCGGCCTTCGAGGTACGGTAGTCCGCAACCTGCGATGGGGCGCCGTCGAAGGTGATCATGCCCGCCTGGTGTGCCTCGAAGCCAGTGCCGGTGACGACGACGCGGGCGCCCGGCATGGCCGGATTGGGCGTCGCGCCCAGGCTTGCCCCGCTCCCGCGCGCGATGAGGAGGGGCAGCAGGAGGGCGGGGACGAGGATAACGATGAGACCGGTGGCTGCCCAATCGCGGAAGCCACGAGCCCGCTCGCCGTCGCTGCGCCGGGTCGGCGCCATCACCGGTAGGGGCGCGCCGCGGAGCGAAATTGGTAATGTTTTGGGGCGCAAGGGCAGATCCTCTCGTCGCAGCAGTCCGATTGGACGCCCACCTTAGGAATGACGATTGGGGCTTGGGAATCACCCGGAGGAACCGACGCGATATCGGCAATGGTCCTGGCCGCGCACGACTAACAGGCCGATAATCGTCCGTTAATGGGCCAAGACCACGCTGGAGCCATGATGAATATTGCATCGCTCTTCCGACGCGTCAGCGACCTCCCCCCACACGGGATGGCCGGTGGCGGCACAAGCGGCATGCTCCGCCCGCCGGGCACCTGCGCCGATTGCGCCGCGCCGGCGGCAACCTGGACTTACGACGTGGAGCTTGTGGCGGGAGCGCTGGAGATCAGCGCAACCGCGGTCTGCAACGTCCACGCCATGGACAACCAGCGCCGCTGAGCGAGCACTCCCGGCCAACGTCGGTGTTTGGTTCGCCGCTGTCAGCGACGACGGGCCTTCGTGCGCGCGCCCAGACCGGCCAGGGTCAAGAAGCCGGATATTGCGAGAGCCCAGGCGAACGGCAGGGCATCTGTCGACGAGCCACGCGATAGCGCAGCCGTGTTCGGCAGCTCACTCGCGGCTGGCGTCCCGGTGGCGCCGAGCACGCCACCTTCGGGCGTCGGGCTTGCCGTCGGAGTCGAAGCTGTCCCGCCCGGGGTCGGCGTTGGCGTCGGAGTGGGAGTCGGGGTTGGAACGACCGTCTCCGTCGCGCTTGCCGAGGATTCCGGCGTCTGTGTCGGTGTGGGGGCTGCCTCGCACTCGATGAAGGCGACGCGGTCGCTGTAATACTTGTGTCGCTGGAGCCCCGAGCTCGCCTCTTCGACCACGATCTCGACCTTGTTCGTCCACGCCGTCGTGCCGGCGCGATCGAACGTCATGGTGTACGGCCCGCTGATTGACGCCAGGCCGGCCGAGAAGAGCGCACCTTGAAGACTCGGCACCGTCGATTGTCCCAGGAGCTCGTCTCCCGACGCGTACACCGAGTCGCGGGCGACGTCGATCTGCATCGAGACCGAGGGCTGTCCGCCGCTTGGCGAATGCCGGTTGACGGTGATGGTTCCCGAAACGGTCAGCGTCCCGTCGGCGTTCGGCAGCGCGCAGTCCGCGTCCTTGGTGACGTCGATGCTGATCTTGCTGCCACTGGTGGGTGGGGGAATCGCGCCGCCGCCATGACAGAACCCGAGACGGGAGATGTCGCTGCCGCCGGCGTCCTTCAGATCGGTGGCTGCCACCGTCCCGGCGGTCTCCAGTGGGTCGAGAACCATGTTCTCAGTCACGCCCCCCGCGCTGATGACGATGGCCGTGATTGGGTTGGCTGACGTCCAGTAGGCGATGGACGGACTGCCCACGACCGAGATCCCCGCGGCGTCCCCGGCGACGACATACCCGTCCGCGGCGGCATCGAAACTGGCGATCAGCGTCGTGGATCCGGGGCATGCCTCATCAGCGGCATCGACGCCCCGCGTCGCGGCCGGCGCGATGAGGGCTGCGAAGGCGAGGAGCAATGCTGCCCCGAGAACGGCTTCGGCACGCCCGAGCGTGGCGGGTTGACGGATGGTCATGATGAGTCCTTCTGTACTTGCAGAGCACGCCGCCACGGGGGCGGCCCAATTGGTACGGTCCTATTTGATTGCAGCGCAACGCTAGCAGGCCGGTGAGGAAGGTACAAGTACTCCTTGCAGGCAAGTGGTGCACCGACGCAAGGACCAACGTCCGGGCCCCCATCGCGGACGTTGACGGCTGACACCGCTATGTCCCGCATTTGCTGCCTCGAGAGTATCGACAGGACCGGGACTTTCTGCTCTAATCATTCCGTCTTTATCCGGTACTTCTGGGAGTCTTCGGTGCCCACCCGACTGCCGCGGCGTGCCCTCGCAGCGGTCACCGTCCTTAGTCTGCTCGTGCCGCTCATCGGTTCGCCCTCGGTCGTTCGCGGCGCGGGGGTGGTCGACCAGGCGCTCCGGCGCTACCCCTATCTCAGCGATGCGGTCGGGCCGTACGTGACGATCAACTGGGCTACCGACAGATCGGCCACGACAGCCTCGGTGCGCTACGGGCCGGTGGGAAGCTGCAGCCAAACGAGCGCCGCGGCCACGCGCACCACGATCACCGTCGCGGCCCAGACGGAATATCAGTGGCGTACCGAGCTGACGCTGCAGCCGGACACGGCCTACTGCTATCGCGTGTTCCTCGGATCGGTCGATCTTCTCGGAACGGATCCGGCACCAACCTTCCGAACGCAGGTCGCGGCCGGCTCCGGAGGGGCATTTTCGTTCGCGGTGTTCGGCGACTGGGGCAGCGTCGACGACAACAGCAACAACTCGAACCAGGCCAATCTGATGTCCCAGATTGCCGCCAGTGGCGCCCGATTCGCGGTCACGACCGGTGACACCGGCTACCAGTCCGGCTCGCAGACGGTATACGGCGACCTGGTGCAGACCGGTCACGACACGAGCGCCATCTTCGGCCCCTCGTTCTGGACCGTGCCGGGCCGATCCATCCCGCTCTTCAACACGCAGGGCAACCACGGCTTCACCGGCACGCCGCTGACCAACTGGCCGCAGAGCCGCGCTGTCGCACTGTCCGGCGGTCGATACCTGAGCGAGCAGTACTGCTGCACCAACGGGACCCTGGCGGCCACGTATCCAAGCCAGTGGTACGCGTTCGACGCGGGCAACTCGCGGTTCTACGTCCTCACCGCGGCCTGGAGCGATGGCAACAACGGCACCGCTGCTCCCTATCGCAACGATTATGACAATCACTGGACGCCGAGCAGTGCCGAGTACGTGTGGCTCAAGCACGATCTCGAGACCCATGCCGGGACCCACAAGTTCGCCTTCTTCCACTACCCCCTCTATTCGGACAATCCCACCGAAAACTCGAACCTGTACCTGCGCGGCTCGGGCAGTCTCGAGGGGCTGCTGGCGCAGCATGGGGTCGATATGGCGTTCAACGGCCATGCGCACCTGTATCAGCGGAACTTGCCACCCAATGGCGGAATCGTCACCTACGTCACCGGTGGTGGTGGTGCGACGCCGGAGCCGATCGGCCCGTGCACACCAACCGACGCGTATGGAATCGGCTGGTCAAACTCCAAGAGCAAGGGCAGCAGTTGTGGCGGGGCGAGCGCACCGACTGCGATCGCACAGGTCTACCATTTCCTGCTGGTGACCGTGAATGGCGACGCCGTGACCGTGGCGCCGACCGATTCGACGGGCCGTCAATTCGACGTGATGACGTATCGCGCCGACACTGAGCCCCCGACGGCACCCACCGGGCTGACCGCCACCGCCAACGGATCGACGCGCGTCGACCTGACCTGGACCGCGGCCAGCGACAACCTCGGCGTGACCGGCTACGAGGTCTATCGCGACGGCACCCAGGTGGCCACAGTCGGCACCGTCACCGCCTACGGCGACAGCGGCCTGGCCCCCGGCACGGCCTACAGCTACACCGTCCGCGCGCGCGACGCCGCCGGCAACCGCTCCCCCACCAGCGCGCCGGCCGCCGTCACCACCGGGGCAACGATCCCAACAGCACCCCCCGCCCCGAGCGGCCTGGCGGCATCAGCGGGTGACGCGCGCGTCAACCTTGCATGGAATGCGGTTTCGGCCGCCGACTCGTATAGCGTCAAGCGTGCGACGTCCAGCGGCGGGCCGTTCGCCACGATCGCCACCGCTCTGACTGCTACTGCCTACGCGGACACCACCGTCGCGAACGGAACGACCTACTGGTACGTCGTGAGCGCTGTGAACGGTGGCGGCGAGAGCGCAAACTCCAATTCGGCATCGGCCACCCCGACCGGCGCTCCCCCACCTCCTCCCCCGCCCCCATCGCAGCCGATCTTCAGCGACGACTTCGAGTCCGGAACACTCTCGAGCTGGAACTCCAGCGGCGGGTTGACCGTCCAGAGCACGCTTGCACACCAGGGCACCTGGGCTGTGCGCGGAGCGACGACCACGGGGCGCACCTATGCCAAGAAGTACCTGCCGGCGACGTACAACGAGGGGTATTTCCGGATCTGGTTCTACCTGGGGTCCGGTAGCCCCAGCCAGGTGAACCTGATGCGCTACCGAACGAGCACTGACGGGTCAATCGCCTATCTCTACGTCGCGACCGACGGAACCTTGGGCCTGCGATCAGACGCCGGTGGCACGACCGTCCCCGGCTCCACCGCCGTCGCGACCGATGCGTGGCATTCCCTGGAGATGCACGCAGCGGTGAACGGCGGATCGGGCTCGGTCGAGGTGTGGCTCGATGGCGGGCTGGTGAACGACCTTTCGTCGGGCAGCATCAACCTTGGCACCTCGCCGATAGGGCGGATCCAGATCGGCGAGGTGCAGAGCGGTCGGACCTACGACGTGACGTTTGACGACGTTGCGTTTGCGACCAGCCGCATCGGGCCATGATCGCGCCGGCATCCTCGCCGGACGTACAGGCGCGAGCTGCTATTGAGCTATCAGGCGGGCGATCTCGTTGAGGTAGGCGCGGCCATAGAGGCGTGTCGGCTCGAGGTAGCTGTTCTCGACGAACTCGTTCCAGCTGATGCCGAACCAGCCGTTCGGATTCGACGCCCGATTCAAGCGCCATACCTCGTCGAGCGTGCTGACGCCCTTGCGCGGCGTGCAGGTGCTGCCCCCGGTCAGCTGCGTATTGAACCCTCCGGTGAACGGTGCAAACCACAGCTTGCCGGCCGCGTGCACCTGGGAGGCGAGGGATGCGACCTGGCTGCCGGATTGCGGGTTCTTCCACGGGTCCTGGCTCGACCAGTAGTACGCCGTGCCGTCGAGATACGCGGCGTCGCGACTCCATGTCTGGTAGGTCTCGTCGCCCAGCAGGATCAGATGAGACTGTTCGGCCTGCGAGACGGCGCGCATCGTCGACTCGGCGTACTTGCGGCTGCCCAGGATCATGACGAGCGGCTGGGAGCCGTACGAGTTGGCAAAGGCCGATGAGCCGGCGTACCGGGAACGGAAATACTCGAGGTCGTTGATGAGGGCGCTGGCGGGCCTGCCGTAGTTCCCGTATGCCTCGAGGCCGAGGGCGAGCCGGAACGGTCTGGCATGGCTGGCGTTGTAGGCTTCGACGCGGGAGACGAGAAGGTCCAGCCGAGCGTTGTAGCCGCTGGAGGACGGAAGCTGACCTGCCGCGCCGGTGCCCTGCCAGCTCGCGATGAACCCGGTGATGCCGGCGCCGGCCGCATCGGCGATGTGTCGATCGAATGTCGCGCCCGAGCCCTGGTCATAGAGGCCCTCGGACGGGACATCGATGATGGTGGCGCCGGGGTAACCGACGCGCGGGTTGCAGCCCGAGGCATCCATGGTCCCGGGGGCGACGGCGGGAACCGTGCCGTACGGATAGGCAGAACCGAGCTTCTCCTGCCAGTGGCTGGGTGTCCACCACAGGTAGTAGTGCATGTATGCCGTCGTCCGGGCCACCCGCGGAACCGGCGCGGTCGTCGGCTGCGGTGCGATCGTCGGGTGCGGTGCGGTCGTCGGGTGCGGCGTGCCAACCGGAGCGGCAGACTGCGATGCGGGGACCTGCGGGCTCGACGGCGAGGCGGTTGCCGGTGTGCTGGCGGTTGGCGCGCCGGTGGCGATCGGCGTGCCGCTCGCAGCAGCAGGGCGCGATGAGCTGGCCGGCGGCGTGGATGACGGGCTCGCCGACGCGGTGACCTTTGGTGCATGAGACCGCTTCGGGAGGCGAGCGGCCGAGTCAGGGCTCGGGCGCGTGGCGTGGCGCACCTCGAGCGCGACCGTGGCAACGGCTGCCTCCAGATGACGCGCGCCCGCCTGGTCGGCGAAGGCGGCCACCGCCTGACTGCCCTCCTGCACGTCCCCGGGGACGATCAGCTTCGCCGTGAACTGCCCCGCCTGATTGGCCGTCACCGCCACAGCGCTGACGCCATCGCCGAGCACGATCTGGCCGGTCCAGGCGGCGTCGAAGCCGGCCCCGTGAACGACAACGAACGTGTCCGGAGTGGTGACCGCCGGCGTGAGCCGGAGGCTCGGGCCGGCTGCCTCGGTGGCGACGAGGGGGACGAGCACCGCAGGCACCATGATGAGCACAATCGCGGTTGCTGCCCAGTCGGTCAGTCGGGAGCGCCGGAAGCGGGGCTGGCGACGCTCGGGGGTGACGGGCGGGGGCGGGGCGCTACGGAGCCACGCGGAGAGGGACTTGGATCGCATGAGCCTCGGGGTTGCGGAGATTTGGACGCGAATGGCGCTTCGCAGGCGAGGCAGCAGCATATGCGTCGCCCCTCCACGACACATCGCCCAAAGGTACCCGAGGCTCATTGCCGATGGTCCCCAGCGATCGGGCGCCGCCGACGAGTCGAGGACACGTTCGTCGTGCGCCGTCCAGCGCTCAGGCCGGCCGTCGGCGGGTGCGCACGATGAACGTGGCGAGCAGGGCCAGAAGGGCAACGGCGAGCGCGGCCGACAGAGCGACATCCCACGGGCCGGTGTAAATCGACCCGGACGAATCCACGCCCGGCGTTGGGTCGATATCCGGTCCCATCGAGGGAAATGGCAGCAGGCTGCCCGGTGCGCCCCCGGCAAGCTCCGCGGTGATCTCGAGGTACGTGGTTCCAAATGCCTGGCTCGGATCGATGTGCGAGTTCTCGCTGAACTCGTTCCAGCTGATGATGCCCACGGCACCGGGGTCGGTGCGCAACGCGCTGCACCATGCTGCCCGATAGGTTGCCCCATCGCGACGTTGCACCATCGAGGAGCCGCCCACCAACCGCGCGTCGAAGCCTGGAGCCACCGGTGCGATCCACGTGCCGTGATCGTCATCGATTGCCGCCGCCAGGTCCTCCAGCCGCTGGTCGTACCGCGGCGTCGTCAGGGGATCGCCGGACGACCAGTAGTACGCGTCTCCGTCGAACAGCGCCGCCCTGGGGGCATATGCATCTGCGCTTCGTTCCGACCCCAGCAGGTGCAGGGCCCCGGGTGCACCGATGTCCGAACGGACCTGGGCGATCTGTTCGTCGGTGAACTTCCACGTGCCCGACCAGACAACCGTCGGGGTGCCGAACAGGTCGAACGCCGGGTCGTTGCCATACGTGTCTTCGAACCACTGCAGATCTGCCGCGACGCGTTTCGGATTCAGGGGATTGCGTTCAAAGTCGAGGCCCTGGTAGAGCAGCACGAGCTTGAAGCCGGTCCGATGCGCCTCCTCGACGAGGCGGGCCAGCGGTTCGTCCAGGCGTGGCTCGTGCTTCCAGCTGACGATGAACCCGTCGATGCCGGCGGCCTGCGCCCATGCGATGTGCTGACCGATGACGTCCGGCTCGGCGCTCCCATAGGTTCCCAGTTGCGGGAGGTCGATCTTGGCTCGTCGCCAACTCCGAGGCTCGAACCAGATGTAGTAGTACGCCAGCGTCGGCACGTCCGCCGAGGCGCCCGCTGGCACACCGGCGCATGCCTCGACGGCGGTCGCCGCGCTCGGCGTCCATCCGCTCAGCAGCGCCACCGCGGCGATCACGACCGGGAGGATCCGCCATCTGCAGCGAGACGCGGCTTCATCGACGAACCTCATTGGCGGGGCGGCGCCTGGGCGATGAGCCGGCCGCAGGACCGGCAGAAGCGAGCACTCGACGAGCAGAAGCGTCCACAGTGCGGGCAACGGTCGGCCGATCTGGTCGCGCCCGGCCGGCGGAACGTCGTGCCCGGCGCCGGCGGTGGCGGAGGCACGAAGATGGGCGTCAGCCGCCGGGGAGCCACTGGCTCGGCATGTGGCCGCAACGCGTGACGACCATCTGCCCTCCGAAGGGCAGAGCCGTTCGATCGCCGTTTCGCATCGGCGCTTTGCGCGCCACGGCTCACCGCTCGCGCGGCCGACGCAGCCATCGCCCCGAGCCCCGGCAGCGCAGGGCGCCTCGGACGGAAGACTCCTCGGGCACCACGCCATCCGGCACTCATGACGGCCACCGTCTGTTCGCGCCGGCCGAACCAGAACAGCGCGGCGACGGTGAGCAACATGACCGAGCCAAAGCCGGCCATATCGAGGTACGTGATGATGCGGATGACCGCCGTCTGATCGCGGGACAGCGCGACCGGGGTGGGTGCCACCAGCCCGGATGCCTTCAGGTGCAGGACATAGTCGCCACGCGGCAGGCGGTTGAAATCCGTAGCGGGAGTGGAGGCGTCCAGCGTGACCGGATGGCTCGTCCCATCCGGGTAGACGAGGCTCAGGGTGCCCTGAACGGCGGAGCCGAAGAGCGCGTCCTCCGCCTCGACACGCAGGTTGAACATGAGGACCGAGATGGTCCATACATCGCCGGGGTGCGGAGTAAAGCGTTGCTGGCCCCGGTTCACGACATTGGTGCCGGACACCATCGCCTCGAGCACGCGCCAGTTCCGACCCGACTCGCGCAAGCCGCTTGGTGACTTCACTGCCGTGGCAGCGTCCACCCAGACGTCGTCGAACGACGCGACGTTCATCCCCGCTCCGCCCGTCCCGGTGAGGCGCAGGGAATCGACCTGGCCCGCCGGCACCGGCGTGCCGTTCTGGTCCACGAACCTGATGGATGTCCGATAGGCGGTATGCAGCCCGAGCTCCAGAGAGGCGGTCCCGGCCACCTGCACCTTTCGCCGCGGGGTGAACACGTTGTCGCCCCACCGCACGAAATCGGCGCGCACATCGGGGCTTGCTGCGGAGGCAGCATCCACGCTGACGTCGTAGGAGCCGAGAGCGGGCACGCTGAACACGGCCGCGCCCTGGCTCGTCGTCATCGACAGTGTCCCGAAGTCGATCGTCACTCCGTCGACGGGGGGCACGGTGACGATGGTGACCTGCGCGGGCTGCACGGCGAGAACGAAGGCCGCTGTCGAGCCGATGAGGGCCGGGCTGTCCGGCAGCGCGACGGTCACCTGGCGAGCGCCAGCAGCGCTCAGCTCGTCACCGTGAATCGCGAGCGTCGCCACTCCATTGGCGTCCACACCCGCGGTCCGCAGCAGCGCGCCATCGACAGACAGCGTCAGCCGGCGCGACGAGACCGGCGACCCATTCGAAAGGAGCCGCGCGGTGAAGCTGACTTCGTCTCCGATGGCGACGGGGCCTGTCGGCGGCGTGATCTGGAGGCTCGTCGGTTCCGCCGCTGACAACGGCCCCACATCGAGGCAGGCGACGCCGACGACGGCGGTGATCGTCGCGAAGACGGCCAGCAGGAGACCCCGCATGAACGCTCCTCGCGCCTGAACCATCATTCCGGTGCTGCTCGAGACCGCCCGCGGCGCACGACCTTCACCGATGAGGGGACCAGGACCCACACCAGGGCCACCGCGAACACCACGGCCACGGCCGCGTAGACCGCGATGAGCGCGAGCCGGTTGCCTGCCGCCGGCAGCTGGGGCGGGGGGTAGCTGCGGTCCGGAAAGACGGGCGCCGCGGCCTCTTGCCGCATGTCGAGCGCGGCGCCGATGCTGTTCGCACCGCCATCGCGGGCCGTCAACGGGTCGACGCCCCAGTTCAGCTCGATGAAGCGGAGGATCGAGGTGTAGTCGTACACGGTCGAATCCACGGTGCCCCGCTTCGCGTAGGGCGATATGAGGATTCCCGGCACCCGGAAGCCGTAGCCATCCGCATCAACCTGCGGCGGGGGGACGTGGTCGTAATAGCCGCCCCAGTCGTCATGGGTGAGTACGAAGAGCGAGCTCCACCAGCTGCTGCTGCGCATCAGCGCGGTGACCAGCGACGTGCCGAACTGCTCGCCCACGGTGACGTTCCCCGGCGGATGCTCGCTCGCACCGCCCGGCACGATGTAGGACACCGCCGGAAGCGTATCCGCCTCCAGGTCAGTGAAGTACTCATCGAGGTCGACGATGTGCGACCGCAGGGCGGGATCGTCGAGGAAACGCGGGAAGGCGAGCAGCGCGCTCCAGACCACCTGCGGTGGATGCTCCGCGCCGCTGCGGAAGTCAGTCGTCGGATCGTAATTCTGGATGTACATCTTCCAGGAGACCCCAGCCTCCTCGAGCCGATCGAAGATCGTCGTCGCGTCGAATCCGGCCGGCGGAATGCCGCCGTGGCTGTTGTCGGCCTGCGCCGCCACCCAGTAGAGGTGGTTCGTCAGGCTCGCTCCCCATGCCGAGCTGAAGAAGCGATCGGCGAGGACGTAGTCCGTCGCCAGGTTCCAATACAGCGGCAGCTCGCGGCCGTCCCAATAGCCCATCGCGTCCGCCCCGTCGAGATTGCGCTCCTCCTGCGCCCAGACGAATCCATCCATCGCTCCGCCGTTGTACGCATTGAGCGCGGTGCCCCGACCGTGATCTGGGTCCTCCGTCCTCGGAACGTCGACGTGGTGCGGAGCTACGCACCCGGCCTCGCTCGACGTGCGTGACCGCGGAAGGCACGTGCCTTCCGAGATGCCGTCGGCCCCGGGGAACGTCCCGAAATAGTTGTCGAAGGTGTGGTTCTCCTGCATCAGGACGACGACGTGCTCGACGCCTTTGGGATCCGCGGCCATGACGGGAATGGCTGCGGTGGTCAACAGGAGCCCAATGCCGGCCAGGCCAGCCAGCCATTTCACGCGGTGCCTCACGGCCGTACCTCATAGATGCGGATCACGGTCTCGAGCTGCCTGCGTCCGGACCGATCTCGTGTCTCTGCCTTCTGTTCATAGATCAGGGTGCCGTGATATTTCGCGACGTACCCCATCAGGACCGACGCGAAGAAGGGCGACCGGCTGGCAGACCATACGTCGAAGGCGGCGTACTGGATCTCGAGGCCGCGGATGGCATGGTCGGGATTGTCGATCGGGTCGTAGGCCGGGTTCCGATGCAGCGGATTGGGGCTGACGCTGAGCCCACGTGAACGCCGGTGGCCGTAGAACTGGACGATGTTCGACATCGTCGGGCCGATCGTCATGAACGATGCGCCCTGGGGAAGGTTCCCGTCGATCCACGTCCCGGCCTCGCGACCGCCGGGCAGTCCACCTGTGCCCGCCAGGCTGCCCAGGGCGGACACCGCCCGCATGCTCTGCACCGTCGGAACGGCAAGGCTGGTGAGCAGCAGCACGATCAACGCGGCGGTGATCGGCGCAGCCAGCCATCGGCCACCACGTCGTCGGAGGGCTGGTAGACCCTGGGGTATCGCGAGCAGCGCCCGTGACCCGAGCACGACAACGGCCGGCGTCAATGGCAGCAGGTACTGATAGCCCTTCACCGGCCAGACCTGGAAGAAGATGAGCGGCACGAAGACCCACGCCAGCAACAGGCGGTCGGGCCACAACGCGCGACGCATCGCCAGGGTGATACCGATCACGGCCACGACGATCAGGACCCAGCCGTAGGCGCTCAACAGGACCTCGGCATAAAACGAAAACGTGTGATTGGGACGCCGCAGCAGCTGCCACAGCAGGAACTGGCGGGCGGTGTCCGACGCGCCGCTGATGGCAATCGATATCGGATACGGAGCGATGGTCAGGATGAAGACGCCAGTGGCGACCAGGAGCCGCCCGAACCCGATTCGGACGGTCGGCGTCATCATCACGAACGCCACCGCGACCGGCAGGACCAGGATGGCTGTTTCTTTGGCCAGGAACGTCAGGCCGGCGGCCATCGCGGCCACGTAGAGGTAGCGGGCAGCGCCGGTCGAGACGTAACGGGCCAACAGGAACATGGCGGCGATGAAGAGTGTCGTCTCTGGGCCGTCGAGCAGAACCTGGCGCGTGACACCGACGTGGTATGGGAGCACCGCGAGCGTCATTGCCGCGAGGAGTCCGACGCGGCGACCGTAGAGCTGCGCGCCGAGCCCGTAGATCAGGGGGATGGCCGCCAGCCCAAAGATGACCATCACCGAGCGGCCGAGGACGTCGCTCACGCCGAAGTGGAACGCGGTCGACAGGACGAACTGCACGAGCAGCGGGTGTGCCCGGAAGATCGCAAAGAACTTCGCGTACTCGGGGTCACCCGCCAGCGCGGCTGCTTGTCCCGCGTAGACCGCCTCGTCGCTGTTGAAACCAACGGCGCCCAGCGACCAGAATCTGACCACGCCGCCCAGAACCACCAGCGCCGCCACCGCGACGAACGCGAGCAGGGTCGTGCGGCTGACTCCCGCGAGCGCCCTCGAGCGCGGCGGCAACGGCCGCGTCGGGGCGAGGGCAGCCATGCGACTATCGCGCAACACGGCCACCAGAGTGGGAGCTGCGTGCGCAACAATTGCCGAGCGCGCGCGGCCACGGATCGACTGGCATCGGATTCTCTTCGTCAGGGGCGCCCAGGGCAACAAGCGTCGTGCTCGGGCAGCAGACAGCATACCGCGGGTGAGCCGGGCCTTCCCCGGGGCGGGTTACCGCTCCCCGGGGCCACCTTCCTGCAGATGCGCGCCGACCAGCGCGTCGACCGCTGCGGCCGCATCGGGCGCCGACACGGCTGCCGGCTCGTCCGCGAAGGGTTCGCCGATGGGCATCGGTTCGCGACCGTCGCCTCCGACCGGCAACGCCACCACCGGGCCGTCTTGAGCCGGTTCACCGATGAGCGAGGGCAGAAGCTCGGCCCACTCGTGACCGACAACGCGCAGACGCCAGATCCGCGCTGCCTGCAGCGCTCGCTCCAGCAGCTCGTGCTCCTGGCGGCGCAACTCGGGGTAGTCTGCGTCGCCAATCCGCAGGTGTGGGGCGAACGTCGAGAACGGAGGGAAACCGTAGGCGTCGTCGGTGTTCTCGATGAGCTGTCCGATGGCGGCGGACACCGTCAGCTCCTCGCGCATCGGCTCGCCGCGCTCCATCAGGAAGACATGGCCAATCGGGGCACGTTCCCCGATCTCGCACTCGATGAGCGAGCTGATGTGGTATTTCGGCGGCGGGATCATCATCTGCACCGCCGAGTTGACCGACATGATCGGGAGGTTCAGGCGGCCCAGGCCGTGTCCAACGGACCGGCCCGACTTTGAGTGAAGCCGGCTCTGCACGGCCAGCGCGGCTCGCTCGCGGATGGGCAGCTCGCCCTCGTTGATCGCCTGCATGGTGTGATAGCTGAGCGTCATCGGCTTCGGATAGCTGATCGCGTACCCGTCGGGCGAGATGATCGTCATGTCGTCACTGAGGAACCGATATCCGCGCTCGCGAACCAGCTTGATGACCGTGCTCGTCTTGCCAGTGTCGGTCTGGGCGGAGAGCAGGACGGCCTTGCCGTCCACCTCCATGCACGCCGAGTGCAGCAGGACGTAGCCTTTCGAGACGAGATGGAAGCGGAGCAGGGCCTCGATGACGTTGGTGTACAGCACATGCGGCGACATGGCGAGCAATGGAGCGGCGCGCACCTCGATGGGCTCGCCGAGGGTGATGGCGAAGTTGGCGCCCGCCGCGCCGAGATGCTCCCGGTAGCTCAGCTGATCGCCAACCTGCTCGAACTGTGCGCGTCGGATGGGCATGGTGCCCACACGACCGATGGTGATACGGATGTCCGGAGCACCATTCCACTCGGTGCGGAAGTACTCCAGCTCGCGCAGGATGACGTCCGAGTGAATTCGGACAATGCCGGCGATGTCATAGCGGAAGCGCGCCAGATGGGGCTCGCTCGCGGCCACTCCCTTCGAGGCATTCTTCTCGACCTTGACGCTCGACTCCGGATCCGCCACGGCCCGCCAGATCCACTTGTCCGCCAGGGCGTAGCGGACGACGAACAGGGAGAGCAACGTGATCAGGTTGGAGACGGCGTATCCCACGCCGAGGAACTCGGTGAGGAGAAAGAGCACAGGGATGCGGATCAGCAACGTTGCGTTGCTGATCCCCATGAACGTCAGGTAGCGGCGCGCCACGCCGCCGGACGACCGACGGCCGGCGAATGCCCAACGCTCGGAGCCGACGAAATTGAAACTCGACGAAAGCTGGGTGGCGATGACCGCCGAAACGGCGTACCAGACGCCAAAGACCTCGGTCAGCGCGACCAGCGCAAACTGGTTGACCGCAATGCCGAAGATACCGATGAGGCCGAAGCGAATGACCGACGGCGTTTGGGCAGCAGGTCTGAAGGGGATGGCCACGAGAATAGACTCCTGAGCGTGACGCCCGGCCTAGGCCCCCCACGGCATCCGCCGGTACGACGGGTCGTGCTCGTGGTGTACGCAATGACGGCGTGCCGGATTGAGGCGCACCGCAGGCGAACGATTGCTTAGGCTGGTCGATTGGGATGAAACCGGGGAAATTCCCGGGTCGAGAATGTGCTAGCAGACTAGTACTGAGGTACTAGTCGGTCAAGGGACTCTAAGCTTGTCCGGAGCTTCCATGGTGCGCAGCGGCAACGCCTCACCCGTCCCGAGAGCCGCGAGCGACCGCCGGCCGAGGAGCCCGCCGCGCAACCGCAGTTTGACAACCATGACGAGTGCTTCCCGGACGATGCCGCCCGTCATCTTCGATTGGCCATAGACGCGATCTCGGAATGCGATCGGCAGCTCGGCAACACGGGCGCCGCCACGATGTGCCAACCAGGTCATCTCGACCTGGAACCCATAGCCCTGGGCGTACGCCGTTCGCTCCATCACCTGCCGCAGGGTGGCTGCTCGCCACGCCTTGAAGCCACCGGTCAGGTCGCGGAAGCGGAGCGACAGCACCGTGCGTGCGAAGAGGCTGCCGGATCGGCTGATGAGGCGCCGGCGCCGATCCCAGCCCGGCGTCGAGCCGCCGGGAACGTAGCGACTCCCGATTGCGAGGTCCGCCTCCTCGAGAGCTCCGATCAGGCGCGGCAGGTCGCGAGGATCGTGACTGAAGTCGCAGTCCATCTGAACGATGACCTGAACCCGCGGATCCTCGAGGGCGTGGCGAAAGCCGGCACGGTAGGCCTCGCCGAGCCCATTCTTCTCCGAGCGATGCAGCACGCGCACGAGCCGATTCGCCCGCGCCAGACCATCCGCCACGGCGCCGGTGCCGTCGGGCGAATTGTCGTCCACCACCAGGATGGTTGCCTCGGGGACAGACTGACGGATGGCGTCGACCATCGGCGGGAGGTTCTCGCGCTCGTTATAGGTCGGCACCACGATCCAGATGGATCCGGGCGACGCATTGCGCAGCTGGGGGGTAACAGAGTTGGGCACGGGGGGTTCCTCGAAGGGTCATGAGGGCAGTACGAAAGGACTAGGACTCTACCCGCCATGCACGATGCCGGCCAGAGGGCCGGGCCGTTCTGTGGTGCCTCAGGTCAACTGGTGCGGATCGTCGACGTCAGCAGATGCGAGCGCCGGCAGCGCCGCCACGAGCTTGGATCGTGCCCACATCGGTCCAACGCCGTGGGTCCGTGCGTCGGCGTGGGCGGCGAGATCGGTGTGCGACCCATAGAGCACCACACGAGGGCCCCGCGGGTCGCGCATCAGCGCCTTCAGGGTGGGTCCCCATTCCGGTTGTCGCTCGGTCCAGTCGACGAGCAGCAGATCTGTCGGTCCCGGCGAGAGGTCGTCGACACCGTCGACGCGTCGGACCTCGTGGTCGTGCCGCCGGAATGCGGCATCGATCCGGCTATAGAAGAGAAGGTCGCGGCTGACAACCAGCACGCGCATCACGGCCTCGGGGGCGACACGCCGCCTCGTTCAATCGCTCCCTCCTCCGTGACGACAGGTTCGGCGGACGCACGGCGATCCGCCGACGAGGTACCGCCCGCAACGAGTGGTGCGTGGCCGTTCATCGGGGCGTGGCCATTGACCGGGGCGTGCCCGTAGGTATCGGTCACGAAGCGCGCGATCCGCATGGGGTAGATGCCAACGACGACCGCGGCTCGGACCTCGACGGATAACTCCAGGCCGATCTCGTCGCGAACCCAGAGGTCGGCGATCTTGGTCGCCTCGCGCTCCGGCAGCCCCACGAAGGCCGCCACGCCGTCCCGCTGGATGCGGCACACCTCGTCAGGCTCCTCGAGCGCGAAGCGGCGCCGGAGCTCGGCGATCGGTATGTATGGTCGCGAGGTGATGAATCGGCGGAGGCTCGAGGTGCTCGGCCGTTTGTTGCCAGTCATGAGCGTGTCGAGCAGGATACCGCTCCAGCCCCTGCCCCGCAGAGCGCCCTCAGCCGCGCTCGCCGAAGACGCTGCGCAGAATGAAGAGGATGTTGGCCGGACGCTCGGCGAGGCGGCGCATGAAGTACGGGTACCACTCGGTGCCGTAGGGCACGTAGACCCGCATCCGGTATCCCTTTTCGATCAGCTGCCGCTGGAGGTCGCGGCGCACGCCGTACAGCATCTGGTACTCGAAGCGCTCCGGACCGATGTCGCGCTGTCGCGCGGCGCGCGCCACCGCCTCGATCATGGCCGGGTCGTGGGTCGCCGCCGCGGGGTAGGCATCCGCCTCCAGCAACGTCGTGACGAGGTCCACGAACGACGCGTTGATCGCCATCCGATCGTGCCACGCGATCGCCTCGTCCTCGGCATACGCGCCCTTGCAGATCCGCACGCGCACGCGATCGGTGGCGAGCGCCCCCACGTCGCCCGCGGATCGGTGCAGGTACGCCTGGATGACCGGACCGATGTCGTGGCCCTCCGCACGCAGCGCGGCCACCACCGCCAGCGTGCGATCGGTGTATGCGCTCGACTCCATGTCGAGGCGCACGAAGATGCCGTGCTCGCGCCCCGCCTCGACGACCGGGCGCAGCACCGCCAGGCAGGTCTCGTCGCCCAGGTCGAGGCCCATCTGGCTCAGCTTGATGCTGACGTTGGCGTCGAGTCCCTCGGCCGCGATGCGCTCGATGGTGGCGACGTACCCCGCCGCCGCCCGCTCGGCGGCGGACCGGTCGGCGACGCTCTCGCCGAGGACATCGATCGTGGCGCTCGCGCCCGCCGCGTTGAGGGCCCGGACGGCGGCAACGCCATCGTCGAGCGTCGTCCCCGCCACGAAGCGGAGCGGCATCTGGCGCAGGAACGGCATGCGCAGCGCGAGCCGGCCGAGCCAGCGGCGGTCGCTGAGCCAGAGGAAGAGGGCGCGGAGCGCGGCGGCGAGCATCGCGAGGCGAGTCTAGCGTCCGGCTCGGCGGCGGTGGGCCCAGCCGCGCGCCCGCTCCACGGCACGGCGGATCAGCTCCGGCCCGGGGAGCGGCTCGGTCGCGGGCCCGTCGAGCTCGGCGTCACTCGAAAATCGCCGATCCTCGAGCGACGGCTCGACCTGCACCGGATGGATGTCGTTGCCGTCGATGCGCACCGTCGGCGACCCGGGGATCCCGAGGCTCGCCGCGTCGTCGGCCCGCTCGAGGGCGATCAGCTGAATCGGCGTCTCGAACGCATCCTCGCTGAGGACCTCGACGAGACGCTGGCGGACCTCCATGACGCGTGGGTCGCCGTCGCGGTAGAAGAGCTCGACGTGCACGGCCGACGTCAGGTGACGGCGAAGAACACGGCGAGGCAGACGAGCGCGACGATCCCCAGCGCGCCGCCAATCCACAGCCGCCGCCGCTCCTCGCCGGTCATCCCCTCCCCGGTGGGGCCGCTCGCCGTTCGGTCCGCCCGCCCCCGCCACGCCAAGTACCGATCCACGTTGGCGTCGCGCCGCTCCCGCGACCGATACGACTGCCACGCCGGCCAGCCGACGCGGTAGGCACCCAGCGCGAACACCGCGGCAGCGACCAGCCACAGCAACGGCATCACGCAGTCGCTGCGCCCGCGGCGGCCTCGTCGACCAGCCACTCGATCCGCTCGGCTCGGACCCGTGCCGCCGGCAGCGTGTCGTCGCCAGCGCGGATGCGCTGCAGCACGGGCGCCTTGTCGCCGCCGGTGACCACGAAGAGGATCTGACGTGCGGCATCGAGCAGCGGATAGGTCATCGTCATGCGCCATGCCTCGTGCGCGGGCGCCCAGTTGCCCACCACCCAGCGTTGCGTCTCCTCCAGCGCATCACTGCCGGGGAAGAGGGACGCGGTATGGCCGTCCGAGCCCATCCCCAGCCAGACGAGGTCGAACGGCGGCGGATCGTCACCGCGCGCGTCGAACGCGAGGCGGATCTCCGACTCGTAGGTCAGGGCCGCAGCGTTCAGGTCCGGCGCCTCGGCCGCCATCCGGTGGATGCGATCGTTGCGCGCGCCGGGCAGGTGCGCGATGAGCATCTGGTAGGCGACGCCAAAGTTCGACTCCGCGTCGTCGGGTGGCACGGCCCGCTCGTCGCCCCAGAAGAACTCGACCCGCGTCCAGTCGACGGCGCGAAGCCGCGGACCGTCGAGGAGCAGCGGGTAGACCCGCTTGGGGGTGCTGCCGCCGGACAGCGCGACACGGAACACGCCGCGGTCCTCGATGGCGGCACGCGCCGCCGTCACGAACCGATCCGCCGTCGCCTCCGCCACGGCGGCGGCCGTCGACAGCACGGTGAACCCGGTCACGAGGCCTCCTGCCGGCTGGCGTGGGGTTGGGCCGGCTCGGGCGATCGGGCGGCGTCGAGGAACACGGCGGCCGCGCGCAGCGCACTCTCGAAGACCGGCTCGTTGCGGTCCACGATGAGATCGATCGAGAGCAACTCGGCCTCCGTCATCGGCTCCATCGTCACCCGGCGCAGCAGCGCCGTCATCCCGTCCGCGTTCGTCGCCACGGTCGCGGTGTCGCCATCGCGATCCACGATGAACTGGGCGGCCCCGGTCTCGCCGAGCGACGCCAGCCGCACGTTCATCAGCTCGCCGGGGGCGAGCGCCGTCGTCTCGACCGGCTCGAGAAGGAGGTCGACCATCTCGTAGCGACCCTCGAGCCGGAGGCGCATCCGGCCGTCGACGAGCGGTTCGACGGTGCGGTAGCGGCGCCACCCGAGCCGCGAGGCGATCCAGCCGGCGTACAGCAGCGGCGCGCTGATGGGGCTCAGCACCCCCGGTGCGACCTCGTCCGGATCCCGCGTCTTGGCCCGCCGGCCGCGCCGCGGCGCCACCGCGTAGCGGACGTGGAGGCGTGACAGGTTCGGGAGGTAGCGGCGGAAGCGGGGCGCGTCGAAGAACTGCGCCGTGAGCTCCTGCCACCAGGCGAGGCGGCGCCAGGTGAGATCGCCGACGCCGCTCCGCCGCCGAGCGGTGGCGAGACGGCGCAGGCCGCCCAGCAGATCGTCGAAGTCGGAGGAGTCGACGATGAGCCGGTCCCCCATCTCGACCAGCTGGTCGAAGACCTGGTCGGCGAACGGCGGATGACCGGGCCACCAGACGTGGATCGGCAGGTCGTGGATGAGCAGCGGCGCCACGATGCCGTCGAGGTGCTCCGCCGCCTCGCCGTGGACGCTCAGCACCACCTCCTCGTAGCAGACGCGCTCGTTGCCGTCGACGCTCGGGTGGCAGTGCGTGCTGATCCGCGCGTCCATCCCCGGCTCCGGCGCGTCGCGATCGGTCACCAGCACGATGGCGCGGCTGGGGTGGCGAATGCCGAGCGTGAGCATCGTGTGCACGACGCGCTCGGCGGCGGCCTCGTCGTCCACCACCACGATCAGGTTCAGGACCGAGGTGCGGGCGTGCGGCATGCCCTTCTCGGTCACCCACGGCGTATCGGCATCCCCGTCGGTACCGATATTCCACAGCTCGGCCAGCCGAGCTTCGATGGCCGCCACCGATGTCGCATTGGCCTCCCAGACCGGCGTCGCCAGCGTCTCGGCGTCGCCGAAGCGCATGAGCCGGCGATGGACGGCCTGCGCCCGCCGCGCGCGCTTCTCCGTTGTACGCGGCGCACTCACGGGCGTCGCCACGTTCGACCGTCGCGCTCCAGCAGGTCATCGGCGGCGGGCGGACCCCACGTCCCCGCGCCGTAGAAGTGGAGCGGGCCGCCGCGCGCGGATGCCCAGGCGGCCTGGATCGGGTCGAGGATCTCCCACGCGCGCTCCACCTCATCGTCACGTGTGAAGAGGCTGGTGTCACCGACCATCGCGTCGAGCAGCAGCGTCTCGTACGCATCCGGCGAGTCGACCGCGAAGCTCGACCCGTACCGGAAGTCCATGTTCACGCTGCGGATCTGGAGCCCCTGGCCCGGGACCTTGGCGCCGAAGCGCAGCAGGATCCCCTCGTCCGGCTGCACCCGGATGGCGAGGACATTCGGCTCGATCTGCGGCATCCCGGTGCGGGCGAAGAGCGCCAGCGGGGCACGCTTGAACTGCACGCTGATCTCGGTCGCGCGCGCCGGCAGCGCCTTGCCGGTGCGCAGGTAGAAGGGGACGCCGGCCCAGCGCCACGAGTCGATCGCCAGCTTCAGCGCGGCATACGTCTCGGTGTCGGAATCCGGCGCGACCTTCTCCTCATCTCGGTAGGTGGGGACCTTGCGGCCCTCGACCCAGCCGGAGACATACTGGCCCCGCACCGTGTTGGCCGACACCTCCTCCGGCGCCATCGGCTTCACGCCGCGCAGCACCTTGAGCTTCTCGTCGCGCAGGTCCTCGGCCCTGAACTCGACCGGCGGCTCCATGGCGAAGACGGCCATCAGCTGCAGCCCGTGGTTCTGGACGATGTCGCGCAGCGCGCCGGTGGCGTCGTAGAACTCGCCCCGCCCCTCGACGCCGACCGTCTCGGCGACGGTGATCTGCACCGAGTCGATGTAGCGGCGGTTCCAGATCGGCTCGAAGAGGCCGTTGCCGAAACGGAACACGGCGAGGTTCTGGACGGTCTCCTTGCCGAGGTAGTGGTCGATGCGGTAGACCTGCTCCTCGTCGAACGCCGAACCGATCTCGCGGTTGAGCATCCGCGCGCTCTCGAGATCGGAGCCGAAGGGCTTCTCGACGATCACCCGCGTCCAGCCGCGCCCGCCGCCGCGACGCTGGGAGCGCGCGAGGCCCGCCCCGTCGAGGCGCTGCACGATCTCCGGGTAGAGGTTCGGCGGCACCGCCAGGTAGAAGAGCCGGTTGCCGGCCGTGCCCCGGTCGCGGTCGATGCGGTCGAGCCGCCTTGTCAGCTCCGCGTACGCGCTCGGATCGTCGAGGTCACCACGGTGGTACTCGATCCCCTGGCTGAACGATTCCCAGATCGACGTCTTCACCGGCTTGTTGCGGCTGTACTTGTCGATCCCGTCGCGCAGGTGGTCGCGGAACTGCTCGTCGCTCATGTCGCGCCGGGCGAAGCCGACGACGCTGAACTCCGCGGGCAGGAGGCCGCCGAGCATCAGGTTGTAGAGCGCCGGCCCGAGCTTGCGCTCGGTGAGGTCGCCGGTCGCCCCGCAGATCACCATCGTGCACGGCTCCGGCTTCCGTTCGAGACGGAGACCCTCGCGCAACGGGTTCGGCCGTTCCGCAGGCAGCGGTTCGCCGGACCGCGTGGCATCGATCGTGGTCTGGGCGTCCGGATCGGTGACCGAGGTGGCAGGGGCGGATTGCGTCGTCATCTTTTCAGGCGGGTCCGTCGTCGCGCTCGACCGCGTGGCCGCCGAACTCGTTGCGCAGCGCCGCCAGGACGCGATCCGCGAACGAGTCCGGCTCGCGGCGGCTGCGGAAGCGCTGGATGAGGCTGAGCGTGATGACCGGCGCCGGGACGTCGTGGTCGATCGCGTCGATCACCGTCCACCGCCCCTCGCCCGAATCGTTGACGAAGCCCTTGATCGCCTCCAGGTCGTTGCCCTCCTTCTCGAAGGCAGCGCCGGCGAGGTCGAGCAGCCACGAGCGAATGACCGATCCGTTCTGCCACATGCGAGCGATCGGGGCGAGGTCGAGGTCGTACTCGCCGGCGTGCAAAATGTCGAAGCCCTCGCCGTAGGCCTGCATCACGCCGTACTCGATGCCGTTGTGGACCATCTTGACGTAATGCCCGGCGCCCGCCGGCCCGCAGTAGAGGTAGCCGCCCTCCGGCGCCATGTCGCGCAGCGCCGGTTCGACGGCCTCGAACACCTCGCGCTTGCCACCGATCATGGTGCAGAAGCCGACCGTGAGGCCCCAGACCCCGCCCGAGACGCCGAAGTCGAGCCACTCGATCCCGCGCTCCGCCAGGGCGGCGGCGCGACGCTGCGAGTCGTGGAAGTTGCTGTTGCCGGCGTCGATGATCACGTCGCCCGGCTCGAGCAGGTCGGCGAGCTGATCGATCATCTTCTGCGTCGCGTCACCAGATGGCACGCTGATCAGGACGTGCCGCGGCGCCGCGACGAGCTCGCGGAGGCGCTCGATGGGCTCGGCGACGGTGACGTGGCCGCCATTCTCGGCCTCGGCCGCGAGGTCGGCCGCCACCGCTTCGGTCCGGTTCCAGGCAACCACCTCGTGGCCGCTGCGCGCGAGCCGCCGAGCCATGCCGGCCCCCATCCGGCCGAGCCCGCAGATTGCGATCTGCATCCGAGTCCTCCGTTGTAGCTGTTGATTGACCCTCAGCGGTCGCCGAGGGCGTCGCCGATCATCGTTTCGAGCCGCCGCACCAGGCCCTCCGCATCCGCCCCGTGGAGGCGCAGCGCGCGCCGACCACGGCGCTGGAGCGACTGCAGGTCCCCGAGCGCCTGGGCGGCGATGAGCGTCCCGAAGCTCTCGTCCCAGCCGGGGATCGGCAGGTCGCGCGAGGGATCCGCGGTGAGCTGGAGGAAGACGCCCGACGACGGGCCGCCCTTGTGCAGCTGCCCCGTCGAGTGGAGGAATCGCGGCCCGAAGCCGAGCGTGGTGGCGACGCCGAGCGCGTCCCGAATACGGCCGCGCAGGGACGCCAGTCGCTCCTCGAGTGCCGGCTCCTGCGGAAGGTAGGCGAGGATCGCGAGGTAGTCGCCCGCGCCCGCGAGGCCAAGCAGCTGGCGCACCGCACCGTCGACGCTCACCGGCGTGTCGCCGAGCGGGCCCGGGTCGGCGTAGGCGGCAATCCCCTCCTCGGCCACCAGCGGCCCGGGCGCGGGGAGGCTGCCCTTCGCACGAAATGCTTCGAGCAGCGACGTGGTGGCGTCCTTCGACTCCTGCACGTTCGGCTGGTCGAACGGGTCGATCTCGAGGACGATGCCGGCCGCGGCCGTCGCGACCTCCCAGCGCACGAACTCCGCTCCCACGTCGTACACGTCGGCCAGCTCGAGGTGCTGCACCCCGATCCCCCGCTCGGCGAGCTGCGCCGCCAGGCGTGTCAGCCGCTCGTCCGGCTCGCCGGTGATGGTGATGACCACGACGTGGCGATCCATCCCGTATGCATCGGCAGCGCCGAGCGGCTCGCGGACGATGGGCACGATGCCGGTGCCGGCCTTGCCGGTGCTCTCGGCCACCAGCTGCTCGATCCAGTCGGCGAGCGGGGCGAGGCGGTCACCGGTCAGGATGGTCAGCTTGTCCGCACCGGCCCGAGCGGCCTCGCCGAGGGCGGCCCCGAGGCTCAGCCCGGGGTTGTCCGCACCCGGCCGCCGGCATGCCTCGGCCATGGCGACCGCCCGCTCGAGGAGGCGCGCGACATCGACACCGGCGAGGGCTGCCGGCACGAGCCCGAAGGCCGACAGCGCCGAGTAGCGGCCGCCGACGTCGGGGCGCCCGTCGATGATCGCGCGGAACTCCTGGGCGCGCGCCAGCTCGGCCAGCGAGCTGCCCGGATCCGTGATGGCGATGAAGTCGAGCGCCGGCAGCTCGGCGGCGAGGGCGGCGTGGAACGCATTCGGCTCGGTGGTCGAGCCGGACTTGCTGCTGACACAGACGACGGTACGCTCGGCCGTGGCCCACGACCGGAAGCCACGCACCACGTCCGGGTGGGTCGAATCGAGGATGCGCAGCTCCGTCCCGTTGGGCGGCGGCGCACCCCCGGGAGCGGCGAAGAGATGCGCGAAGAGGTCGGGCGCGAGCGAGCTCCCTCCCATGCCGAGCACCGCTGATCGGCCGTAGCCATCGGCGATGATGTCGCGCGCGAGATGCGCGAGCTCATCGGTCCTGGCCGCCATCTCGGCCGGCAGGTCGAGCCACCCGAGCCACGCGGCGAGCGCCTCGGGCGCCTTGCCCGAGGCGGACCAGAGCGAGCCGTCCTTCGCCCACAGCCGCTCCGCGACGCGCGCCTCCTCCCAGGCGGCGAGGCGCGCGGCTACCGAGTCGGCGAGGGCGTCGCTCATGCGGGGGCGAGGGCGCTGCGCTGGTTCTCGATCGAGGCGGTGAGATCATCGAAGCTCTTGGCGAAGGACGCGACGCCCTCCTCGATCAGCTCCGCGGTCACCGTCGAGATGGGAATGCCATTGGCCTCGACGGCGCGCAGTGCCTGGCGCGCGTCGTCCACCCCCTCGTCGAGCGTGCGCTCGACGCGACCGTGGTCGAGGAACGCGTCGATGGTATCGATGGGCATGGTGTTCACCGTCTGCGGGCCGATGAGCTCCTCCACGTAGAGCACGTCGCGGTAGTCGGGATTCTTGGTGCTCGTGCTCGCCCACAGGCAGCGCTGCACCTGCGCACCGGCGGCGCGCAGGTCGGCGAACTCGGCACCCTCGAAGATGGTGAGGTACGACTCGTAGGCGAGCTTGGCGTTCGCCACCGCGGCGCGGCCGCGCGCTTCGAGTGACGAGCGGTCACCGATGTCGTCCAGCCGCCCGTCGACCTTGGTGTCGACGCGGCTCACGAAGAAGCTGGCGACCGAGGCGATCCGGCTCAGCTCACCGCCGGCGCCCTGCCGCGCGCGCAGCCCGCCGATGTACGCCCGCGCCACGCGCTCGTAGACCTCGACGCTGAACATGAGCGTCACGTTGACGTTGATGCCCTCGCCGATCGCCCGCTCCACCGCGGGAATGCCGGCCTCGGTGGCGGGGATCTTGATGAACACGTTGGGCCGATCGACGCGCGACCACAGCTCGCGCGCCCGCGCGACGGTGCCATCGGTGTCGTCCGCGTAGCTCGGCTCGACCTCGATGCTGGCGAAGCCATCGGTCCCGCCGGACGCGTCGTACACGCCTCGCAGGTGGTCGCACGCGTCGCGGATATCGCTGATCGCAATCGCCTCGTAGATCGCCTGGTTGTCGCTCCCCGTCTCGAGCTCGTCGCGGATCAGCTGGTCATATTGCCCCGAGCCGATCGCCTTGGCGAAGATCGTCGGATTGCTGGTGAGGCCGCGGATCCCCTTCTCGATGAGGCGGTCGAGCTTTCCGCTCTCGACCAGGTCCCGATCGATGAAATCGATCCATGGGCTCTGCCCCTGCTCGTCGTAGAGCCGCTGCAGGGTCGTCTGCGCGCCATCGGTGTGGTTGTCGGTCACTCGTTCTGCCTCCCGGTCGGTGTCGACCGTCTCCGCCTCGCGGCGGTCCTGCTCTGCTCCGTTCATGCGCTACTCGCGGCGCCGCGCGCCGACCTCCACCGGGGAGCGGCCGCTCGGTTCGCGGCCGAGCAGCTCCCGCGCGCCGCTAATGATGTGGTCGGCGTCGATGCCGGCCGCGGCCAGCAGCTCCGCCGGCGTGCCTGAGCCGGGCATGATCCGCACCGCCAACTTCGTGACGAGCGCCATGGCGCCGACACTCGCCAGCGCCTCGAGGACGGCATCGCCGAGGCCACCCTCCGGCCAATGGTCCTCGACGGTGAGGATGCGACCGGTCTCATCCGCCGCCATGCGCAACGTCTCGACATCGATCGGCTTCACGGTGTACGCGTCGATGACGCGTGCATTGATGCCGTCCGCGGCAAGGGTCTCGGCGGCGCGGTTCGCCTCGTGGAGCGTGATCCCGGCGGCGACGATGGTGAGGGCGTCGTCGGCACTGCGACGGAGGACGCGCGAGCCGCCGATATGGAACGTCTCGTCGGCTGCGTAGATGACCGGGGTCTTCTCGCGGGTGCTGCGCATGTACACGATGCCGGTGCGGTCCGCCATCTGTGCCACCAGCGCCGCGGCCTGGTTCGCATCGCTCGGGTAGAGCACCGTGGAACCGTGGATGGCCCGGTAGCTGGCGATGTCCTCGAGCGCCATCTGCGACGGCCCGTCCTCGCCGATGCTCACGCCCGCGTGCGAGCCGGCGATCGCCAGGTTCGCGCGGCTCACCGCCGCCATGCGGACGAAGTCGTAGGCGCGCGACAGGAACGCCGCGAACGTGGCGGCGAACGGCTTCCAGCCCCGGACCTGCATCCCCACCGCGGTGGCGATCATCTGCTGCTCGGCGATGTAGCTCTGGAAGAACCGATCGCCGTAGGCGGCCGCGAACTCCTCGGTGTAGGTGGAGTTGCCGACCTCGCCGTCGATCGCGACGACATCGCCACGGGCGGCGCCGAGCGCGACGAGCGCATCGGCGAATGCCTTGCGCGTCGCCTCCTTCGTGCCCAGCTCGTACGCGGGCAGGCTGAGGTCGCCGCGCACGGGAAACCGATGCGGCTGCTTCGTGCTCGTCGGCTTCGCCACTTCGACGTGGATGTCGCGCATCCCGCCGAGCTCGGCGATCGCCGCGTCGGGATCGGCGAGGGGCTTGCCGTGGAAGCCATTCTTGTTGGCGACCGCGGCCACGCCGGAGCCTTTCACCGTCCTGGCGACGATGACCGTCGGGGCGCCGCTCGCCTCGACCGCCTTCGCGTATGCCCGGTCGATGGCGGCGGGATCGTGCCCGTCGATCTCGATCACGTTCCAGCCGATCGCCTTCGCCCGCTTGCCGTACGCGTCGAGGTCCCACTCGTGCATCGTCGGCCCGGTCTGGCCGAGGCGGTTGACGTCGATGATGGCGGTCAGGTTGTCGAGCTTGTTGTACGCCGCGTGCTCGAAGGCCTCCCAGATCGACCCCTCGGCCATCTCCGAATCGCCGCACAGGACCCAGACCCGATATGGGAGCCGGTCGAGACGCTTCCCCGCGAGCGCCACCCCCACGGCGATCGGCAGTCCCTGGCCGAGCGAGCCGGTGGCGACGTCGACCCAGGGCAGCACCGGGGTCGGGTGCCCCTCGATGCGGCTCCCGAACTGCCGAAAGGTGAGCATCTCCTGGTCACTGATCGCACCGGCCGCCTTGTACAGCGCGTAGAGGAGCGGCGAGGCGTGGCCTTTGCTGAAGATGAGGTGGTCGTTGTTCGGATTGTCGGGCGTGCCGAAGTCGTAATGGAGGTACTTCGACATGAGCACGGCCATGAGATCGGCGGCCGACATCGATGAGGTGGGGTGGCCCGATCCGGCGGCGCTGGATGATCGGATGGAGTCGACGCGCAGCTGGAGGCCCAGTTCGCGCCACTGCTCGACTTCTGCCTGGGTGGTCATGCGTGCTCCTGCTCGCAAGTTGTCTGCCCGTTCATGTCTAGTCGCCACCATTCTACGGCGACGAACGGGGATGCCCCGCGCGGCGACTCTGGGGCAGTGATCGCAGATCAAGGATCGCGGATCGCGCGCAGGCAAAGGAAACGGGCGGTCCCGGTGCTACCGGATCCCGCCCGCACAGACTGCCGTGGAGGCGATGGCTAGTCGCGCATCATCCGGAAGCAGTCGGAGCAGTACACCGGTCGCGCCCCGGTGGGCCGGAACGGAACCTGCGTGTCCTTGCCGCAACGGGCGCAGACGGCGTCGTGCATCTCGCGTGGGCCGCGATCGCCACCGGAATAGCCGCCGGGGGCACCGTAGCTCGAGCCGCCAGCCCCGGCGCGCCGCTGCGAGCGACAGGATGCGCATCGCTTGGGCGCGGACGCGAATCCCTTCTCGGCAAAGAAGGCCTGCTCGGATGCGGAGAACACGAAGTCGATCCCGCAGTCGGCGCAGTTGATCACCTGATCGGTGTAGGCCACGAATGGACCCTCCCACAAATTGGTTGCCACGCCGGAACGGCCCTTTGCGCACGCTGGCCCGGGTTCTGCGTCGCGCCCCCGGAGCCAGCGATGGACGTGGTTTGGGAGGGAGAGGCTGATGAGCTCTGCGCCGGTCGTGGGTCGATCCGACTTGCCAGCGAGTATACGCACGGCCCGAGCGTGCGCAAGGGGGTAGCATCGGTCCGTGCGCACCCTCTGGATCGTTCTCGGACTCGTGCTCGTGGCCAGCGGCGCGGTCTGGATCGCGCAGGGGTTCAATCTGCCGTTTGCGCCGGGAAGCTTCATGACCGCGCAGCCGGCCTGGGTGCTGATCGGGATCGTCGCGGTCGTGGTGGGGCTCACGACGGTGCTGCGGACGCTACGCGCGCGCTGATCCCGCCGCGGGCCGGGCGCCGTCCCCCCGCCCCTCGATCGCCACGCCGGCATCCCGCATCTCGGCGATCGCTCGCTCGCCATCCCCCACCTCGAGATCAACCGCCGCCACGGCGTCGCCGACGAGCGTGGTGGGGAAGCCCAGGCGTAGCGCGTCGAGCGCCGTCGCCCGCACGCAGTAGTCGGTCGCGAGGCCGCAGACGACGACTCGCTCGATGCCCCGGCCACGCAGAGACGCGGCGAGCTCGGTGGGCGTCTCTTCCCCGCTCAGCGGATCGCGCATGGTGAAGCCGGAGTAGCCGTCCTCGCCGTGCGTGCCCTTCCGCAGCCGGAGGGCCGCGGCGGGCAACGCGAGGTCCGGGTGCAGCTCCGCGCCCCACGTGTCGCCGACACAGTGGACCGGCCAGATCCCGCCGTCCCTGGCGAAATGCGGCGTGGACGATGGGTGCCAGTCCTGGGTGGCGACGACGAAGGCTCCGGCCTCCACCGCGCGGCGCACCTCCTCGTTGAGGCGCGGCAGGATCTCGGTGCCACCGCTGACGGCGAGGCCGCCGGACGGATCGGCGAAGTCGTTCTGCACGTCCACCACGACGAGCGCGGTGGCGGGGTCGTACGTGCTCACCTCGAGCATCCTAGCGACCCGTCGGCATCACTCGAAGGCGATCGCGGGCGTCGCCTCCCGGTGCTCGGCCTGGCCGTCGGCGGCGGCGCCCGCCGGCGCATGACCGCGCAGCGGGATCTCCGGGATGAAGAGACTCGCCACGAAGGCGAGCGCCAGCGCCCCGACCCCCAGCCAGAGGCTGTTCGCGAGCGCGATGCTGAAGGCCTCGTGGAACGCCGTCACGAAGCCCGCCCGGAACTGCTCCGGGAGCTGCGCCAGCGCGTCGCTCGCGCCGCCACCGACCTGCGTGGTGAGCGCCCCGGTGTCGAACCCGGCCGGCGGCGTCGCCGGCACGAGCGTGGCGGGCGCACCGCCGGCGATGAGCCGATCACGGATCAAGTCCCAGCTGAGCAGGCTGCGGAAGATCGTGAAGCCGAGCGTCAGCCCGACCGTGCCCCCGATCTGCCGGAACAGGGTCAGGTCGGACGTGGCGGCCCCGAGCTTCGCGAACGGGACGGCGTTCTGCACGATGATCGTGAAGACGGCCATGGTGGGACCGATGCCGATGCCGGCGATCGCCATCCACGTCCACAGCACCGGGTACGGCGTGTCGGCACGCAGCTGCGTCATCAGCAGCACGCCGATGGCGGCCACGGCGAGCGCCCCCGTCATCAGCCACTTGTACTTCCCGGTGCGGCTCACCACCTGGCCGCTGACCACCGAGCTGATGATGAGCCCGAAGAGGAACGGCAGGAGGCTGTAGCCGGAGGCGGTGGCGCTGTCGCCACGCACCACCTGGAACCAGAGTGGCAGGAAGACGACGGCGGAAAAGAAGCCGAACATCGCCAGGAAGATCGCGACCATGCTCGCCGAGAACGTTCGGTAGCGGAACAGGTCGAGCGGGATCATCGGCTCGGCGACCCGCGACTCGACCCAGACGAAGATGCCCAGGAAGACGAAGCCCGCGAGGAGCAGTCCCCAGACCCAGGGATTCGCCCAGTCGCCGCTCTGCGCCTGGGTGAGCCCGATGAGGATCGGTACGATGCCGGCGCTGAACGTGGCCACGCCCCACCAGTCGATGGCTGCCGTCGCGCCTTCGCGCCGGACCGTCGGGAGGAGCCGCCAGATGATGTAGAGCGCCACGGCGCCGATGGGCAGGTTGACGTAGAAGACCCAGTGCCAGCTGAAGTTGTCGGTCAGCAGGCCGCCGAGGCCCGGCCCGACGAGAAAGGCGATGCCGAAGACGGCCCCGAAGAGGCCCTGGTACTTGCCGCGCTCGGCGGGGCTGAAGAGGTCGCCGATGACGGCGAGGCTGATCGGGAAGAGCGCCCCGGCGCCGAGGCCCTGGACGCCGCGGAAGAGGATGAGCTGCCACATCGTCTGCGAGAGGCCCGCCAGGGCCGACCCGACGAGGAACAGACCGATGCCGATCATCAGCATCGGCCTGCGACCGAACAGGTCCGAGAGCTTGCCGTAGATGGGCACCGTGACGGTGCTCGTCAGCAGGTAGGCGGTGACGACCCAGGTGTAGTAGTCGCTGCCGTGGAGCTCGCCCACGACGTGCGGCAGGATGGGACTGACGATCGTCTGGTCCAGCGCGGACAGGAAGAGTCCGAGCATGATCGCCCCGAGGATCTCGAGTCGCGCGCGGTGATCCACGTGGATCGGCGCTTCGTCGATGGGGGCGGTGGTGGCTGCGGCGCGTGCCGCGGAATCGGTGCTCATGCGGGAGAGCGCTCCTCGGTGGTCGAAGGAAGGACGGCGAGGACGTCGCGGATCGCTCGCAGGAGGTTCTCCTGCTGCTCCGGCGCCATCGCATCGATGAGGGCGGTCAACTGGGCGCGACGAAGGTCGCCGAGCTCACGAATGAAATCCTGCCCGGGCGGCGTGAGGCGAACGAGCACCAGCCGCCGGTCGTGCTCGTCATGCGCGCGCTCGACGACGCCTCGCTCCTCCATCCGGGTGATGATGCCGGTGGCGTTCGGGAGCGAGACGCCCATCTGCTCGGCGAGGTGGCTCATGGGGATGGGGCCGGAGCGGTCGAGCAGCGTCAGCGCCTGGAAGTGGGTCATCGAGAGGTCCCGTTCCTGGCAGCGCGTCGCCCACGCCGCCTTGGCACGGCCGAGGAGCGGCGCAACCTCATCCAGGATGAGGCCGGCGATGGAGGTGGTCGTTCGTGTCACGCACACCATTCTGTCAGAGTGAATGATTCAGCGCAAGGGAACGCTTTTGCCCGACTTGTCTATTCGGTGGTGCGACGCCGATACGCCCACACGCCGAGGGGGAAGAAGACGGCCAGAATCCCCAGCGTCCACGCAACAGCGGCCAGGGCCGTTCCGCCGCCGCTGCCGTCGAGCGTCAGGCTCCGAACGGCATTGGTCACCAGCGTCATCGGCTGCCGATCCGCGAACCAGGCCAGCCAGCTCGGCATCGTCTCCGTCGGCACGAACGCGCTGCTGACGAAGGTGAGCGGGAAGACGGCCGCGAAGATGATGCCCTGCAGCGCCTCCGGGGTCCGGACCAGCGCGCCCATCGTCACGCCGATCCACGACAGCGCGAAGCCGAACAGCAGCATGAGACCGATGGCGCCCGCGGCCCCGAGGACGCCCCCGCCCGGTCGGAAGCCGACGATCATCCCAACGATCCACATGATCGCCACCGCGAGGGTGGCGCGCAGCAGGTCGGTCAGCGTGCGGCCGGTGAGGACCGATGACTGGGCCATCGGCAGCGAGCGAAATCGGTCGATCATCCCGTTCTTCAGGTCGTTGGCTAGCAGCACGCCCGTGTAGATGCCGGCGAACGCGATCGTCTGCACGAAGATGCCGGCCATGAGGTAGTTGATGTAGCTGTCGCGCGGCACGTCGATCGCACCGCCGAAGACGAGGCTGAACAGCAGCACGAACATGATCGGGCTGATCGTCACATCGAGCAGCAGCTCCGGGGTGCGCCGAATGTGGAGCAGGTTGCGCTTGACCATCTGGAGGGAGTCGGAGAGCCAGGTGCCGAGCGTCGTCTCGACCGCGACGTGCCGGGTGGTGCGGTGCGTAGCGCTCATGCCACCGCCTCCTGCCCTGCATCCGTCGTGCTGCCGTCCGCGACGTGCTGGCCGGTGAGCACCAGGAACACGTCGTCGAGCGTTGGACGGCGAACGGCGGCGTCGTCGACCGCGACGCCGGCGGCGTCGAGCTCGCGGATCGCCCGTGTCAGGACGCCGTCCGACGCGCTCACCGGCACGCTGACGCGGCGCATGCCGGCGTCGACCCGGGCATCGGGGCCGATCCCGGCCAGGGCGGCACGTGCCGCTTCGACCTGGCCGTCGTTCGACACCGTCACCTCCAGGCGCTCGCCACCGACGCGCGACTTCAGCTCGTCGGCCGTGCCGCGGGCGATGACCCGGCCGTGGTCCATCACCGCGATCTGGTCCGCCAGCCGATCCGCCTCCTCAAGGTACTGGGTCGTCAGCAGCAGCGTGGTGCCGCCCGCGACGAGGCCGCTGATCAGCTCCCACATGCCGAGGCGGCTCCGCGGGTCGAGGCCGGTGGTGGGCTCGTCCAGGAAGAGGATCGGCGGTTCCGCCATCAGGCTGCCGGCCAGGTCGAGGCGTCGCCGCATCCCGCCGGAATAGGTCTTCACGATGCGGTCGGCGGCATCCTCGAGATCAAAGGCGTGGAGCAGCTCGCCGGCCCGGGCGCGGACGTGCGGTGCGGGCAGGTGGTAGAGGCGGCCGATCATCTCGACGTTCTCCCTCCACGTCAGGAGCTCGTCGAGGGCAGCGAACTGGCCGGTGAGCCCGATGCTGGCCCGCACGCGGTCGGGCTGGCGTCGCACGTCGAAGCCACCGACCGTCGCCTCGCCCGCGTCGGCCCGGGTGAGCGTCGCCAGGATCCGCACAGCGGTCGTCTTTCCGGCGCCGTTCGGGCCGAGGACGGCCAGGATCTTCCCTTCGGGCACGTCGATATCGACGCCACGCAGCGCATGCGTCGCGCCGAAGTGTTTCTCGAGGCCCCGGGCGTGGATGACCGAGGCGGTGGTTGTCGTCACGGACGGCCGAGCCTACGCCATCTCGCGATCGCGTGCCGAGGCGCTATCGTCCCGGCATGGACGCCTCGCAGCTGACCGATGCCGACCGAGCGCTGCGTCCGGGCGGCGGTGCACGCGCACCATGGTTGCGCGATGCGCTCGATGCCGATCCAGGCAGTCCGGCGCCGCCGCTCGACCGCGACCGCGACGTCGATGTCGCCATCGTCGGCGGCGGCTACACCGGCCTCTGGACCGCCCTCCAGATCCGCGAGCGGGCGCCCGACCTCCGGATCGCGATCCTCGACGCGGACATCTGCGGTGGTGGCGCATCGGGCCGCAACGGAGGCTTCGTCAATGCCTGGTGGGACGAGATCGAGACGCTCGTGGCGTTGTTCGGGCCGCAGCGCGCGGTCGAGGCGGCCGAGGCGAGCGCCGCGAGCGTGCATGCCATCGGTGGCTGGTGCGCGGCGAACGACGTCGACGCCGCGTATCGACCGGGCGGGATGCTCACCGTCAGCACCACGCCGCAGCATGACGGGCGGGTGACCGGCGCGGCGCGGCTGGCCCGACGCCTCGGTCGGCCCGACGCGCTCACGACGCTGACTGCCGCCGAGGTGGCGACCGTCTGCCGCTCGCCGCGTTTCCGCGGCGGGGAGCTGATGCACGACGCTGCCACGGTTCATCCGGCCCGGCTGGCGCGCGGCCTGCGTCGCGTCGCCCTCGAGCGGGACATCGCGATCCACGAGGGCTCCCGCGCCGTGGGCATCCATCGTCGTGGCCGTGGCATGTCGGTCACGGTCGCCTCGGACGACGGACACCATACGCTCGGCGCCGACCACGTCGTCATGGCGCTCAACGCGTGGAGCGCCGGCTGGCGACCGTTTCGCCGCGCGCTCCTCACCTGGTCGAGCTACCTGGTCCGCACCGAGCCGATTCCCGATCGGCTGGAGCGCGACCTCGGCTGGACCGGCGGCGCGTCGATCGTGGACGCACGCGCATCGGTCCATTACCTGCATGTCACCGGGGACCGGCGCATCGCGTTCGGCGCCGGTGGCGGCCGTCCGGGAATCGGCGGCCGCATCGGTCCCGCCTTCACCGACGACCTCGATGCCGCTCGCCGGGCCGCAATCGGCTTCCGCTGGTTCTTCCCCGTCCTCGCCGACGTGCGGCTGACCGATGCGTGGGGCGGGCCGATCGACGTCTCGCCGGACCACCTGCCCTCGTTCGGCACCCTCCCCGGCGGCCGGGTCCACTACGGCTTCGGCTACTCGGGGAACGGCGTCGGGCCGTCGCACCTCGGCGGGCGGATCCTGGCCGGGCTCGTCCTGGACACCAACGAACCGGTGACGCGGCTGGCCGTCGTGCGGCCGCCCGCCCATTCGCTGCCGCCCGAGCCGCTCCGCCACGTTGGCGCCCGCCTTCTCCGCGAGGCGATGGTGCGCCGCGAGGATATCGAGGAGCGCGGCGAGCCCGCGGCATGGTGGCTCCGCCAGCTCACCGCGGTGCCGCGCCGCCTCGGCTATCACCTCGGTCCGGGCGCGTAGTCGCGACGCGTCGTTCCCCGGTCAGCGCGCGTGCCAGCGCGCCCGCTCCCCCCGCGGCCAGGCCGGCGACGAGGAATTGGCCGAAGCGGTCGAGACGGAGGGCCGGGGTGCCGAGCAGCAGCACGGGCGCCAGCATCACGAGGAACGCCAGCGCGCGCAGCGCCGTCCCCGACGCGGCGCGACGCCGCCCCAGTGCCAGGATGGCGAAGCAGCCCAGCGCGCCGCCGGCGATGCCGCCGGCGAAGCCGCCGAAGACGATCACCGGGATCGCCGCAAACTCGCGTCCGGCCAGGAACGCAGCGGCATACCAGTAGCCGGCGAGTC
>JBBRWZ010000017.1:0-36617 GCA_038248895.1 Candidatus Limnocylindria bacterium | reverse complement strand
CGTGGGGCCGCCCGGCGTCGGCAAGACGAGCCTCGGCAAGAGCATCGCCAAGGCGATGGGCCGCAAGTTCGTGCGGATGAGCCTCGGTGGGATCCACGACGAGGCGGAGATTCGCGGGCATCGGCGCACCTACATCGGTGCGCTGCCCGGCCGGGTCATCCAGAGCATCAAGACCGCCGGCTCGGCGAACCCGGTGTTCATGCTCGACGAGATCGACAAGGTCGGCATGGACTTCCGCGGCGATCCCTCGAGCGCGCTGCTGGAGGTGCTCGACCCCGAGCAGAACAACAGCTTCCAGGACAACTACCTGGAGGTGCCCTTCGACCTGTCGAAGGTGCTCTTCATCGCCACCGCCAACATGCTCGACACCATTCCCGCCGCCCTGCGCGACCGGATGGAGGTCATCCATCTGGCCGGCTACACACAGCTGGAGAAGCTTGGCATCGCACAGCGCTTCCTCATGCCGAAGCAGCTGGAGGCCCACGGCCTGACGGACAAGAACCTGACCGTGACCGATGAGGCGCTGGTGCGCCTCATCCAGGCCTTCACCAAAGAGGCAGGCGTGCGCAACCTGGAGCGCGAGATCGCCAACGTCGCCCGCAAGGTGGCGCGGAAGGTGGCCGATGACGCATCGGTCACCGTCACCGTCAAGCCGGAGGACCTCGAGGACTACCTCGGGCCGTCGCGCTTCGAGTACGGCGAGCTGGAGGCGGAGGACACCATCGGCATGGTGACCGGCCTCGTGGTCAGCGACGCCGGTGGCGACATCGTGCAGGTCGAGGCCACCAAGATGGACGGCAAGGACGACTTCATCCTTACCGGCCAGCTGGGCAGCGTCATGCAGGAGTCGGCTCGCGCCGGGCTCTCGTACGTGCGTGCCCGGTCGCGCGACCTGGGGATCGACCCCGCCGCGTTCGAGAAGCAGACGATCCACATCCACGTTCCGGCCGGTGCCACCCCCAAGGATGGCCCGAGCGCGGGCGTGACGATGGCAACGGCCATGGCGAGTCTGCTCACGGATCGTCCCGTGCGGCGCGACCTGGCGATGACCGGCGAGATCACCCTTCGTGGTCGGGTCCTGCCGATCGGTGGGCTGAAGTCGAAGCTGCTCGCCGCGCACCTCGCCGGCGTGAAGACCGTCCTCATCCCGCAGCGCAACGAGAAGGACCTGGTGGACGTGCCCGACGAGGTGCGCACCCAGCTCCGGATCGTGCCGGTCGAGACGATGGACCAGGTGCTGGCCGAGGCGCTCATCGATGCGCCGCGGCCAGCGGCCCGGATCAAGGCCGAGCGCGACCTGCGGCAGCGGCGCGCGACGCGTCCCACGCGCCGCGCCCGCAAGACGGGCGACGAGGAAGCGCCCGCCGCCGCCAAGCCGGCGCCGGCGCGCCGGCAGCCACAGCCGCCGGCCGGCACCGCCTGAGCGCGTGCCATCGCCACCGCCACCGATGAATCGTTGGGTTGACGCCGGGACCCCCCGCTGGGCGTCGCCTCTTCGATTCATCGGTGCAGGGGTCGCCCAGGGCACACGGGAAGCTCGCAGAGGGGTCAGATTCCCTCATGGTGCGGTCAGGCGACGCCCCTGGCACCGATCCGGCGTCAACGGCCAGCATGAATCGGTGGTCGATGATCAGTCGATGACCACTCGGTAGTCGGAGCAGCCGCAGGCCAGAGATGGAGTACAAGGACTATTACGCCCTCCTGGGCGTGCCGAAGACGGCCACCCAGGCGGAGATCAAGAAGGCATACCGCAAGCTCGCGCGCGCGCTCCACCCGGACACGAACAAGGACCCCGATGCCGAGAAGCGCTTCAAGGAGGCAAACGAGGCGCACGCGGTCCTCTCCGACCCGGAGAAGCGGAAGCACTACGACGAGCTCGACTCGAACTGGCAGGCGTACGAGCAGGCCGGCGGCTTCGACCCCGGCGCCGCATCGAGCTGGTCCGGCTTCGGTGGCGCGCCGGGTGGCACGCGCTGGACGTACCGCACCGTCGCGCCCGAGGAGATGGGCGGATTCAGCGACTTCTTCCGGGCCTTCTTCGGGGCCGATGGCGGCGCTTCCGGCGCGGGGCGTGGCGGAGCCGGCGGATACGACACCCGCTATGACTTCGGCGGGGCGGCCGCGCCCCGTCGCGTTGCCGCGCCCCAGGCCACCGCCGTCGCCGAGATCAACCTCGCCGAGGCGATCCGTGGCGCGAAGCGGATGGTCGACGTCGAGGGACGACGCCTGGAGGTGACGATTCCAGCCGGGGTGACCGAGGGACAGAAGGTCAAGATCCGCGGCGGTGGCGTGAAGGCGAACGGCGGGCCGGCCGGTGACCTGCTGATCACCGTCCGCATCGCTGCCGACCCGCGCTTCGAGCGCCGCGGCGCCGACCTGCACACCGAGCTGCCGCTGACCCTGGCCGAGGCAGTCCTTGGCGCCGAGGTCCCGGTGCGGACGCCGACCGGCTCGGCGAAGCTGCGGATCCGCCCCAACACGCAGAACGGGCAGGAGATCCGGCTCGCTGGCCGCGGGCTGCCGCAGCGTGGCGGCGCGAAGGGCGACCTTGTCGTCACCACCCGCGTCGTGCTGCCGGCGCTCGACGACGAGGCGCGCAGCGACTTCGAGAACTTCGTCGCCGCGCATCCGCAGCCGGATCCGCGGTCCTGACCGATGCGCATCGAGCGTTTCACCACCCGCGCCCGGGACGCCATCCTGGAGGCGCAGCAGCTCGCAGAGCGGGAGGGGCACCCGCAGCTCGAGGTGGCGCACCTCGCCCTCATCCTCGTCGAGCAGCCGGACGGCGTCGTGCCGGCCGTGCTCGAGCGGATGGGGCTCCAACCCGCCGCCGTGGCCGGCGTGCTCCGGGACGAGCTGGCGCAGCTGCCCACCGTCCAGGGCGCATCTGCGCAGCTGACGCTCGGCAACGAGGCACGGCGGGTGCTCAGCGACGCGCATCCGGTGGCCGAGCGGATGCACGATGACTATGTGTCGACCGAGCATCTCCTCCTCGCGATGCTGGAGGCGGGCGACTCGGCGGCGGCGAAGGCGCTGGCCGCGGCCGGCGTGGACCCGGCCGGCGTCCTGGCGGCGCTGGCCCAGATCAGAGGATCACAACGCGTGACGAACGAAAATCCCGAGGCGACGTATGAGGCGCTCGCGAAATATGGCCGCGACCTGACCGAGCTGGCTCGGCGGGGCGTCCTCGACCCGGTCATCGGCCGGGACGAGGAGATCCGCCGCGTCATCCAGGTGCTCAGCCGCCGAACGAAGAACAACCCGGTCCTCATCGGTGAGCCCGGCGTCGGCAAGACGGCGATCGCGGAGGGCCTTGCCCAGCGCATCGTGCGCGGCGATGTGCCGGATGGCCTTCGCGATCGGAAGGTCGTGGCACTCGATCTCGGTGCGTTGATCGCCGGTGCCAAGTATCGCGGCGAGTTCGAGGAGCGCCTGAAGGCGGTGCTCAAGGAGGTCACCGACGCGGCGGGGCAGATCATCCTCTTCATCGACGAGCTCCACACCGTCGTTGGCGCGGGCGCCAGCGAGGGGGCGATGGACGCGTCCAACCTGCTGAAGCCGATGCTCGCCCGTGGCGAGCTGCACTGCATCGGTGCAACCACGCTCGACGAGTACCGCAAGCACATCGAGAAGGATGCCGCCCTCGAGCGACGCTTCCAGCCGATCATCGTCGACCAGCCCGGCGTCGAGGACACGATCAGCATCCTGCGTGGGCTGCGCGAGCGCTACGAGGTGCACCACGGCGTGCGGATCACCGACTCGGCGCTCGTGGCCGCGGCGGTGCTTTCCGACCGCTACATCACCGAGCGGTTCCTGCCGGACAAGGCGATCGACCTCGTCGACGAGGCAGCGTCGCGGCTGCGCATGGAGATGGACTCGATGCCGGCCGAGCTCGACGAGATCGAACGGCGCCGGATGCAGCTCGAGATCGAGCGCGAGGCGCTCCGCAAGGAGAAGGACGCCGCGAGCAAGGCGCGTCTCGACGCCCTCGAGCGCGAGCTTGCCGACCTGCGCGAGCGGGGCGATGGAATGAAGGCGGCCTGGGATCGCGAGAAGGAGGTCGTGGCCGGCATCCGCGCCACGCGCGAGGAGCAGGAGCGGCTCGGTCCCGAGATCGAGGCGGCGACCCGGGCGCAGGACTACCAGCGCGCCTCGGAGCTGCAGTACGGCAGGGCGAGCGAGCTGTCGACGCGGCTCGCCGAGCAGGAGGAGCAGCTGAAGGCCCTCAAGGCCGGCGGCTCGCTGCTGCTCAAGGAGGAGGTGGATGCCGATGATGTCGCCGACGTGGTGGCCCGCTGGACCGGCATCCCGGTCGCGCGCCTCATGGAGGGCGAGACGGAGAAGCTGCTGCGCATGGAGGAGCGGCTGCACGAGCGGCTCATCGGCCAGGAAGAGGCGGTGACCGCGGTGTCGGACGCCATCCGCCGGGCGCGTGCCGGGCTCAAGGACCCGAAGCGGCCCATCGGCTCGTTCATCTTCCTCGGCCCCACCGGGGTCGGGAAGACGGAGCTCGCGCGAGCCCTGGCCGAGTTCCTCTTCGACGACGAAAACGCCATGATCCGCATCGACATGAGCGAGTACATGGAGAAGTTCGCGACGTCGCGCCTGGTCGGCGCCCCTCCCGGCTATGTCGGCTACGAAGAGGGCGGGCAGCTGACCGAGGCGGTGCGGCGGCGCCCGTACCAGGTCGTCCTCTTCGACGAGATCGAGAAGGCCCATCCGGACGTCTTCAACGTCCTGCTCCAGCTGCTCGACGACGGGCGCCTCACCGACTCCCAGGGGCGGACGGTCGACTTCAAGAACACCGTCGTGATCATGACGAGCAACCTCGGCTCGGCGGCACTGGTGGAGGGGGCGGAAGGTGGCGGATCCGAGTTCGACGAGGCGGAGGTGCGCGTACGCGAACAGCTGCGCGAGCATTTCCGGCCGGAGTTCCTGAATCGGATCGACGAGATCATCGTGTTCCGCCCCCTCACCGAGGGCCAGCTCGCCGAGATCGTCCGGCTGCTGCTCGCCGGGACGGAGCGTCGCCTCGCCGAGAGCAGCATCAACCTCGAGGTCACCGATGCCGCCCGGGCGCTCGTGGCGAAGGAAGGCTACGACCCCGTGTACGGCGCCCGGCCGCTGCGGCGCGCCATCCAGCGCAGCATCGAGAATCCGCTCGCGCGCCGCTTGCTGAGCGGCGACATCGGTCCCGGGGGGACGGTGACGATCGACGTCACGGCGGACGGGGAGCTCACGTTCAACGGCGTGGCCGAGTCGTCGGCACCATCGCGCCGTTCGTCGTCGGCACCGGGAAGCTCCCCCTCAACGGTCCACTGATCGACCGTTCGCGTCTAGCGGTGCTTGCGGCGGCGTCCGGCGGGTGTGGGCTTCGAGCGCCCGCGCGTCTCGCGCCGCGGCGGCGGCACATAGCGCTGTCGCCGCAGCCCGTCGTTCGCCTCGGCGATCAACGGCGGGAACTTCACGAACGCGGCGTAGGCGGCGACTGCCATCCCCGGCACGATGATGAGCAGCACGAGCAGCAGGGGAACGTGGATGACGACGAGCAGCGGCACGATGCCCCACGTCGCCGCGATCGACCAGAAGATCCATTCGTGGAGGGCCAGGATCGCCGGGTAGCGGCGGTAGCGCCGCTGGGCGGTGTTGTAGACCACGACCGCGCCGATGAGGATCAGGAGCGCCCCACCCCACAGCAGGGTGAAGAGGTCGGGGAAGTTGAACGTGTCGAGCGAGTCGAAGAGAATTCCCATCAGAACGGGGAGTATAGCCACTCGCTGCGGTGCGCTAGATGCGCCCTCGCCCCCTATAATCGAGTCCCCCGACACCGCCGCGTCCCCATTCACGCCCGACCCATTCGCACCGAGGTTGTCGATTGCGCGCCCTCCTCTCCGTATCGGACCGCGAAGGGATCGTCGAGCTCGTGCGAGGCCTTACGGATGCCGGTATCGAGTGCTTCGCCACCGACGGCACCCGCACCCACCTGGCCGATGGCGGCATCGTCGGTGTCCGCCCGGTGGCCGATCTCACCGACACGAACGAGATCCTCGGCGGGAGGGTCAAGACCCTCCATCCGGCGATCTTCGCCGGCCTCCTTGCCCGGCGCGACCAGCCCGACCATCTCTCCCAGCTCGCCGAGCATGGGATCGAGACGATCGACATCGTCGTGGTCAACCTGTATCCGTTCGGCGACACGGTCGCGGAGCCGGGGACGACGCTCGACCAGGCCCTCGAGCAGATCGACATCGGCGGCGTGGCGCTCCTGCGTGCCGCCGCCAAGAATTTTCCCGGCGCCGCCGCCGTGAGCAGCCCCACGCAGTACGCATCGGTCCTGCGCGACCTGCGCGCGCAGGGATCGGTGAGCGCCGAGACGCGGCAGAAGCTGGCCGCGGAGGCCTATGCCCTGACCGCGGCGTATGACGCGCAGATCGCCAACTACCTCAACGCCCAGGCGGGGACCCTCTTCCCGAGCCGTCTCACCATGGTGATCGAGAAGAAGGCGGACCTCCGCTACGGCGAGAACCCGCACCAGGTCGGCGCCTTCTACGCCGACCCCGGGCAGCGTCGGATGAGCATCAGCCGCGCGCACCAGATCGCCGGCAAGGACCTCTCCTTCAACAACCTCCTCGACCTCGACGCCGCGTGGGCCATCGCCAGCGACTTCAAGACACCCACCGTCTGCATCGTCAAGCACGGCAACCCGTGCGGGCTGGCATCGGTGGTGGACCTGGCCGAGGCGTTCCGGCTCGCGCTCGAAGGTGACAGCGTCAGCGCCTACGGCGGGATCATCGGTGCCAACCGGACCGTCGACGAAGCCGCTGCGCGCGCCATCCGGCCCGGCTTCTTCGAGGCCATCGTCGCCCCCGCCTTCACCGCCGACGCGCTGGAGATCCTGCGCACGAAGAAGGGGTTCGAGATCATCGAGGTGCCCCCGAACGACACCGACGGACCGGAGATGGGCGTCGGCAACTTCGACTTCAAGCGGATCGGTGGCGGCCTGCTGGTCCAGACGTTCGACAATCTCGAGGAGGATCGCAACAAGCTGCAGGTGGTGACGCAGCGGCGCCCGACGCTCGAGGAGCTCACCGACCTCCTCTTCGCGTGGCGCGCGGTGCGGCACGTGAAGTCGAACGCGATCGTGCTGGCCAAGAAGCACGCCATGATCGGCATGGGCGCCGGACAGCCATCGCGCGTCGTGAGCGTCGAGGTGGCGCTGCGCAAGGCGGGAGAGCGCGTCCCGCTGTCGGTCATGGCCAGCGACGCATACTTCCCCTTTCCCGACGGCATCCAGATTGCCGCCCAGGCCGGCGTGACGGCGATCATCCAGCCCGGCGGCAGCATTCGCGACGAGATGGCGATCGAGGTGGCCGACCGTCACCACATGGCGATGGTCTTCACCGGTCGACGCCACTTCCGGCACTGACGAGGATGGACCGATGGACAAGCTGATCAGCGTCGAAGCGGTCGCGGCCACCGAGGCCGGTGCCATCGCTGCCGCGCGCCTGATGGGGCGAGGCGACCGCGACGGGGCGGATTCGGCGGCGGTGGAGGCGATGCGCCGCGCCATGGAGGACGCGGAGATCAGCGGCACCATCGTCATCGGCGAGGGCGAGCGTGACGAGGCGCCGATGCTCTACATCGGTGAGCAGGTCGGCAACCCGGACGCCGCCACGAAGGTCGACATTGCCGTCGATCCCCTCGAGGGCACGAACCTCGTCGCCACCGGATCGCCGAACGCGACCGCGGTGATGGCGACGGCGGAGCCGGGCGGCCTGATGCACGCCCCCGATACGTACCTGCGCAAGCTCATGGTGGGGCCATCGGTGGCCGGCAAGGTGGACATCAACGACCCGGTCGAGAAGACGGTCGCCGCCATCGCGGGCGCGCTGGGCCGCAATGTGTGGGACATCACGATCGTGATCCTTGAGCGCGAGCGCCACGAGGAGCTGATCGCGCAGGTGCGCGCGACCGGTGCGCGCATCAAGCTCATCTCGGATGGCGATCTCACCGCCGGCATCAACGCCTCGGTCTCCGGCACCGGCATCCACGCCGTGATGGGGACGGGCGGCGCTCCCGAGGGCGTCCTGGCCGCGGCGGCGCTGAAGTGCCTGGGCGGCGAGATCCAGGCCACGTTCGCCTGGCGGTCCGACGAGGAGCGCGAGCGAGGCCGCGCGATGGGCGTCGACGTCGATGACACCGACCGGGTCTACCTGACGAACGACCTCGCCCCGGGGGAGAACGTCATCTTCTGCGCCACCGGCGTCACCGATGGCGAGCTGCTCCGCGGCGTCCGCTTCTTTGGCGGCGGGGCGCGCACCCACTCGGTGCTGATGAGCTACGGGCGCGGCATGGTCCGGTTCCTCGACACCGTCCACATGTGGGATCACCACAACCCGCCGAAGGTGCGGCTCTAGCGGCCGAACGGCTCGCCATCGGCCCATTCCGGGCCGTTGATGCGCTGCACTTCCTGGTCTGCCACGGTTGCCAGCAGGTCGGCCACCGTCACGTCACGTCGCATATCGGCGCACGCCCGCCACGGCCGCAGGCCGGGCTCGAGCTCGGCGAGCGGCTCCAAAGCGAAGCGACGCTCGTGCAGCCGCGGGTGCGGGACGATCAGCGGCAGGCCGGCATCCTCGACGCACCGACCATCCAGCGCCAGGATGTCCAGGTCAATGGTGCGGGGCCCGAAGCGGGCTCCCTGCGGATCGCGGCCGAGCGCAAGCTCGATCCGCTTCAACAGCAGGAGGAGGTCGCGTGGCTCGTTCTCCGTCTGCAGCTCCACCACGGCATTGGTGAACTCGGGCTGGCCAACTCGATCGCGCGGCGCGCTGGTGTACAGGCTCGACGCCCGGACGAGGTGTCCGAGGGCTCGCAGCTCGCCGACCGCCGAGACGAACGCCGCCCGGGGTTCGCCCACGTTGCCGCCGAGACCGATGAAGGCGCGCATGACGCAGGAATGCTAGCCGAGGTCGCCGTGCACGGTGGCAGGCCCGCCCCCTCGCCGCTCGGTCCCGCTCCCGCCCGCCGGCTAATGCCTTACCACTCGCGCAGTTGTCCACTCGCGGACGCGCGGCGTGCCAACCGCACGCGTGGTGCGCGGTAGCGGGCCGCGCTCCGGGTCGCCCGGCCGGCGGCCAATGTCCTGAGCGTGAAGTGGCGGCGCTGGACCGCGCGTTCGGGCCCCGTCACCGCCACGCACCCCGTACAGCCGCCCAACGCCTCGCCACACGCGCAGTTGTCCACTAGCTGGTGAGCGACGGGTCATACGCGCATCTCGAGCGCACCTGGCGAGCCGCCGCGAGGCGCGCGCGCGAGCTGGTCCGCTTGCGCGGTGTACGGCGAGGTGCCAGCATCGGCGCCGATGCGCCTGCCGTACTTTCCTCTCCACTCGGTGGTGTTTCCGCACCTGCCGCTGCCGCTCCACATCTTCGAGGAGCGGTATCGGGCGATGGCGCGCGACATTCTGGCGGATGGATCACCGTATGGGGGCCGGTTCGTGGTGGCGATGCTGACCCAGGGTCAGGAGGCGGGTGACGACACGGCCCTCGGCCGCTCGGTGGGCACGATCTGCGAGGTACACACCGCGGAGCAGTTCCCCGACGGTCGCTGGGCCCTGATCGCCGTCGGGGTCGCCCGCGCGGCGCTCGGCGTCGTGGATCGGAGCGGCCCGTACGCGGTGGTGCAGGCCGACGAGCTACCCGAGCTCGACGGCGCCGCGACCCCGGCGCTGCTCCGCCAGGTGCAGGGCGCACTCGATGCCTACCTGGCCACGGTGAAACGATTCGTGGCCTCTACCGCGTCTCTGCGTCACGCAGACGACGAGGTGCAACAAGTGGCCCGCTCCCTGGACGACGTGCTGAAGCCAATCTCACTCCCGGATGATCCCCTCGCGGCGAGCTACGCCGTGGGCGGTGTCCTCCAGATCGAGCTCTCTCGCAAGCAGGAGCTGCTCGAGCTGCCGGATGGCGCGACGCGGCTGCGCGCGGAGCTGACGCTCTTGCGTCGCGAGTCACGGCTGCTGGCGGACGGTGCGCTGCCGCCGGTCAGCCCCGCCGACCTCGACTACAACCCGAATTGACCGCGATGTCCCCGCGCGCATCGCGAGTGAGCGCGCTCCTGCCCGCGCTGCTGCTGGTGGCCGGCTGCACCACCGCCAAGCCCGGCCTCTCCAGCCCGGACGCGACCGGCGCGCTGACACCCAGCCCGGCGGGGACGTCCAGCGGCGATCCGACGGACGCCCCTGCGTCGAGCGACCCGACGACCGCGTCACCCAGCGCGGCGCCGACTACGCCGCCGCCGCCAACGCCCGAGGCGACGCCGTCGGGGACCACCTACGTCGTCCAGCGCGGCGACACGCTCTACCGCATCGGGCTGCGCTTCGGGACCACCACCGTTCAGCTCCAGGCGTGGAATGCCGCTCGCTACCCGGCGCTCGCTGCCGATGCGGGGCGGCTCGAGGCCGGGTGGGAGCTCAAGGTCGCCGACGTCCCGGGCGTGACGCCGGCACCCACGCCGGTCGTGACGCCGCCGGCCAGTCCGCGCCCGTCGATCCCGCCGCCCGTGGGCGGCCTCGGCTGCACGGCGGGGACGCGCTCCGGCAGCGGGGTCGTGACCTACGCTCGCATCCCCAATGCCGGGGCCGAGGTAGCACTGACGTTCGACATGGGAGGGCGGATGGATCCCGCGGTCGACATCATGAGCTTCCTCGTCGCCAACGAGGTCTGCGCCACGATCTTCGCGACCGGTGTCATGGCCCAGAGTCCCCAGGGGCAGCAGGTGATGGCCATCATCCGCTCGCATCCGGAGCTCTTCGAGGTCGGCAACCACACGATGCACCATTGCGACCTCGTCCGCGGCGGATCGGGCTCGCCGACGACGGCACCATGTCAGACCGGCGGACCACCCACCGCCGACTTCATCCGCGCCCAGCTGACCGATGCCGAGGCCATCCTGCGCGCCGGTACCGGCCAGAACCCGCAGCCGTACTGGCGCCCGCCGTACGGCTCGATCAACGACGCGGTGACGTCGGCGGCGGCCAGTGTCGGCTACACGCAGACGTTCCTGTGGGACATCGACGCCATCGACTGGAAGCCGGAGTCGCAGGGCGGACCGACCGCCCAGCAGATCGCGGCCAAGGTGATCACCAAGGCGCAGGGCGGGTCGAACGTGCTGTTCCACCTGGGTGGCTACAACACGCTCGACGCCATTCGCATCATCGTCCCCGGCCTGCGCCAGCGCGGGCTGACGGTGACCAGCCTCTCCGACCTCCTCGACGGCAGCTGAACGGTCGCCGAGGCCCCGTCAGCCGCCGGTCTCGGCGACGCCCCGCTGCGGGTGGTGCGCGGCATCGATCGCCTCGCCGAAGAGCCGGAGCGCCGTGTCGACCTGGTCTGCGTTCACGATGAGTGGCGGCGAGAAGCGCAGCGACGACTCGCCGCACTCGAGCACGAGCAGCCCACGCTCGAACGCCGCCTGCTGGACCGCCTCCGCTGCCGCATGCGTCGCGAACTCGACGCCGATCATCAGCCCCACGCCGCGGATGTCGCGCACGACGTCGGTGCCGCCGGCGACCGCCTCGAGACCGGCCCGCAGCCGCTCGCCCATGCGAGCCGCGTTGTCGCGCAGGCTCGTCTCGATGAGATCGAGGGTGGCGAGGCCGGCGGCGGCGCAGACCGGGTTGCCGGCGAACGTGGAGCCGTGGGCCCCCGGCGGCCACGTCCAGACCGAGTCGCGCGCGATGAAGGCGCCGATCGGCATGCCGGACGCGATTCCCTTGGCGGTCGTGATGATGTCCGGCTCGATGCCCGCGTGCTCGATCGCCCACCAGCGCCCGGTGCGCCCCATCCCCGACTGGATCTCGTCGGCGATGAGCAGGATGCCGTGCTCGTTACAGATCTCGCGCAGCGCGCGCAGGAACGAGGCGGGGGCCGGGAAGTAGCCGCCTTCGCCCTGGATCGGCTCGATCACGATGGCGGCGACGTCGGACGGCGCGATCTGGCGGCCGAAGAGCGTGGTCCGGAGGTAGTCGAGCTCGGCCGACCCGTCGCCGCCGGTGCCCTCGCGCCACGCGCGGACCCGCGGGAATGGGGCGTGGTGCACCATGGGGATCAGCGGCCCGAACCCGGCGCGCTGCTTCACCTTCGAGTTGGTGAGCGACAGCGCGCCCATGGTGCGGCCGTGGAAACCGCCCTCGAAGGCGATGATGCCGGGCCGATGGGTGTGGTACCGAGCGAGCTTCATGGCCCCCTCCACCGCCTCGGTCCCCGAGTTGGTGAGGAAGACGCGTGCCTTCTCCTCGAAGGGGGCGATCGCGGCGAGGCGCTCCATGAATTCGGTGTAGCGCGGCTCGTAGAAGTCGGTGGCGGCGATGTGGATCAACCGGTCTGCCTGCGCCTTGATGGCCTCCACCACGGATGGATGGCTGTGGCCGGTGGAGCAGACCGCGATGCCGGCCGCGAAGTCGAGGAAGACGTTGCCGTCGACATCGGTGACAGTCACCCCGGCGCCGGACTCGGCGACGAGCGGGTACGCGCGGGTGAGCGATGGACTGGCCACCGCCTCGTCCCGGGCGATGAGGGCGCGGGCACGCGGGCCCGGCAGGTCGGTGACGATGCGCGGCGCAGCGGCAGCCGCGGTCGTCGTCTGGGTGGTCATGACCATGCACTCCGAATCGGAGCGGCGCGTCCTGCCCGCGCCTCTGGCTAGGTGGGCCATGGTAGCAGCGGACGCCTCAGGCGATGGCGCGCACCGCTTCGCCGATGAGTCCCGGACCGTGATAGACGAGGCCGGTCCACAGCTGGACGAGGTCGGCGCCGGCTTCGATCGCCGCCGCCGCTCGCGCGCCGCTCGAGATCCCGCCCGACGCGACGATCACGAGCCGCGCCCCGCCGGTTGTCCGAACGCGCTCGATCGCGTCGAGACAGCGTCCCCACAGCGGCTCGCCCGACAGCCCGCCGCGCTCGCCGGTCACCGGGGGAGCGGAGCGGAGCCCATCGCGGAAGAGGGTCGTGTTCGCGACAATGAGCCCGGCCGCCGGAGAGTCGACGATCATCGCGACAAGTTCGTCGAGGTGGACCGCGTCGAGGTCCGGCGCGACCTTCACGAGCATCGGGCAGCGGCTTCCCGAACGTTCGCCGGCATCGGCCAGCGCGTCGAGCAGGTGTGCGAGCCGGCCCGGGTCCTGGAGGTCGCGAAGTCCGGCCGTGTTCGGGCTCGAGACGTTCACCGCCAGGTAGTCCGCCACCGGTGCCACCAGCCGCTGGGCGGCCCGGTAGTCGTCGATCGCCGCGGAGGGAGCGGTGGCGTGGGAGCGGCCGATGTTGACGCCGACGACGAATCCGCGCGGCAACGAGCGCCGCGCGAGCATCACCCGGCGGGCAAGGCCGGCTGCGCCGTCATTGTTGAACCCCATGCGGTTGATGAGGGCGCCATCCGCCGGCAGGCGGAAGAGCCTGGGACGCGGATTTCCCGCCTGGGGGAGCGGCGTCACTGTGCCGACCTCCATGAAGCCGAGTCCGAGCGAGGCCCAGCCGGCGAGGGCCACCGCGTCCTTATCGAAGCCGGCCCCGACGCCGACGCGGTTTCGGAAGCGCAGGCCCATCAGCTGGATGGCATCGGTCTCGCGCACGCGAACGCCACCGACTGCCGCAGCGACGGCCCGTCCCGCGGGCTGGGTCCCCGTGCCGGCAAGCGCGCGCAGCGTCAGGCGATGGATGCGCTCGGGGTCGAATCGGAACAGGATGGGGCGGGCGACACGATAGACGGCGCGCCGCCAGCTCGGCGGCCGCACGCTCAGTCGTCGTGTGCGCGTGGGAAGGCAAGATCCGTGGGGCGCAGGGCGGGGAGTGCCTCGCCGTCGTTGCCGACCGCCGTGTCGACGCCGGGTGGCGCCATGAGCTCGTGCCACACCTCGGTGCCGGTCGCCGGCGGGTCGTCGAGTTCCTTGAGGGCGACGATCCCGTCGAAGTGGATCTGGCCGACGGCGCCGTCCTCCGTCTCGAACTCGTCCTCGTACTCGGGGGCGATCTCCACGGCACGCCCGAGCGCCGCCTCCTCGTCATCGCCGTCGACGAGCACGACCCGGTCCTCGACCAGGTACGGTGCTCCCTCGGCGCCGAGCAGATACGAGTAGCGGAGCTGCACGGCAAACCAGCCCGACGGGTCCACCGCGGTCGCCTCGTCGAGGAGCAGCGGCTCCAGGGCGGTGTCGTCCGGATCGATCGCAGCCTGCCCGTTGTCGATCATCGGCTCAACGCTCCGCCGGCTCGTCACCCATGACCGTCTGGGACTGCTCGCGCAGGAATTGCTGGACGTAGTACGGGCCGAGGCCATTCTTCCCCGACGAGCCCGAGCCCTTCCAGCCGCCGAAGCTCTGGATGCCCGGCCAGGCCCCGGTCGTCGCCCCCGCCCGGCGGTTGACGTAGATGACGCCGGCCTGGATGCGATCCAGGAACTCGCGCTTCTCCGCCTCGTCCTCGGTGAAGATGCCGGCGGTGAGCCCGTAGTCGCTGCCGTTCGCTTCGGCGATCGCCTGGTCCAGCGAGTCCACCTCGCCAACGACCAGGAATGGGACGAACAGCTCGTCACGGAACAGCCGATGCTCGAGCGGCAGGCCGGTCACGACGGTGGGGGTCGGGAAGTAGCCGCGGGCGGCGTCGCCGTCGCGGAGCACCTCGCCGCCGAGCTGGATGGTGGCCCCGTCCCGACGCGCCTCGTCGACGGCGGTCTCGAACGTTCGCAGCGCGCGCTCGTTGATGACCGGGCCCATCCAGTGCACCCGGTCGGTGGGGTCACCAACCGTGATGCTGCGTGCCCGGTCCACCAGCTTCGTCACGAATGCCTCGGCGACCGTCCGGTCCACGTAGACGCGCGCATTGGCGCTGCACTTCTGCCCGTCGAAGCCGAAGGCGGACCGCATGACCCCCTCGGCAGCCATGTCGAGGTCCGCGTTGGCGGTCACGATGGCGGGGTTCTTGCCGCCCATCTCGGTGATGATCGGCCGCGGATAATCGCGGGTGAAGCTCTTGTACAGCCGCATGCCGACGTCATAGCTGCCGGTGAAGACCATGCCATCGACGCCCCGGTTCTCCTCGAGCTCGGCGCCCACCGACTCGCCGGGGCCGGTGACGACATTGATGACGCCGGCCGGGACTCCGACCTCGAGCAGCACCTTCGCAAACAGGTAGCCCATCAGCGGGGCATCCGACGAGGGCTTGAGGACGACCGTGTTGCCCGCCATCAGCGCCGCCGCCGCGGGTCCGCCGGCGAGCGCCATCGGGAAGTTGAACGGGCTGATCACCGCCCAGACGCCGTGCGGCTTGAGGACGCTGCGCGTGTGCTCCTCGTCAGAGAGCGACCCCATCGGCTGCGAGAACCCGTCATGGCGTGCCATCGTGTCGCCGTAGTAGCGGATGAGGTCCGCCGTCTCCTCGACGTCGCCGAGCGCCTCGAGCCGGTTCTTGCCGACCTCGAAGCTCATCAGCGCGGCGTAGAGGAACTGGCGCTCGCTGATGATCTCGGCGGCCGCGCGGAGGAGCTCCAGCCGTTGCTGCCAGCCCAGCGACCGCCACGCCGGCTGCGCCGCGCGGGCGGCGTCGATGGCATCCCGTGCGTCCTGCCGCGTGCCGACCGGGAAGCGGCTCACCACGATGTCCGTGTCGATCGGCGACCGATCGTCAAAGGTCTCCACTCCGGCCCGCTCTTCGGCTCCGATGAGCATCGGGTACGTTCGGCCGAGCATCCCGCGCGCCTCCTCGACCGCGGTGTCGAATGCGGCCTGCAGCTCCTCGTTGTCGGCGGAGAGGGTGGCGTAGGTGATCTTCATGCGTGGCGTGGTGGTGGCCATCGACGGTGTCGCCTCCAGTGGTGGACGCTCGCGGCAATGCTGCGGCGTACGGAGCTCGTTCGGTACGGTGGCGGCCATTATCGCATCGCGCGCAGGCCTGCCCCGAGACATGAAAAAAGCCGGAAGCCAGGCTCCGGGGGGAGAAGAGCCTGGCTTCCGACCGCGCTGATCATAGGACCGCGCGGCGCGCATTGCAAGGGCGCGTTCGACACGGATTCGGTAGCGAAATCGCGGCCTCGCCGCGAAATCAGCGAGCGGTGTCGGCAGACCGATGCAGGAGCGCCAGCTTCATCTCGAGCACCGGCTCGTGCGGGCCCATCAGGGAGGCACGGCCGCGGTCGCCGTAGAGGCGCGGGAGAAGCTCCTGGGCCGTGGCGTCATCGCGCAGGTCGAGCCGCGTGTGAACGACCTTGATCTTGAACGCGTTGCGCAGCCACCAGCCCGACCGACGCCGCGTCGCATCGATCGCGTGTCGCACCACCTCCGGTTCCAGCAGCGCGGCCACGTCGTCCCGACCGTAGTAGCCGATGACGATCAGCGTGCCGCCCGGCCGCAGGACGCGCAGCATCTCGCTGACGATCGGCAGCGAGGCATCGGCCGGCTCGATCAGCCCGGTCAGTACGACATCGACGGCGGCGTCGCGCAGCGGCAGCGCGTCCGGCCGCCCCTCGACGATGCGCAGGTTCGGCTGGTGCACCTCGGCGATGCGGCGGCGCGCGACCTCGAGGAGCGCCGGGTCCTCCTCGATGCCGTAGGTCCGTCCCGTCCGCCGCGCCAGCAGGAGCGGCAGCTGGCCGATGCCGGTGCCGACATCGGCCACGCGCTTGCCGGAGAGCGGCACGATGCGCTCGATGGCGGCCAGGATGCGGCGATCAGGATCGATGGCGGCGGCGAGGCGGGCGTGCAGCTCGGGGTCGAGATCCGTCCAGGTCGGGAGAAACGGGTACGGTCCGCTCACGGCGTCTGCACGCGCACTTCGGCGGGCGTGCCGTCTTCGAGGCGCAGCAGCTTCTCGTCGTCGAGCAGCTGCAGGTCGAACCCGACCGGCCCCTCCGCACGGCGCGTCACGAAGAGCGGGATCTGCAGCGTCACGCCCGGGTCGAGCGGTCCGTAGCCGAGCGACGTGGTGCCGGCCGGCTCACCCTCCTCACCGGGGCCCTCCACCCATTTCGTCCAGCTGGTGCTCAGCGTGAGGGGCGGGGCGAACTCGAGCACGCGCTCCGCGCTGGGGACGAAGGGCGCCAGGAAGAGGCTGTCGCCGAGCTCGGTCGACCAGCGCAGCACGATCTCGGTGATCTTCGTGTCCGACAGGTTCGTCACGCTGACGTCGATCTGGCCGCCGTCGCCCTCCAGCGCCGGCACCACCTCGACCTGCACCTGGCGCGGCTCGACGATGGTCGGCAGGTCGAGCGAGTAGGGGGGCGCCGGCGTGGCGGTGGGCCGCGCGGTGGGATGCACCGTGGGCGTACCCGTCGCCGCCGGAACGCTGGCGGCCGGCGTGTCGAGCGCGGACGGGGTCGGGCTGGTCGAGCTGCAGGCGCCGAGCGCGAGCACCCCGGCGAGGGCGGAGATGACGGCGATGCGGCGCCCCCCGCGCGACCGCCCGCGGCGAGCGAGCTCAGCCATCGGTCGCCGGCCGCAGCTCACGCAGTCGATGGCGGATGGCGTAGGTCGCGGCCTGGGCGCGGCTCTCGAGCGCGAGCTTGGCGAGGATGCTCGAGACGTAGTTGCGGACCGTCTTCTCGGCAAGGTCGAGCCGCACGCCGATGTCGCGGTTCGAGGCGCCAGTGGCGACCTCGGCCAGGACGCGCCGCTCCTGCTCGGTCAGCTCCGCGAACGCGCCCGATTCCTCGTCGTTGGCCGTCGCGCGCAGCCGCTCGAGGACGGTTCGCGTCACCGCCCGATCGAGCATCGATTCGCCGGCCGCGACGGCTCGCACCGCATGCACCAGCTCATCGCTGCCGATGCGCTTCAGGACGTAGCCGCTGGCGCCCGCCGCGATCGCCTCGAACAGCGCCTCCTGGTCCGCGTAGCTCGTCAGCATCACGACCGCCGTGCCGGGCACGTCGCGGGTGATCTCGCGGCACGCATCGGTCCCGGAGCCGTCCGGCATCCGGATGTCGAGGACGGCGACGGTGGGCCGCAGGTCGCGGACGAGGCGCACCGCCTCGCTCCCGGATGCCGCCTCGCCCACGACCGAGCACCCCGCCTGGCGGTCGAGCAGTGCGGCAAGCCCGATGCGGACCACCTCGTGGTCGTCGGCGATGACGATGGTGATCTCGTCGGAGGCGGTGGGGGAGGCGGCGGAGCCGCCGTGGGTGCTGGTCATGGTTCGCGGCGTTCTGCTGCGACTGGCATGGTAAGCGAGAGGGACGTGCCGCGCCCCGGGGCGCTCGAGAGCCGCAGGCTGGCACCGAGCTGCGCCGCTCGACCGCGGAGGTTGGGGAGCCCCTGGCTCCGGGTCGCCGCGTCCCCCGTCGCGCCGTCGGGATCGAAGCCGCGGCCATCGTCGCGGATCTCCAGCTGCAGCGTCTCCGCCTCGCAGATCAGCCGCAGCTCGACGTGGGTCGCCGCGGCGTGGCGCAGGACGTTGGAGAGGGCCTCGCGGACGATGTGCCGGAGCTGGTCGGCCTGCTCCTCGGTGAGCTGCGGCCGCCACGCACCCTCCACGCGCAGGGTGATGTCGAGGAGGCCGTGCGCCCGCAGCTCATCGGCGACGCCCGCCACGAGGCGTTCCGGGTCGCGAGCATCGAGCGAGGTGCTGCGCAGGTCGAAGATGGTGCGACGGATCTCCCCGGTGATGTGGTCCAGCTCGTCGAGGACGAGACCAATGCGCTGCTGTGGCTCCGCGCCCGGCGCCCGCGCCTCCTCGAGGTGCAGGCCGGCGGCGTAGATCGACTGGATGATGCCGTCGTGGAGGTCGCGGCCGATGCGATCGCGCTCGCTGGCCAGCAGCTCGCGCCGTCGCGCCTCCGCGAGCCGCCGATCGGTCTCCTGCTCGAACAGGTCGAGGCTGCGGATGACGCCGACCGCCATCGCCAGGCCGATGATGGAGCGGAAGACCTCGATCGGCACCCCCAGCATGTCGAGCACCACCCCGCTGTTGAGGACCGACGCAGGTGGGAACGGTGCCGGCGCCGACACGAAGCCCTCGAGCACGGCGTAGACAGCGAATGCGGCGGCCGTGAAGCGGAGCGCCCCGCCGACCGGGGGCCGGACGATCGGCTCGAGTGCGTTCGCGCTGCGTCGCAGGCCGATGACGACGGCGACCGCCCCCGGCAGTGCCAGCATCCAGCGGGCGAGCACGTCGCCCACGGCGAGCGGCGCTCCGACGGCGCTGACGGCCGGCCCGATGCGCTCGATGGGGAGCCAGGTGGCGGCCGACGGGGCGTACGACGAGCCGATGAGCATGCTCGTGGCGATGGTGCCCACCGCCCACAGGGCGAAGGCGATGGGCGCCACCGCGCGGCGCCAGCGCGGGCCGCCGGCCAGCTCGGCGGCCGTGCCGCGGCGCGATGCCCAGAGGAGCTCGGCGCCGAAATGGAGTAGCAGCGCAAACGCGACGCCGCGCAGGACGAGCTGCAGCCAGAGCAGCGTCTCGATCAGCCCGGCGGGGAGGAACCCCGACTGGATGGGGATGAAGAGATACCCCCACGCCACGAAGGCGTCGGTGATGCCGAACGCGGCCAGCCAGGGCAGCGATCGGGCGAGTGCCAGCTCGGATCGCCGGCGCCGCTGGAGCGCGATGGCGAGGCCCATGACGAAGAAGACCTGGCCGTAGATGGACAGCACCACGATCTGGTTCGTCTCGAAGAGGTCGCGCAGCCAGTCCACGACGCCATGCTAGCCCTAGCGCCCCACGGGCCATCCCTCGGCGATCATGTTGGCCACGAGGGCCGTCCAGCCGGTCTGTGTATCCGCACCCGCACACGTCGCGTACCATCGCCAGCATGCCGACCGACACCGACGAGCGCACCCCGCTCGGCGTCCTGCTCTGGTTCGGCTGGGCATTCCTGCTCCTCGCCGTCACCGGGCTCCTGCTCCCGCGGATCGTGGACTTCACCGACTTCAGCCAGCGCGCCCCGTTCAGCCTGCTGGGGATCTTCATGATGCTCGAGCTGGCGCTGGTCCTCTTTGGCATCACCGTCGCGCTGCAGCGCAAGCGGATCGCGCATCGGTTCGCGCTCGGCATCAGCCTCCTCCCGGTCCCGATCCTGGCCGGACTGCCGCCGGCCTTGCTCGAGATGCCGCCCGATGCCGCATCCGGCTGGTACCTGCTCACCATCCCGATCGGTGTCGTCGTGTCGGCGGTGCTGGTGATCGCCCTCCTGCGGCCAGGCGCGCGGGCGTACTTCGCGGAGGATTGACCGATGCGCTTCGTGGGCTTCGACGCAGGCGAGGGGCCGCGCCTCGGCCGCCAGACAAATGACGGCATCGAGGAGATCGGCGGTCTCGGCGAGCTGACGCAGCTGGATCCGGACCGCGCCACGCTGCGGACCCACGACCCGGCGGCGGTGCGCATCATCTGTCCGGTGCCCCGGCCCGGCAAGATCGTGTGCGTCGGGCGCAACTATCGCGCGCATGTCACCGAGCAGGACGCGGACCTGCCGACGCGTCCCCTCATCTTCGCCAAGTTCGCGAACGCTGTCGTCGGGCCGGGTGAGCCCGTGGTCAGGCCGCCGTCGACGACCCGCCTCGACCTCGAATGCGAGCTCGCCGTCGTCATCGGGCGCACCACGGTCCGCGTCAGCGAGGACGATGCGCTCGCATCGGTCTTCGGCTACACGATCCTCAACGACATCAGCGCGCGCGACCACCAGCGCGAGGACGGGCAGTGGCTGCGCGCCAAGGGATCGGACACGTTCGCGCCCATCGGTCCCGCCGTCGTCAGCGCCGGCGAGATCGGGGACCCGGGTGACCTGCGCCTCCGTTCGTGGGTGAACGGCGAGCTGTGGCAGGACGCCACCACCGACCAGATGATCTTCGACGTTCCCGCCGTGATCGCCTTCATCTCGGTCAACATCACGCTCGAGCCGGGTGACGTCATCGCCACCGGCACCCCGGGCGGGGTGGGCGCCTACCGCGACCCGCCGCAGTTCCTGCAGCCTGGCGACGTGGTCCGCTGCCGTATCGATGGCATCGGTGACCTCGAGAATCCCATCGTCGGTGGCTGAGCGCGCCCGACGGAGCCGTCGCCGTCCGCGCCTATACTCGGACCGATGACCGCCGCCGCCCCGCCGCGAACCATGCGGGCGCTCGCGAAGACGCGCCCCGCGCCCGGAGCCGAGCTGATCGAGCGCCCCATCCCCGTACCGGGTCCGGGCGAGGTGCTGCTGCGCATGGAGGCAGCCTCGATCTGCGGCACCGACTACCACCTCTACACATGGGACGCCTGGGCGCAGGACGTGCTCCGTCCACCGACGATCCTCGGCCACGAGCTCGCCGGTCGGGTCGTCGCCACCGGCACCGGCGTGACCCGGGTGCGCGAGGGCGACCTGGTGGGCGTCGAGAGCCACCTCGTCGACTGGACCTGCTCGGTGTGCCGCCGCGGCGACCCGCACCTCTGCCGGAACCTTCGCGTCATCGGCGCGCATGTCGACGGCGGCTTTGCCGAGTACGTGGTCGTGCCGCAGGAGAACGCCATCGAGAGCAATGGCCTCGACCCCGCGGTGGTGGCGCTGCAGGAGCCGATGGGCAACGCGGTGCACGCCGCGTTCGCCGAGCCGATCGAGGGGCGCAGCGTGCTCGTCACCGGTTGCGGACCGATCGGCCTGTGCGCCGTCGGCATCGCCAGGGCTGCCGGCGCATCGATCGTGATCGCGACCGATACCGAGGACTACCGCCTCGAGCTGGCGCGCGCGATGGGCGCGCAGCACGCGTTCGACGCCGCCGACGAGGGGACGCTGGCGGCGATCCGGGACGTGACCGGCGGCGACGGCGTCGAGGTGGTGCTCGAGATGAGCGGCGCCGCCGCGGCGCTCGACCAGGCCCTGGCGGCGATCGATCGGGGCGGCCGCATCAGCCTGCTCGGCATCTTCGGGGAGCCGGTGCGGGTCGACCTCTCCGAGCGCGTGATCCAGCAGGGGGTGCGCCTGCTCGGCATCTACGGCCGCCGCATGTACGACACCTGGGAGCGCACGCAGGCGCTCCTCCGCTCGGGTGCGCTCGATGTCACGCCCATCATCACCCATCGATTCGACCTCGCCGACTGGGAGCGCGGCTTCGAGCTGATCGCCTCCCGGCATGCTGGAAAGGTGGTGCTTCTTCCATGACCGATGCGACCGCGATTCCCGCGACCGCCCATGCCCGCAACCCGCTGGCCTTCCTCGACGCGACGCTCGACGAGCTCCGCGCCAAGGGCGTGTATCGACGCCTGCGCGTGGTGGAGAGCGAGCAGAAGGCGCGCTGCGTCATCGATGGTCGCGAGGTGATCACGCTCTCGAGCAACAACTACCTCGGCCTGACGACGCATCCCCGCCTGCGCGCCGCCGCGATCGAGGCGGTCGAGCGCTACGGGGCGGGCAGCGGCGCGGTGCGCACCATCGCCGGCACGATGTCACTTCACGAAGAGCTCGAGGCACGCCTCGCCGACTTCAAGCACGTCGAGGCCGTGCTGACCTTCCAATCCGGCTTCACCTGCAACACGGGCGTCATTCCGATCCTTGCCCCGGCCGGGGCCGCGATCGTCTCCGACGCCCTCAACCACGCCAGCATCATTGACGGGATTCGTCTCACCAAGGCCGAACGGAAGGTCTTCCCGCATGGCGACACCGATGCGCTGCGGACCGTGCTGGCGGAGCTGCGGGCGGCGCCGGGAGGTGCCGAGCGCACGATCCTCGTCATCAGCGACGGCGTCTTCAGCATGGACGGGGACATCGCCAACCTGCCCGGCATCGTCGCGGCCGCCGAGGCACACGACGCGATCGTGTACGTCGACGACGCGCACGGTTCAGGGGTGCTCGGCCGGAACGGTCGCGGGACGGTGGACCACTTCGACCTGCATGGCCGGGTCCACGTACAGGTCGGGACGCTGTCGAAGGCGGTGGGCGTGCTGGGTGGCTACGTCGCGGGGCCGCGGTCGCTGCGGGAGGTGCTCGAGCACCAGGCGCGGCCGTTTCTCTTCTCGACCTCGCACCCACCCGCCGTCGCGGCCGCATGCCTGGCGGCCATCGACGTGCTCGAGTCCGAGCCGGAGCTTATCGAGCGGCTGTGGGCCAACACGCGGCATTTCAAGGCGGGTCTCGACGGCCTCGGCTTCAACACGGGAGCGTCGGAGACGCCGATCACGCCGGTGATCGTCGGGGCCGGTGCCCTCGCCCATCGGCTCAGCGACCGCCTCTTCGAGGAGGGCGTCTTCGCAATGGGGATCGGCTTCCCGACCGTCCCCGAGGAGAAGAGTCGCGTGCGCACGATCGTCACCGCCGAGCACACCACCGAGGATCTCGACGCCTGCCTCGATGCGTTTGAGCGGGTCGGGCGCGAGCTCGCGATCATCTGACGGGCGGTGCGGCGACGCACCGGGTCCCATTCCACCGGCGTGATGCGGGCGGTACGATGGTGCCCGCCCTCGGGCGTGACCGTTGCCCGCACGTTCAGCAGGACCAGTCCCATAGTCTGATGCCCCGCCCCATGGACATCCTTGCGCCACCGCGATCCGGCCAGCCCGTCGGGCCGGCGAGCCCGGGAATTGAGCGCCGTCAGCTGGCCGACGACGCCGGCGTGGACGAGCTGGCGATCGCCGCCCGCAACGGCGACACCGAGGCGCTCGGCCGCCTCTACGACGAGCTGGTCGGACCGATCTACCGCTACATCATCCTGCGCGTTCGGCGGCGCGAGGATGCCGAGGACCTGACCCAGCTCGTGTTCGAGCGAATCGTCGGCGCTCTGCCGCGCTATCGGCCCAGCGGTCGCCCGTTCCAGGCGTGGGCCTACCGGATCGCGCGCAACGCGGTGATCGACCATCTGCGCCGCGACCGCGCCCACGAGCCGCTCGATCCGCTCCACGAGCGGCCGGGCGAGGATGGTCCCGAGGAGATCAGCGTCCTGACCGAGGAGATCCGTGAGCTGCGGCAGGCCATCCGCGGCCTCACCGCCGACCAGCAGGAGGCGCTGTCGCTGCGCTTCGCTGCCGGCCTCTCCGCGGAGGAGGCAGCCATCGTCATGGGTCGGCGCGCGGGAACGATCCGCGGGCTCACCTTCCGCGCCATCGCCTCGTTGCGCCGCACGATGACCGAGGAGGGGTAGGCGCGGCGATGGGATCCACGCGCAGGCGCAGCGACCACCAGATCACGTTCCGTCGGGTCGAGATCGACTCGGCGCCGGATGATCCGGCGCTGCGCTCGATGCTGCGCCACGGCACCGAGCTCGAGCTGGATCCGCGCTTCGCGCGCCGGCTCCGAGGCATCGTGCTCAGCAGGCACGTTGCGGCGCGCGAGGGCATGTCGCTGCCAGGTGAGCGACACGGCATGACGCCCATCGGCCGTGGCGTCCTGATCAGCACCGTCCTGCTCGCGGTCAGCGCCACGAGCGTCGGCGCCTTCTCGCAGTCGGCCATCCCCGACGAGCCGCTGTACCCGATCAAGCTCCGACTCGAGGCACTCCGCATGGCGATCGCGCCGCCGGAGCTGCAGGCGGAGCTCCTGGCGATGTCGCTCGAGGAGCGGGCACGCGAGCTGACACAGGCTGCATCGTCCGGCCGCTGGCATGCCGCCGAGGAGGCGGCATGGCGCGTGACGGTGACCGAAGAGCAGCTCGATGCGGTGGATGGCCTGACGCCAGAGGTCGCGGCACGGGTCGAGACCCATCTGGACGCCCTCGATGCGGTCCTGGCGCGCGCGCCGGCGGCAGCGAATGCGCGGGTCGCCCACCAGCTGGATCCCGCGCGCGATGCGATCGAATCGCACGGGCCGGCGACCGGCACGAACGGCAACGGCAAGGGCAACGCCGGGGGGAACGGCAACGCCGGGGGGAACGGCACCGCCGGGGGGAACGGCACCTCGCCGGCCTCGCCGCACGCGACCGTGGCAACCGCACCGCCACCGCGGCCGACTCCGCGCGGCCAACCGCAGAAGCCGTCCGCGGTCCCTACTCCGCGGCCGACTCCGCACGGGCCACAGTCGACCGATCCCGCAGGTACCTGACGAGGCGGCCCGGACCCGGACGCCAGAAGACGGGGCAACGGCCGTGGCCGCCGCCCCGTCTCTGCCAGGGGGGCTGGATCAATGCCTCCGGGAACGGGCCTGGCGCCCGCCCCGGAGGATGGATCGGGCTAGCGGCGTCGGCGAACCGAGCGCACGTTGACCGTGGCCAACGTTCCGAGCGATCCCAGGAAGAGGATCACCAGGAACGCCAGCGGGATGGTGACCGGCCGGCCGGCCGGGATGGCCGTCACGCCGGTGTTCGGGATGGACGGCACGGGGGTGCCGGTGCTGCCCTGCTCCGACTGGGAGGTGACGCGAACTGCGTCGCGTCCCTCGTCGGGTGCCGTCTCGTCCGAGCGGATGGTCGCGACGTTCTCGATTGGCGCGGTCTCGGGCGCCGAAGCGTCCACCGTCGTCTCGAACGTCACGCTGCCGCTCGCATCGGTCAGGCTGTCGTAGCTCCACGTCAACGTCCGCGTCGCGGCGTCATAGACACCGCCATCGCTCGCGCTGCCGTCCACGTAGGAGAGGAACTCCGGCAGGGGATCGCTGATCACCGCGTGGGTGGCCGGGCCGTCGCTGAGCGTCCAGGTCAGCGTCCAGGTGACTGATGCCGGGTCGACCGACAGCAGGTTGCCCTGGGCGTCCAATTGGAACTGGACCTCGTCCGTGCTCGCTGCCTTGTCGAGGACGAGCGTTGGGACGCGGACCTCGACGACCGTCTGGTCGCAGATCGCCGCATCGGTCTCATCGACGTCCACGCACGCGAGGTTCGGGAGCGTGCCGCTCGCGCCCTCGTCGACCATCGCCTGGTAGGTGATGGTGTACGTGCCGTTGTCGAGACCGATGAACGCCCACGCCAGGTGGTGCCCGTCCGACGCGAATGCGGAGGACGGGTCGGCCGAGCCGTCGACGTAGGTCAGGCCCGCCGGGAGGGTATCGGTCACGGCCGCATTGTGGACCGGGCCGTTCTCGACGGTGACCGTGAGGGTGTAATCGATGACCTGCCCCCGCAGGACCGATTCGCCCTCGTACGAGCTGCTCTTGTCGAAGGCGACGGCCGCGGGCACGACCTCGATCTGCGAGTCATCGCAGATGAGTCCGTCCTGCGCGTCGTCGTCGCTCGTCACGCAGCCGGTGTTGACGAGCGGCTCACCGATGACGGCATCGCCGTCGACCAGGGCCTGGTACGTGATGGTCCACGACCCGGTGTCGAGATCGGTGAACGCCCACGCGAGATGGTGTCCGTCCGACGCGAACGCGAAGGACGGGGTGGCCGAGCCCTCGACGTACGTCAGCCCGGCGGGGAGGGTGTCCGCGACGGAGACACCCTGGATCGGTCCGTCCGTGACGGTCACTGTCAGGGTGTAGTCGATGATCGAGCCGCGAGCCACCGGGCCCTCGGCATTGTTGTCCTTGACGATATCGAGCGCCGGCGGCGTCACGTCGACGCTCGTCTGGTCGCAGAGCTCGTCGGGGACCTCCGAAGTGTCGACGCATGCCAGGTTGGTCAACGAGCCAGCGGCGTCGCTCTCCACGGTCGCCTGGTAGGTGAACGTGTGCGAGCCGGTCGCGAGCTCGGCGACCATCCACGTCAGCGTCTGGCCGGCCACGACGGTCGGCGCCGGCGAGCCGGTGCCGCTGATGTAGTCGAGGCCGTCGGGGAGCGTGTCGCTGATGACCGCGCCGTGCATCGGCCCATCCATCACGGTGACCGTGATGCTGTAATCGATGACCTGGCCACGGACGACCGACTCGTCCTCGAAGCTGTTCGACTTGTCGATCGTGATCGTCGGGGGGACGACAGTGACGGTCGACTCGTCACAGATCGCATGGGCCGTGTCGTCGACCTCGTCATCGCTGGCGGCGACGCAGCCGACGTTGGTGATGTCCGCATTGACGGGCGCGTCGTTGTCGACGAGTCCGTCGTACGTGAACGTGTGGGTGCCGGTGGCGAGCGTGCCCGCCATCCAGGTCAGTGTCCGGCCGTCAGCGCTCAGCGCAACGCTGCTGGACGGATTGGCCGTATCGGTCTTGTACGTGATCCCGTCGGGAAGCGCGTCGGTCACGACGACGTCGTGTGCCGGCCCGTCGCTGACGGTCACGGTGAGGGAGTAGTGCACCGTCGAGCCACGGGTGACCGGGCCTTCGGCGTCGTTGACCTTCGCGATGTCGACGGCCGGCGGCGTGACGTCCACGCTGCTGTCGTCGCACAGCTGCTGCGGCTGCTCGTTGCTGTCGATGCAGCCCAGGTTGGTGAGCCGACCGCTCGCGTCGCCGTCGACGGTCGCGTCGTAGGCAAAGTCGTAGTGGCCGATCGCCAGGTCACCGGCGTCCCAGGTGAGTTGCTGCCCGTTGATCGAGAAGCCGCTCGTCGGGTCCGCCGAGCCGTTGACGTACGTCAGGCCGCCCGGCAGGGTGTCCGTGACGCTTGCATCCGTGGCGTCGTTGCCGCTGATGTCGATGCCGATGACGAAGTGCACGCTGTCGCCGCGACGCACTGCGCCGGGTTCGCCGTTCACTTCGGCGTCATTGCTCTTGTCGAGCACGACGCCGGTCGCGGCCACGTTGAAGAACGTGCAGATCACGTTCTCGCCCGGGTCGAGGTCGACGCTCACGCCTGCGGTTCCGGCCTCGCCGGAATCGCAGCTGACGTGTACTGCGTAGCCGTCCTTCGTCGTCTCGGCGACGCCGTACTGGCCCGCGGCCAGGTCGCTGAATGTGGTCTGACCGCCGCTCGCCGGCAGCGTGAAGCCGCCGAGGTCGCCGGTGTAGCCCCAGGCAGTGGCCGGTGCCGCTCCGTCGAGCGACTTGATGATCTGGATCGACCCGGGCTGCGCAACGTTATAGAAGGTGCAGGTGACATCGTCCCCCGGCGCGAGGTCCACCGTGACCGACGCATCGCCGGAGTCGTCGTTCGAGCAGCTGACGCTGACGTTGTAGCCGCCCTTCGTCGTCTCGGTGACGGTGTAGGCACCGGCGGTGAGCTCGTACGCCTGGGTCGAGCCGCCGCCGGCCGGCAACGTGAAGCTGCCGAGGTCGCCGCCGTAGGCCCATGCCGACGCGGGAACCTTGCCGGTGAGGTCCTTGACGATGGTGAGATGCGCCGGCGGCAGCGTGTTCACGAACGTGTGGGTCTGCTGCTGTCCGCTGGTGACGACGAGCATCTCGCTCAGGTCATTCGGATCGGCCTGGTAGCCGGCCGGTGGGCTCGTTTCGGTGAAGAGGCACGACGAGCCGACTGGTGCGGCAACCGCGACGGTGCCGGCGCTGCCGGTCGTGGCGGATACGTGGAGCACGCCTCCGGAGGCGGAGGAGAAGCTCTCGCTCGCGTCGTTCGAGCCATTGGCGTCGTTGCCGTCGGTGACGCTGCCGTTCGGCTGGGCGGTCACCACGGTGGCGGCCAATGTGGCCTGGCTCATCGGCCAGGTGCAGTCGACTGCAAAGGTCGCGCCGGCAAGCGGGGCACCGCTGGCATCGGTCTTCTGAATGAGCAGGTCGCCGCCGATGAGGAAGCAGGCGGGACCGGCCTTCCGGTTGCTCGCTTGCGACTGGGACGGGGCGGCCGTGGTCTTCGCGTAATTGCAGTACTCGTCGCCCACCGGTGCGTCAGACGGGATGACGAGCGTGAAGGTGAGGACGTAGTTCTCGGTGTTCGGCACGAAGTGCACGAAATACTTCGCGACGGCAACGCCCTCGATGAAGACGCAATCGGTGATCTCGAACTCGGTTCGGCCGGCGACGTCGGCCGGATCAACCGGGTAGCTGATCTCGAACGTCGCTGTGCCGCCGGGCTCGAGTGAACCGGCGATGAGGCGCTTGTTCGTGTTCTCGCTGCCGGGCGTGGAGCGGACGCCGTTACACCCATTCGTGCTGGTGTCCTGAGTGACCACGACGTCGGAGGCCTGCACGACGGACGACAGAGCGCCCGTCAGTGGGGAGAGTGGTCCGATGATGACGTTGAAGATGAGCGCGATGAGTACGGGAAATGCGCGGAGTGGACTGAATGCCGTTGTTCGAGTCATGTGATGTCCCCTTGGCACCTGGTGGTCGCCTGTCATGCGACCGACGTGCTGAATGAATGGATGAGGAAGCGGGGGGGGCCGTGGCCCTGAGCCCGGGTCGGGGCGGGAGTGACAGGTCACCCGCGGACCGATGGATGAGTGCGTGGTCGGTTCGGGCTCGAATCACCCCCCGGCACATTCGAGCGTGACTGGCATCTCCGGTCTGTTGATGGACCGATGCGGCCGCGGGACCGGTGCTCCCGGTTCCGCGGCCGTGGGTTGGCCGATGCGCGCTAGGCGACGTCCTCGCACCGCCGTCGCTGCGCTGCAACGAGCGCCCCGGCGGAGAGGATGAGGAGCAGGCCCCAGGTCGCGGCCCCGCCGGTGGTGGTGCGTCCAGCCGGTTTGGCTGCCGTGTCACCCATGCTCGACCCTGGCGTGCCGGTCGCGCCCTGGACCGTCTGCTCCGGCGTTCCGGTCGAGCCGGCGACCGTCTGCTCAGGTGAGGTGCTCTCAGGCGCCGTCATTGCGGGCGACTCGCTCTCGACGGGCGTCGGGTGCTCGGTGCTGGTACCGCTGGTGCTCTCCTCCGGCTGCGAGGACTCGGGCTGCGAGCTCTCCGGCTGCGAGGACTCGGGCTGCGAGCTCTCCGGCTGCGAGGACTCGGGCTGCGAGGACTCCGGCTGCGAGCTCTCGGGCTGCGAGCTCTCGGGCTGCGAGGACTCCGGCTGCGAGCTCTCGGGCTGCGAGCTCTCGGGCTGCGAGGACTGTGCGTCGCAGGCGATCGAGATTGCGATGGATCGGTCGATGAGCGCCGATGTCTGGCTGCCCTCGTCCTCTACCTGGGCGTGGACGTTGAGGTCAGCGTAATCGCCGGGCTCGAGGGAGAAGGATGCCTCCCAGCCCTCGCCGTTTGGTGCATAGGCAAAATTGGGCTGGGTGCCGTCAGCCGGGGCATCCGAGCCGTCGACGCGCTTGTCGGTGTTGCCGAACTTGACGAAGTTGTCGCCGTCGGACGCGATGATCGTCACGTCCTCGACCGGCTTGACGCCCACATACAGGACATGCGCGTCGCAGTCGAAGCGGAGGTAAAGGTGTGACTCGACAGGCTTGTCCGCCTTCCCCGCTCGATACATCTCGGCGAAGAAGTCGGTGGCGGTCCAATCGGCGAAGCTGCCGTCGACCGTGATCGGGGCGCCGGTCGTCACGTGCGGAGCCGCAGCGAGCGCCGGAGCGGCGAGGCCGACGACGCTGGCACAGAGTGCGATGGTGGAGAGCCCCGTGGTGAGGGTGCGCCGGTATCCGGTGGTCATGGTGGTCATTCGTCCCTTTCATCTCCGCCGCAGAGCAGCCAGCCGCGGAGTTGTTTGCTATGTCGATCGGGACGCCAGCCCCCTGGACGGATCCGATCGCTATCGGTTTGATAGCCGGACGGTACGGGGGTCGCTACCAACTTGACTAGTACCTTCGGACACCCTCGTTGGTGGCCTCAGCCGAGGTCTGGTGCGGTCCGGTGCGAGAGTGTTCGCCGATCCGTTGCGGTGGCGCACCGTCTGCGACCAGTACCAGGTACCAGCAGGCGCCGGTACCGATGTTTCCGGGTAGCGAAGGGCCCCCGTCGGATTGCTCGACGGGGGCCGTCCTGCTGCGGCAGCGCTAGGTCGCGACGATAGGTCAGCCGGTCCTGCCGCGCGCCTCCAGAAGCACCACCTGCGTCTCGTCGGGCAGCGAGCTGTGCGTCACCTGCGCCTTGGGCTGACGGATCGGCTCGACGGCCATCTCGTGCAGGAACTTTTCGGGCGTTGTCAGGTCGGTGGAGCCGCCGTCGACCTGGAAGTGCATCGGGATGACGATCTTCGGACCGATCTGGGAGACGACCTCGGCCGCCTCGGCTGGAGGCAGGGTGTAGATGCCGCCGGCGGGGACGAGCAGGACGTCGACGGGGCCGAGCTCGGAGAGCTGCTCTTCGGTCAGCAGGTGGCCAAGGTCGCCGAGATGGGCGACGCGCACGCCGTCGAGCTCGACGCTGAAGACGATGTTCTCGCCGCGCTCCGTACCACCGACGCCATCGTGGAAGGTCCGGACGCCGGTGACGAGGACGTCACTCGACTCGTATTCGCCGGGGCGCGTCAGCGTCAGGCGGGCGGTGATCGACCGGGTGTAGGTGTGGTCCGCGTGGTCGTGGCTGATGGTCAGCAGATCCACGTCATGCTTGCCGGCCACGAACCCAGTCGCCGGGGGGCACGGATCGGTGATGACGGTGGCGTCGCGACCCTTCAGACGAAAGCAGGCGCGCCCGTACCAGGTGATTTCCATCGGTGGCCCGATTATGCGGGAAACGCACGAGCGCCGGTGCCCGCCCAATGACACCGGCGCTCGAAGGAGGGAGGGTGGAGGTAGAAACCCGTTTCACTGGATCTCCATCTCGCAGGATTGAATCTACGGCCACCAGGTGAATGCCAAACACCCGGCCGCGATAAGAAACGTGAACGATTCGCCCGGAAGGTGGCGATGCGACAATGGGACCGATGTCGCCGCTCGCACGACGTGCCGTTGCCCTTCTCGTGATCGTCCTGCTCATCGCGGGCGTGGCGGTCCTCACGCTGCGCGGGATGGGGGCTCAGATCGCGCTCGGGCCGCTGGCCAGCAGCTCGCCCGCGACGGCCCAGACGCCGATGCCCACCGGCGGTGCGGTGTCGCCCGGCGCGACGCCCGACGCCGATCCGGTCACCGTGTTCGCGGGGATCGAGGACGAGGTTCGCGCCATCCGGCTCCTGCCGGCCCCCGACATCGGTCCGGCGGAGCTCATCGGTCACGACGCCCTGGTGGCCGAGCTGAAGGCCAGCTTCGATCGTGACTACCCCCAGGCACGTCGCGATGCCGACAACGCGGTGCTCCGCGCGCTGGGCCTCCTCACCACCGACCAGGATGTCGCGGCCCTGCAGCTGCAGCTCCTCTCCGACCAGGTGATCGGCTTCTACGACGACACGCAGCGGCGCATGGTGGTCGTCTCGGATGCGGGCGTCGACGCGCTGGCGCGGATCACGTATGCGCACGAGTACACCCACGCGCTCCAGGATGGGGCGTTCGGGCTGGATGCGCTCGACACCGATGCCGTCGGCGAGGACGACCGCGACCTTGCGCGGCTCGGCCTGGTCGAGGGCGACGCGTCGCTGGCGATGGTGCTGTGGGCGATTGCGAACGACCCCGCCGGGCTGGCCGAGGTGGCGGGCACGCCGGTCCCCGACATGAGCGGCATCCCCGACTGGATGGTGGCCCAGCTCTCGTTTCCGTACGCGGCCGGTGCGAACTTCGTCTCCGGGCTGTACCAGAACGGTGGCTTTGATGCGGTCGATGCTGCCTATGCGGACCCGCCGGATTCCACCGAGCAGGTGCTCCACCCGACGAAGTACACCGCCGGCGAGGCACCGATCGAGGTCAGCGAGGTCGCCCTCGCGCCGGCGCTCGGCGCGGGCTGGACCGATGTGCCGTCGACGACCATCGGCGAGGCGATGATCGCGATCTGGCTGCATGCGCTCGGCGCCGACCAGGCCGATGCCGATGACGCCGCCGCCGGCTGGGGTGGGGACCGGGCCAGCGTGGCGACCGATGGCAGCGACGTTGCGCTGGCCTGGCGGATCGCGTTCGACGCCAGTGCGCAGGCCGATGACTTCGAAAGGACCTACGGCGACCTGGTCGGCTCGCTTCCGCTCCCCGGCCGATTCGAGCGGACCTCCGCCACCGAGGTGCTCGTGCTGCAGGCGTCGGACGCGGGGCTGCTGGACGCCATCGCCGCGGCCGGAGAATGAGGCGGCACCAGCCTCACATCGTCTCTGGCGCGGAGATGCCCATCAGGTCGAGGGCGTTGGCGATCACCTGGCGCGTCGCATCCACCACGGCGAGGCGGGCGCCGGTCAGGGCGGCGTCCTCGCTCAGGACCCGACAGTCCCGGTAGAACTGGCTGAAGAGGCTCGCCGCCTCGTGGCAGAAGCGCGGCAGTTCGTGCGTCTCGCGGCGCGCGGCGGCGGCGGCCAGCACGTCCGGCAGCGTCAGCAGGTGCTTGATCAGCGCCTGCTCGGCGGGGTGGCGCAGCAGTTCGGCGACATCGGTCTGGTCTGGCGCGAGATCCCGGTCGGCGGCGGTGCGGAGGATGGACGAGCAGCGGGCATGGGCGTACTGGACGTAGTAGACGGGGTTCTCGTTGCTCTGCGCCGTCGCGAGGTCCATGTCGAAGTCGATGCCGCTCGTCGTCGCGCGCGCGCCGAAGAACCAGCGTGCGGCATCCGCGCCAATCTCCGCCAGCAGCTCATCGAGCGTGATGAACTCGCCGGATCGCTTGCTGGCGCCGATCTCGCGGCCATCCCTGATGAAGCGCACCCAGGCGATGAGGATCATCTGGACGCGCTCGCGATCGAAGCCGAGCGCGGCGGCGGCATTGCGCACCCGCGCCACCTTGCCATGGTGATCCTCGCCCCACAGGTAGATGAGCTCGTCGAAGCCGCGGCTGAACTTCTCGGCGACGTAGCCGATGTCGGCGGCGAAGTAGGTGGGCCGTCCGTCGGACCGGAGCACCACTCGATCACGATCGTCGTCCCAGCTCGTCGAGCGGAACCAGGTGGCGCCCTCCGACTCGTAGAGATGGCCCGCGTCGCGCAGTTGCCCCATGCCGCGTTCGACCCAGCCGGCGGCATGGATCGCGCCCTCGCCGGTCCACACGTCGAACCGCACGCCGAGGTGCGCGAGGCTCTGCTCGATCGAGGCACGGATCTGCTCAGCCGCCCAGGTGCCGAGGCGCTCGCCCGGCTCCGCCGCGGCGGAGGCCGACGCCCAGACGTCATCCGGGACCCGTGCCGCCAGGTCGGCCACGTAGTCGCCGTGGTAGCCGTCCTCCGGAATCTCCCCGCCGGTGCGCCGCGCGAACACCGAACGGCCGAGGTTGGTGACCTGCGCGCCACCGTCATTGAAGTAGTACTCGCGCGTGACGTCGTGCCCGGCCGCCTCCAGCACCCGCGCCAGCAGGTCGCCGACGAAGGCGCCGCGCGCGTTGCCGATGGTCAGCGGCCCGGTCGGGTTGGCGCTGACGAACTCGACGTTGATCCGCTGCGGCTGGGGGACTGCGATGCGCCCGAAGCCGGTGCCGGCGCGGCTGATCGCCTCCACTTGGCCGGCGACCCACGCCGGGTCGAAGCGGACGTTGATGAAGCCCGGCGCCGCCACGGTGGCGTCGGCGATCCCGTGGGGCAGGACGAGGTGGCGGACCAGCATCTGGGCGATCTGGAGCGGTGCGCGACGGGCCGCCGGCGCGAGCTGCATTGCCGCGTTGGTGGCCAGATCCCCGTGCTCCGGCCGCGCCGGCTGCTCGATGCTGAACGGCGGCAGCGCGCCGGCGTCGAGGGGCGGTAGATCGCCCGCCGCGACGGCGTGGTCGCGTGCGTCGACGACGGCCTGGCGGAGCGCTTCTCGGAGCGAGGACATTGGCCCGGCAGTCTACCCGACCGCCGAGCCGTGGTCGGGACCCGGGGCGCTCAGCGGGTGTGGCGGCGGGCCACCGCGCGGCCGGCCGGCCGCGCGGTGATGGAGGCGACGCCGAGCAGCGCGATGATGAGCGTCACGATGGGGGCCTCGCTCGGGACGCTGCTGACGGTGCGGGCGGCTTGTTCCGTGGTCTGCGCGGGGCGCGGTGTCGAATCTTGGCTGGCCGTGGCGGGCGACGCGATGGCGGAGAGGGCGATGACAGCGACCAGCCACAGTCCGATGGCCGGTCCCATGAGCCGCCAGCTGATCCCCTGGGCGCGGGCGCGGGGCGACATGTTCGTTCGATGCTCCTGGGCGTTCGTGCAGATTCCTGATGAGCGGCAGCCTGGTCACGCGCCATGCAAGCGTTGGACCAGCCAACCGCCGGGGTGGCGCGTGAACGCACCACGCTGATCAACGATCGCGCGACAGACGAAGCTCCAGTGCCTGGTCGACGCTGAATCCGCGCAGCCCGAGCGCGTCGGCGGCCACGTCGAGCAGAGCCGCGGTGGGAGCGAGGCCGATCAGCTCGCAATGGTCGACGTCGCTGCCGTTCTCGAGCGCCATGCGACGGATCTCGCGGACCACGCGCGGGATCCCGGTCCGCTCCCAGTCGACGAGGTTCATGCTCACCTGCGCCATGCGCGGCTGCCCCGGATTTTCGAGCAGCACTCCCATCGCCTGCACGCCCGGCAGCCCGCCCGACGATTCGCGGATAGCGTGCGAGATCCGCTTCGCGAGGGCCAGGTCATCCGTGGTGAGGTTGACGTTGAACGCGATGAGCGGCTTGCGCGCCCCCACGGCGATGGCGCCGCCGCGCGGATGAAGTCGAGCGGGCCCATAGTCGGGTGCGCGGTCGGGGTCGGTACCGATTGCCTCGCGCAGCCCCTCGTACTGGCCCCGTCGCACGTCGGCGAGTCGGCGGCGCTCGGGGCGCAGCGCAGCGTCGCCGTAGAGGTAGACGGGGAGGTCGAAGCGCTGCGCCACCTGCTCGCCGAAGCGGCGCGCCAGGTCGACGCATTCCTCGATGCGCGTCTGGCCGAGCGGGACGAACGGCATCACGTCGACCGCGCCGATGCGCGGGTGCGCGCCGCCGTGCTGCTCCATGTCGATGAGCTCGAGCGCCCGTCCCACCGCCGCGGTGGCGGCGCGCACGACCGCGTCCGCAGCGCCGGCGAACGTCACCACCGAACGATTGTGCGTTTCGTCGCGGCTGTGGTCGAGGAGCGTGACGCCGTCGATCTGGCCAACGGCGCGCACGATTTCGTCGAGAACCTCGGGGCGCCGTCCCTCGCTGAAGTTCGGGACGCACTCGATCAGGCTGGCCACGGGCAGCATCGTACCCTGCGACCGCGCCGCGCCGGACCTCTCGAGGCACGCCGTGGGGACCGGGCCGGTGGCCGGTGCTACGCTCCGGCGCGATGACGAATCGCAGCTCCGGCGGCGCGTGGCGGGGATGAGCGGCACGCTCTACCTGGTCGCCGTCCCGATCGGCAACCCCGACGACCTCACGATCCGCGCCCGAGACCTCCTCGCGTCGGTCGCGGTGATCGCGGCCGAGGACACGCGGCACTGGGCGACGCTGGCGCGCCACCACGGACTGCCGGTCCGCGCGACCTCGTATCACGCGCATAACGAGGAGCAGCGCACCCCGCAGCTCGTCGGGCGACTGCGTGACGGTGACGATGTCGCCCTCGTCACCGATGCGGGGATGCCGGTGGTCAGCGACCCCGGCCTCACGCTCGTGCGCGCCGCCATCGCGGCCGGCCTCGAGATCACGGTGCTGCCGGGGGCGTCGGCAATCACCACCGCCCTCGCCGCCAGCGGATTGCCGGCGATCCCGTTCCGGTTCATCGGTTTCCCACCCCGCACCGCCGCGCGCCGTCGCTCGCAGCTCGCCGAGCTGGCCGGCGAGCCGGACACCATCGTCCTTTTCGAGGCCCCCCATCGTCTCGCCGCCACGCTCGCCGACGCGCTCGCCGTTCTCGGCGACCGACCGGCCTGCCTGGCGCGCAGCATCACCAAGCGTGACGAGCGCTACCAGCGGGGGACGTTGCGTGCGCTGTGCGACGAGCTCACGGCGGAGGCAACGGTGCGGGGCGAGTGCACCGTCAT